>JANLSZ010000011.1:0-43418 GCA_031362685.1 Vicinamibacteria bacterium | reverse complement strand
CTCAAGGAGCCGCTGAGCCTTCGCACCGCGCGCGCGGTGAATCACGCGCAGGCCACGCTGCAGGCCGGCTTCACCACGGCGCGCGACCTCGGCACGGAAGGCGCCGGCTACGCGGACGCCGGACTCAAGCAGGCGATCGAGGAGGGCATCATCCCGGGGCCTCGGCTGCTGATCTCATCCCGCGCCATCGTGGCGACGGGAAGCTATGGACCGAAAGGGTACGCGCCCGAGTTCCGGGCGCCGCAGGGCGCCGAGGAAGCGGATGGCGTCGAGGGGCTCACTCGCGTGGCTCGGGATCAGATCGGACACGGCGCCGACTGGATCAAGGTCTACGCCGATTACCGCTGGGGTCAAAACGGCGCCGCGCAGCCGACCTTCTCGGAGGCCGAGTTGCGCACTCTCGTGGAGGTCGCGACCTCGAGCGGGCGGAAAGTGGTTGCCCACGCAGCCACTGAGGAGGGGATGCGTCGCGCGATCATGGCCGGTGTCGCCACCATCGAGCACGGCGACGCAGGCACTCCCGCGCTGTGGCGCCTGATGGCCGAGCGGAAGATCGGTTACTGCCCGACGCTCGCGGCCGAGGAGGCCACGGCGCGCTACGCCGGTTGGAAAGAGAGCTCGCCGCCAACCGCGCGGATGGTGCAGAAGAGGGCCGGCCTCGCCGCGGCACTTGCGGCGGGGGTGCCGATCTGCGTGGGTGGCGACACGGGCGTTTATGCCCACGGGACCAACGCCTGGGAGATCGAGTTGCTGGTCGGAGCGGGAATGAGCGCACCGTCGGCCCTGCGCTCGGCCACCAGCGTCAACGCGCGCCTCTTCGGGCTCGATGACCGCCTCGGCGCGCTGCGCGAGGGCTTCCTCGCCGACCTGGTGGCGGTTCAGGGCGACCCGACCCGCGACATCGCGCGCGTCCGCGACGTCCGTTTCGTGATGCAGGGCGGGCGCATCGTTCGCTCGCCCTGATCGGGATGGCGCGGCCCCGCCGTGAGCAAACGGAACGAAGCCCTGGCCGTCAGTACAAATGAGGGGGAAGAAATGGCAAGACGCCTCGCGCGGGAAGAAGGCCTCTTCGCGTGGACGTCTTCCGGTGCGAACGTCGTGGCCGCGATTCGCGTGGCCAAGCGGCTGGGGCCGGGCGCCCAGGTGGTCACGCTGATGTTCGATTCGGGACTCAGGTACTAAATCCTGACTCGTCGGCGCACCAGGCATCGATTAGGAGTCCTGAAGATGTCCATCTATTCTTCGAAGGGAGACACGGGATGAAGATCAAGACAATCCTGGCTGCCGCCCTTGCCTGCGGCATCTCGCCCAGCGCGATCTCGCAGCCTGAAATAGACGCGCCCCTCGCCGCTTTTATCGCGAACATCAAGGCGGTGGACAACCACACTCACGCGAACAGCATTGCCCCGGACGACGCGGATGCTGACGCGCTGCCCCTCGACGGGCTGCCGAGCTTCTCGCTCCCCACCCGGCTGCGGCCCGAGAACCCGGAATGGCTCGGCGCCTACAAGGCGCTCTACGGCTATCCCCACACCGACCTCAGCGAACCGCACCTGGCCGAGCTGCGCGCCACCATGAGGAGGGTCGCCCAGGAACAAGGAGAGAGGTTCCCGGAATGGGTGCTCGACAAGATCGGAACTGAGGTGATGGTTGCGAACCGAGTGGCCATGGGGCCCGGCCTTCAGTCTCCGCGGTTTCGGTGGGCGAGCTACGTGGACGCGTTGATGCTGCCGCTCTCGGCCGCGGCCGAGCGCGCGGTGAGCCCGGATTACAACGTGCTCTACCCGCTCGAGGAGAAGCTGCTGTTGCGATACCTCGCCGATCTCAAGATCGCGAGGCTACCCCAGACCCTCGAGGCATACCTCAAAACAGTGGTTACGCCAACGTTGGAGCGGCAGCGGAGGGCGGGATGCATCGCGGTCAAGTTCGAGGCCGCCTATCTCCGAAAGCTCGACTTCGACGACGCCGAGGAAGCCACCGCGAAAAACGTCTACGCACGCTATGTCTCGGGCGGCGTGCCGTCGCACGCCGAGTACAAGACGCTCCAGGATTTCCTGTTCCGCCGTATCGCGCGCGAGGCGGGCCGTCTCGGGATGGCCGTCCACATACATGCTTTCGAGGGGGGAGGCGCCTTTTACAAGGTCGCGGGCAGCGACCCGCTGCTGCTCGAACCGGCGCTTGGCGACCCGGAGTTGCGGCAGACAAACTTCGTGATCGTCCACGGTGGCGGCGTCTTCGCACACCACGCCGAGGCGCTGCTTGGGAAGCCCAACGTCTATGTCGACTTCTCCGTGCTGCCGGTCATCTACACGCGGGGCAGGCTGGCCGCCATCCTGCGAGACTGGCTCGGGGAGTTTCCAGAGAAAGTGCTCTTCGGGACCGACGCCTTCGGGCTAGGGCCGGATGCCGGTTGGGAGCGAAGCGCCTGGCTCGGCTCGACGACGGCGCGACAGGCTCTCGCTCTTGCCCTCACCGGCATGTTGCGCGGCGGGGAAGTGACGCGCCCGCGCGCCGAGGAGCTTGCGACCATGGTTCTGCGCACCAACGCTGGGAGGCTCTACAAACTAGGCCTCCCCTGAATCAGTCGGTTCGCGATCGGGGTTGGGTTGGAAAGACGGTCGGGACGACACGCGCTTGCCCGGCAGGTGCTGAAGAACGGCTGTTTTCAGCGAGAAGTCGTGTGTCGACGTAGCCCAGGTCGGCGGGCAGATTGCAATACATAACACTGCAATGTATAGTGCTGCTATGACACGACGAATCGGGTTCGTCAGCGCCACGCCACGGGGTGAGCCATGGAAATCAACAAGGACCTCATAGCCGCTTCCTCGACGCCGATCGTCCTGGCGATCCTGGCCGAGAGCGACAGCTACGGCTACGCTATCCTCAAGAGAGTTCGGGAGTTATCCGGAGGCCACATGGAGTGGACGGACGGAATGCTCTACCCCGTTCTGCATCGGCTCGAGCGGCTCAGCCACGTCGAAGCGCGGTGGGAAGCGGCGGAAACCGGTCGCCGCCGCAAGTACTACCAGATCACGCCTGGGGGCCGGGCTCAGCTCGCCGAGGAACGCCGGCAGTGGCAGGCGGTCGACGCCACCCTTCATGGCATCTGGGGGTCGCTCTCCCTTTCCGTCCCGGCCTCCGCCGGGCTACTGACCGAAGGAGCCTGAGCCATGACGCCTTCAGACAACGCGGCCATGCTCGAAGGACAGATCGACCAATGGCGGACGTACCTTCGCCGCCGGCAGGCAATCCATGCCGTCGACGTCGCTGAGCTCGAAGACCATCTGCGCGAACAGGTCGCGGGCCTGGTCGAGGCGGGACTCGCCACCGATGAAGCATTCCTGGTGGCGGTGAAGCGCATGGGGGATCTCGACGCCCTCTCACGCGAGTTCGCGCGCGAGCACTCGGAGCGTTTGTGGAAACAGCTCGTCGCTACTCCAGCAGATTCCGGGGAGTCGCAGGACGCGGTGCGAATGGACGCCATCGTCGCCTTCTCTCTCGCGGTGGCGGCGGCCGTGAGCATCAAGCTGCCGGTGCTCTTCGGGATCGACCCGGAGAGAAACTCCCTCTTCTATGCCCACAACGCGCCGCTCTTCGTGCTGTCCCTTCTCACCGCCTATTTCGCCTGGAAGAGGCGTGTCGACCGTCGCGTTGTTCGCTGGCTGGCGGTGGCCTTCGTGGCGGCGGGCGTGTTCGCCAACGTCTATCCCTTCGTTCAGCACAGCTTCACCGAAGTGCTCTCGGCCCTGCATCTGCCCATGGCCCTCTGGTTCGCCGTGGGCATCGCGTACGCAGGCGCCCGGTGGCGGGAGGTGTCCGGCCGCATGGACTTCATTCGATTCTCGGGCGAACTGTTCATCTACTACGTGCTGATCGCCCTCGGCGGCGGTGTCTTCACGGGGTTCACGCTCACGATCTTCGGGGCCATCGGGATCAACGCCGAGCCCTTCGTCCAGTTGTGGCTTCTGCCCTGCGGCGCCGCGGGGGCCGTCCTCGTCGCCTCGTGGCTGGTGGAAGCCAAGCAGAGTGTCATCGAAAACATGGCGCCGGTGTTGACGCGCCTCTTCAGCCCGCTTTTCGCCGCCATGCTGGTCACGTTTCTGGGTGCGATGCTTTGGACTGGCCGCGGAGTCGGTATCCAGCGCGAAGTGCTGATCGGGTTCGACCTGCTTCTGGCCCTGGTCCTGGGGCTTCTCCTGTATTCGATATCGGCCCGCGACCCGCGGTCACCTCCCGGCCTCTTCGATGGTGTGCAGGTCGTAGTGGTGATCAGCGCGCTCCTGGCCGACGTTGTGGCGCTCTCGGCCATCGCCGCGCGCATCTCTGAATTCGGCTTCAGCCCCAACCGGGTGGCCGCCCTGGGCGAGAACGTGATTCTCCTGGTCAATCTGGCGTGGTCCGCCGTGCTCTACATCCTCTTTCTGCGCGGGCGGAGATCGTTCTCGGATCTCGAACGCTGGCAAACGGATTACCTGCCGGTCTACGTTGTGTGGGCGTCGATTGTCGTGATCGTCTTTCCGCCTCTGTTCCGATACCTCTGAGTTCGCCGCGGCCACCATCCCCGGATCGCCCCTGGCGGGCTTCGAGCACCGCGGTCATCTCGCGCTGGTGGTTGAACAGGCACGCATTCGAGCGTTGGTCGCGGACCAACTCCTGGCGCAGCGCTGCGGCGGATTCTAGTGAATCAATCCGTCGACCGCGTCCACCACCAGCATGGTGCCGATGGCGAGCTTCACGAGGTCGCCATCCACCACCACGTACTTGTAGCCGGAAGGGCAGGGCTTGAGCGAGACCACCAGATCAGCGGGCGGTTCCCCGTAAACGATCTCCCGAGGGAGCGGCTGCCCCACCTGGTATCGCTTCTTCGCCTGCCCCGGGGGCAGGCATCCGTTGTTCTTCTTTGCGAGCCCGGGAGGGCAGTTCCCTTTGCCGTATTTTTTCGAGAAATAGGCGTGCGTGGCCTCGCGGTCGTCGTTGCCGAACACCACGATCATCTGAACGTCCGCGCTCTTGTCCTTGCCCTTCTCTTTCTTTTCCTTCTTGGCCTTCTGGGAGAGGGCAAGTGCCGGGGATGCAAGGGCCACGATCAGCGCAAGAATTGTTACCTTCTTCATTCAGGCCTCCGGGGCGAGTGTACGCCGCCCACCTCGAGTCAGGTCAAGCGCCGAGGATGAAGGGTGCCACAGGCGGCACACCGGCCTTTGACCTGGCGACGTCCGTGAGAGCGCCGCGTTTGGAACTTCTTTGGATCTATTCTGGGGTTTGTTAGGGACGGGCCACCCTTGGCCATGCAAGACTTCCGGTGTTCCTGAGGGAGGACACATGAAATTCTTCAACGCTCTGTTTACCGCTGTTCTCGTCGCCTGGCCGGGGGTCTCGGCGGCTGCGGCGGCCGACGGCGCCTTAGCCATCGCAGACCTGTCGAGCGGGGACCGGGTCCGATTGCGTCTCTCCAGTGGGGGAAAGACGGTCCAAGGCACGGTCGACGCCGCGGGCCCCGACGAGGTCATCGTGCGCCCGAAAGACCTCGCGAAGCCCCTGCTGCGTTTGTCGCCTCAACAGATGGAGAAGCTCGAGGTGGTGCGCGGCCGGCGCTCGCACTGGCGCGAAGGAGCGGTCATTGGTTTCGTGCCGGGTGCGCTATTCATGGGCCTTCTCGTCGTGGCCCTCGACGATTGCTACCGGGACTGCGAGAACACCGGCCGCGTGGTGGGCTTCGGTCTGATGGGCGGCGCGATCACGGGCGGTCTGGGCGCCCTCGTTGGCCTCGCCGTGAAGACCGATCGATGGGCTCCGGTGGCGACAGGTCGGCCCAAGGTGGCCCTGGACCTGGCGCCGATGAGGGGTGGATTTCGGGCCAATCTCTCCCTCCGCTTCTAAGCGGCCCGGCGCCGGGCCCGATTGGCTGCGACCTGGGTAGACTTCCTTACGCGATCCGGGCATAGACGATCAAGGCCAGGCCGACCACGAAGGAGGCGAACATGGCCGCGAGCAGGGGTTTCGTGCCCGCGGGGGCTCCGTCGAATTCGCGCCACACGAAGACGCCCCACAGCGCTGCCACGAGGGTCGCGCCCTGTCCCAAGCCGTACGAAATGGCGAATCCCGCCGCGCCCGACGCCAGGATGCTCAACGACATCCCCATGCTCCAGATGGCGCCGCCGAGGATGCCGATGGCGTGGAGGCGTACGGTTCCCTTTGAGAAGTAGTCGCCGATGGGCACGGGTCCCCCCACGAAGGGCCACTTCATCACCAGGGTGTTCCAGACGAAGTTGGACAGGAACAGTCCCGTCGAGAACACGACAAGGGCGGTGTACGGACTGAGATACCCCGCCGTGGCGTCCACCTTCAGGTGGCCGTCCACGACCGAGATGGGGAACATGGAGGCCGCCACGAAGCGATAGAAGTAGCCCATGAGCAGGCCCGCGGCGATCGAGAGGCCCATGCCCTTGCCCGAGGAGCTCTTGCCTGCCGCGGGAAGCCGGCCATAGGCGAGGGCCGAGAGCACGATGGCGGCCACCACTCCAGCGACGCCGAGGAACAGCAGCACTGCGTTGCCGACGGGGTCGGCGAGGTAGTTGGTGACCACACCGATCACCAGCGCCAGGCCCACCCCGATGGGGAAGGCGACGGCCATCCCGGCGATGTCGATGGCGGCGACGAGGAGGATGTTCGAGATGTTGAAGACGATGCCGCCCAGAAGCGCCGATCCCAACGCGCTCCGGCTGGCTTGAGCAAGGTCGGGAAGAAACGCGCGGCCCACCGTACCCGTGCTTCCCAGCGTAAACGCGAGAATGAGAGTGAGGAGCAGGACTCCTATCGCGTAGTCCCAGTAGAAGAGCTGAAAGCGCCATTCCTTGCTGGCGAGTTTCTGGGTGTTGGCCCACGATCCCCAACACAGCATCGTCACGATGCACAGCATGACCGCCAGTGAGTACGATTCAATAACAAACATCGGTATCTCCTTCTCGAGCGCTCAGCGTCGGGGCCGCGCGTCGTTTCACAGCTTTGGAACCATCCATGGCACGACATAAGCCTGGAGCATCGCCACGATGCCCATCAAGGTCGTCAAGATGAGGCTGTGGGCGATCACCTTCGAGAAAATCTCCCCTTCGCGGCCCACCGCCCCGACGCCCGCGGCGCCGACCGAAAGATTCTGCGGGCTGATCATTTTGCCCATCACGCCCCCCGAAGAGTTGGTGGCCCCCATCAATATCGGATCGAGCCCGGACAATTTCGCCGTCGTCGCCTGCAACGGACCGAAGAGCGTGTTCGAGGAGGTGTCGCTGCCGGTGAGGAAGACGCCGATCATGCCGAGCCAAGCCGAGAAGAAGGGAAAGAGCACGCCCGTGCCTGCCAGCGCCAGCGCCATTGACGAGGTCATCCCCGAGTAGTTCATCACCGTCGCGATCGAGAGAATGAACGCGATGGTGACCACGGGCAGCTGAAGTTGCCGAAGCGTTTTCCGCAGGGTGGTCGGGAGTGCCTTCGGAGACAGGCCGAAGATCAACATGGGCACGAACGCCAGCAACACCGCGAAGAAGACGAGCGTGCCGGCGGTGGCCAGAAAATCGAGCCGGTAATTCAGGGGGTAGGGGCTCGATGCGGCCACCACCGGCGCTTCGCGCTGTACCAGCGGCGCGGGCTTGCCGTCCTGCATGCGGTAGGCGCCCGGCCAGCTGAATTCCCACACCGGGAAGCGGAACCCCTGCGGGTCGGCGGCAGCACTCGCGCCCAGCCAGGGATCCGGACACAACTTGTTGCCGCCCTGTCCGCACCTCAACAACGCCGTGACATTGGCGGGCGGGCCCACCTTCGACATGCCTGGGAGGTTCCCAACCTGACCAATCAGCACCGTGACGATCAGGATGCCGTACGTCGCGTAGGCCCGAAAAACACGGCCAAGGGTGTCGCGCGGAACGTCCGGGGTGACCGCCGCCCGCGCGCCTTCGGTGAATTCTTCCGCCGGCTGCCACACGCGCAGGAGCAACGCGACCGAGGCCAGCGAAGTCAGCGCGGCCACGACGTCCGTCAGTTCCGGCCCGACGAAGTTCGAGATCGCGAACTGGCCGACCGCAAAGGTGGCGCCGGCTGTGAGCACCGCCGGCCATACTTCGACCATCCGTCTCCACCCGGCGTAGAGGACCACCAGGTACGCGGGTACGATCAGAGAGAAGATCGGGAGCTGACGGCCGACCATGGCCGACAGCGCACGGGTGGTCGTTTGGGTGTCGTGACCCAGCATCGGCGCCAACAGGCCGCCCAGCGTGGTGACCGGAATGCCCAGCGACCCAAAGGCGACCGGCGCCGTGTTGGCGATGAGCGCCAGAGACGCGGCCATAATCGGCTCGAACCCCAGGCCCGCGAGCATGGCGGCCGAGATCGCCACCGGCGCCCCAAAACCCGCGATGCCTTCGATGAGCGCGCCGAAGCAGAAGGCGACGAGCACCAGCTGGATGCGGCGGTCGCCGGTCAGCCGGCCGAGCGACCTTCGGATGATGTCGAAATCGCCGCTCTCGACGGACAGGTTGTAGAAGAAGACTGTGCTGACCACGACCCAGCAGATGGGCCACAGGCCGAACGCCATGCCATGCGTGGCGGCGGCGATGGTCAGCGACATCGGCATGCCCCAGACGAGCCACGCCAGCGCGAAGGCCGTTGCGGCCGCCGCCACCGCAGCGCGCCAGGGCGCCACGCGGAGGACGGCCAGCAGCACCGCGAGCAGGAGCGGTGGGAGCGATGCGACGAGCGCCGACAAGAGGACGCTGCCGCCGACCGGACTGTAGACTTGATGGAAGACTTCGGTCACGGTTGCCTAACCTCGGTGTAGCCCCGCAGTCTCGAGAGTCTCCAGGCGGTGTCCTTGATTCGGGCGAATAGAGACGTTGTTCATCGGTGGCCGTTTCAGGGATCAGACCACAGATCTACTTCGATAGTCCTGATCTCGGGAGCGTCATGACCCCACCCGAGCCCGAGCAGTTCCTGCGCGGACTCTTCGGCGCAGCGCTCGCCGCGGTCAGCCCTGCCGTCTGTCTGCCCGCGTTCCTTCCGGTTCGGCCGCAGGGTCGCACCGTGGTCATTGGCGCCGGCAAGGCCGCGGCGGCAATGGCGGCGGTGGTGGAAGAGCGATGGAATGGGCCACTCTCCGGCATGGTGGTCACGCGTTACGGCCACGGCCAGAAGACCGCGAAGATCCGCGTCGTCCTTGCCGCCCACCCGGTTCCCGATGCCGCCGGCGAGCAAGCCGCCGAAGAAATGCTGAAGCTGGTTCAGGACCTGGCCGTCGATGATCTGGTGCTCTGCCTGATTTCCGGCGGCGGTTCGTCGCTGCTCGCATTGCCGGCGCCCGGCCTCACCCTGGTCGATAAGCAGATGGTCGGTCGGGCCCTGCTGAAGAGCGGCGCCAACATCTCCGAGCTGAACTGCGTGCGCAAACACCTCTCCGGCATCAAGGGAGGTCGTCTCGCCCTCGCCTGCGCGCCGGCAAGAGTGGTGACCCTCGCGATCTCCGATGTTCCCGGGGACGACGTGTCGGTCATCGCCTCCGGCCCCACCGTGGCCGATCCCACCACGCGGGAAGAGGCGCTTTCGATCCTCGGCAAGTACGGCATCGAAATTCCACCGCAGGTGCTGACCCACCTCAATTCGCCGCGGAGCGAAACCCCCAAGCCCGACGACCCCCGTCTTACTCGCTGCGAAGCGCATGTGATCGCCACCGCCCAGCACGCGTTGCAGGCGGCGGCCGCCTACGCCCGTCAGGAGGGCGTAGCGCCGCTGATACTGGGTGACTCGCTCCAGGGTGAATCCCGCGACGTGGCCTATGTTCATGCTGCCATCGCCCGACAGATATTCCATCATGGCGAACCGGCGCCGCGTCCTTGCGTCATCCTGTCCGGCGGGGAGACCACGGTCACGGTGCGCGGCCAGGGACGTGGCGGGCGGTCTGCTGAATTCCTGCTCGCCCTCGCGGCCACCCTCGGCGTGCCCGCCTGGGCATTGGCGTGCGATACCGACGGCATCGATGGCACCGAAGACAACGCCGGCGCCTGGTTCGGTCCGGACGTTCGCGAACGCTGCGTAGCACTGGGCCTCCACCCGGCCGATTACTTGACCCGCAATGACGGGTACAGTTTCTTCTCAGCCCTCGGCACCCTGATCCACACCGGGCCGACCCGCACCAACGTCAACGACTTTCGGGCCATCTTCGTGCCTGCGGCGCAGGCATGAGCCGATCGTATAGTGACCTCACCATGGCGGGCACCGTCCAGATTGCGTCCAAGCTCCCCGATGTCGGGGTTAGCATCTTCTCGGTGATGACCAAGCTCGCCAACGAGCATGGCGCCATCAATCTGTCCCAGGGATTTCCGGATTTCGACTGCGATCCCGCGCTGGTCGAGGCGATGGCCGCCGCGTCGCGAGCCGGACACAATCAGTACGCGCCCATGCCGGGCGTGCTCGCGTTGCGCGAGGGGATTGCCGCCAAGGTGGAGCACTGCTACGGCGCGCGCTACGATGCGGCCACCGAGGTGCTCGTGACCTCGGGAGCCACCGCGGGACTGTACGCCACTCTCACCGCCTTCGTGCGGCCCGGCGACGAGGTGGTGCTCTTTGAGCCGTGCTACGACTCGTACGTGCCGGTGATTCGGCTAAGCGGCGGCACGCCGGTGTTCGTCAGCCTGCGCTATCCCAACTACGGGATCGACTGGGACGAGGTCCGCCGCGCCATCACGCCGAAGACTCGCGCCATTCTCGTGAACACGCCGCACAACCCGACCGGAATGATGTGGTCGGAAGACGACATGCAGCAGCTCGCCGCCCTCGTCGATGGCACCGACATCCTGCTGATTGGAGACGAAGTGTACGAGCACATCGTCTTCGATGGCCGTCGGCACGAGAGCCTGCTGCGCTATCCGGACCTGCGAGCGCGCGCGGTCGTGATCAGCTCGTTTGGCAAGACGTTCCACACCACCGGATGGAAGGTGGGCTACTGCCTGGCCCCGCAGTCGCTTCTTGCCGAAGTGACGCGCGTGCACCAGTTCGTGACCTTCACCGTGCACACGCCGTCGCAGCTGGCGTTCTCGGAGTTCGTCCGGCGGGATCCGGCGGCGAGCGCCCTCGGCGGGTTCTATCAACAGAAGCGCGACCTCTTTCTGCGACTCATCGCCGGATCACGTTTTCGGCCGCTGTCGTGCGCCGGCACCTACTTTCAGCTGCTCGACTATTCGGCCATCTCGAAGAACGCCGCGACCGACGTGGCGCATTGGCTCATCACCGAGCACGGCGTGGCCTCGATTCCCGTCTCCGCGTTCCTTTATCGGGACCCGGGCGGACCCGTGCTGCGATTCTGCTTTGCCAAGAAGGACGAGACGCTTCATGCCGCGGCGGAGCGCCTGGCGAGGGTCTAGGACACCTGACGCACAGTCTGCCTGTCCTGCTCATCGCGGTGTCGATGGAGAGACCCGCCCAGGCCGCCGCCACATGTCAGGGCCTGATGTCGTTGTCACGGCCAGGGGCCACGATCACCAGTGCCCGAGAGGTTGATTCCGCCTGCCCGATCGAATCATCGCCTCGCGCTTGATCAACGGTGTAGTCGATCGCACACGGCCGCTTTGTCCATATGCGCAGGTCGCGATCTACAAGGGAGCGGGAAGCTCCGACGTTGCCGACAACTTCGTCTGCAGCGCGCCCGGCCCCCGATAGGCAACGCAGCGCCATGGATTTGTGCTTAGCGCTAGGTTAAATTAACGTCGGGCCAATGAGGCTGAGCGAAGTTGCGAGGGCCCTTGGACAGCGCGGAGGGCGCGCGCGTGCCGCGCGCCTGCCTTCGGACGAGCGGCGACGGATCGCCGCGGCTGGAGGGCGGGCCCGGCGCCTGTCCATCGAGGCCGCGAAACGCATAACGGACAATCTGCGCTACGCGGCAGCCGCTCGGGCGCTGCGAGAACCGCCTCAGGTCGAGCGCCTATCCACCTTCGAGGATCGCCTGCCCGAGATCGACTCTGTGAAGTCCTGAGATGAGCGACCCGGCCGATATGCTCGACGAGGTCGGGGCCATCACCAGGCAGCTGGGGAGCCTTGGTCTGCTCCCGGTGCTTGTCGGCGGCATGGCGCTCGTGGTCCTCGGCTCGCGGCGCGTGACAAAGGATTTCGACTTCGTGGTCGCCCGCCCTGGGCCGCGTCTCAAGTCGGTCGTCGCTGCGCTGTACGACCATGGCCTGCAATTGGCCGCCCGCGTGAACGAAGACGGCGACATCACCGCGGCGATTGGCAATCGCCGCGTGGCCGCGGCACGCCTGCAGATCGACACGCTGACGAGCGCGTTCTTCCAGAACCCGCATACCGGTCTTCGTGTGGACCTGCTGTTCGATTTTCCGCTCGCCGCGATCGAGCTTGCCGCCCGCGCGACGCCGCTCAGGATTCGCTCTCACCTTTTCCATGTCGCTTCGACGCGCGACCTCTTGAACCTGAAACAGATTGCCATCGCCGCCAGGTCGGCGCCGGGCGACGCAGAGGACCTTGCCTACCTGCAGCGGCTGCTTCGAAACCCGTAGCTGTAAAACCCGTAGCTTGTGGCCCTTGGGCGATTGCCGGAGAATGATAGAGATTGCTTCTCCGCGTTCCGGCGCGGCTCTCCGGTTGGGGGGAACCTGGGCGATCTGGGCACCACCATCTCCCACCCGGTGAGGACCCGCCGGATGCGCCATGACGGCATGTCGGTGGTGGATGGCTCCGGGTGCGTGGCCTCGACGGTCTGCGCGTCATCGATGCGTCCATCATGCCCCGGCCGTCTGGCCGGACCCTCGACGACATTCGCGAACTCCTCAGCGTCCTTTCGGATCGCAGTCGCGCGGCGGCAGGTTCTCCATCGTTACGCGTTCGTTGATCCTGCGCATCTCCGTCCCGAAAATCGTTTGCGCGCGAGCGATGAAGATCTCGGTTCGCTTGAACGCCCAGAAGTTTTGAAGGACGGGCCAGCCGGCGTTCAGGGCTTCGGTGATTTGCGCGGCCGAGCGACTCGGACCCTCGGCCGCGAGGTGGGAGCGGTAGTCCCCGAACCAGAGAGTTCGCAGTTCCTGCTCTGTCGTCACGCCTATTCCGACATTGTTCCGGTCGATGTTTCTCGTATCGGCGATGACCAGTGCCTTGAAGAAGGGAGCCTCGCTGAGCATCTTGCTGACGCTCCCCATCCGCAGATCAGGGCCGCCTCCGAAGAGGGAATCCTCCAGCTTCAGGCGTTTGATCTCGTTGGTCATTTCCGGAACGGCGAACGTCGAGCTCCTATTGGAGAGCTGGCCGTCCTTGAGGACGAGGCCCAACCGGCCGGCCTCCCCAGCCTTCTCGGGAGGAGTTTCGAACAGGATCTTCGTCGCGGCTTCGAGAAGGCCTTGGAAGGCTCCATCGGCTGCCTCGGAAGAGGGACTCTCGACGTAGGCCAGAAGGCGGCCGACCAGGGCCTCATCCGACGCGGGTGGAAAGACCGCGGCACGCGCCTGGGCGGGGGCCGTCCTGCGGGGCTGTTTCGCGTTGCTCGCCGACTTGGTGGCGCTGGCACCGGAAAGTCCGTCGGTCAGATCGTCGAGAGGCCGCTCGCCGATCGCGAAAGCGCCGCGCTCGATCGACCTGAAGAATGCCGCCTTGCCAAGGGACACGAGACTGTCGCCAGGTCGACAGGGTGGCGCCGACTGCGCGGCGGCTTGAACACTCAGAACCAGGGCGGGAACGACACCGCGCACGACCACGGCCACGCGCCGCGAGAGGGGAGTGCATCGAGCCATCGAAGGAACTTTCTCACAACCGCCCCGATCCCGATCCCGATAGCCGGGGGACGTGGATGCTTGACATGATTCATTTGCGGGACCGACAATCCTTCAAGGGCCTGGTTGGCCGTCGACACACGAATGCAGGGACTGGGAGGTCCAAGAAAGATGAACCGTAGTTTGACGTTGTCGATCTGTTTGTTCCTCGCGGGATGCGGCAACGACTCAAGTCCCACCGCCGCCAGCGCCACGCCCACCCCTGCGGCCACCACGTCGACGACGACCACCACCCTGACCTTCAACAGCACCGTGACCGGTAATCCCGTCGCCGGGGCCGATGTCGTCGTGGCCGGCACCGCCTACACCACGGGCGCCGACGGGACGATCACCCTGTCTGCCCCGGCAGCCGCGGCCGCTACCATGGACGTCTCCGCGGCGGGCTATCTGGACCGCGTCACCGTTGTGGGATCGGCAACCACCGTCACCGTCTGGCAGATTCCGACCGGCGCCGACGCGAATTTCGTGCGGCAGCTTGCCTACAACCGCGGGGGCACGCCCGAGGTCCTATGGCGGCCCAGCGCCGCGGCCATTTACCTTCAGCTCACCGGCGAACTGGCGAGCGACCCGCAGGTGCGCGCCGCCCATGTGCAGGCGGCGGCGATGGCGTCCGCCCTGACCGAAGGACGGGTCCGCGTCGAGTTGGGCAACTCTGTGGCGGGGGCAGGGCTCTTCACCGTCCTGCTCAATTCTTCCAATCCGGGAACCGCCACCACCTATCTCACCCAGAGCGGGGGCACGATCCAGGGCGGACGGATGGAATACACCACGTCTGCCGCCGCCCGAACCGTCCGGGTCATCGCGCATGAGCTCGGGCATGTGCTTGGGTTCGGACATGCGCCCTCCGGTCTCATGTGCCCCAGCGCCTGTGGCGTGGATGCTTTCGGCCCGTGGGAGCGGGACGTGTTCGTCTCGATGTGGCAGCGACCCCCCGGAACGGCCCCTCCCGACAACGATCGCGTCGTGGTGGCGCGCTCCCAAGCCTCCACTGGAGTCTTCAACTGCGATATCAGGTAGGGGCTTCTACTCGCGGCTGACTCGCCTCAGCCATTCCGCGCGGCGCGCCGGCCCGAAGATCGGCGGCAACGATCCTTGCCCCTGCGGGAGCGGCTTTCGGTCCCCACGCGGGTCGGATCTGCAAGAATCTGACCGGGTCGCGCGTCTCGCAATTGAAACCGCGCACCGAGCCACCCAAGCAAGGAAATCCATGAAGAAGAAAGCCACCGCCGTCGTTCTCGCCCTTTCCCAGGCCACGTTCGCCGGGCAGGTAACTTCCTCCGGCGACCACCGCGTGTCGGTGGCCGTCACCGTCTACAACGACGGTCGCGGCCTGGTCCGCGAAGAACGGAACATCGATCTCGCTGCGGGCGTGAATGAAGTCCGGTTCATGGACGTGGCCGAGCAGATCCAGGCCCCGACCGTGCGCGTGGCCCCTGTCGAAGGCGCGCCCTTCAATGTCCTCGAGCAGAACTACGAATACGACCTTCTCTCGCCCGCGAAGCTCCTCGACAAGTACGTGGGGCAGACCATCACCCTGGTTCAGCAGAAAATGATGAACAGTTCGACCGTCGATGAATCGGTCGAAGCGAAGCTGCTTTCCAACAACAACGGCACGGTGTGGGAGATCGGCGGGAAGATCGTGGTCAATCCGCCCTACTCACGGATGATCTTCCCCAGCATTCCGGAGGGTCTGATCGCGCGCCCGACTCTTATCTGGCAGATTGGCGCGCCGGCCGCGGGGAAGCGGAAGATCGAGGCTTCGTACATCACGGGCGGGATGAAGTGGAGCGCGGACTATGTCCTTTCCCTCGACCCCACCGAAGAGAAGGCGGGGCTCCAGGGCTGGGTCACCGTCAACAACAATTCGGGCGCTTCCTACAAGGACGCGAAACTGAAGTTGGTGGCGGGCGATGTGCACAAGGCCCAGCCGAACCAGCCGCAACCCCAGGGTCGCGCGGTGCGGGCCGCCGGGTTCATGGCCAAGGAGAGCTTCGCCGAGGAGAGCCTCTTCGAATACCACCTCTACACCCTGGACCGGCCGTCGACCATCAAGAACGCGCAGACCAAGCAGATCCAATTGCTCCAGGCCGAGGGCATGCGCATCAACAAGGACTATGTCCTCAACGGGGGGACGCGGTACTTCCAGTCGGTCTGGGCCGGGCCGCCCGCGAAGGAGAAGGTAGCCGTCTTCATCAGCTTCAAGAATTCGGAAGCGACCCCCGGACTCGGCCAGCCTTTGCCCAAGGGCATCGTTCGGGTGTTCAAGAAGGACCGTTCGGGCTCACCGCAGTTGATCGGCGAAGACAACATCGACCACACCCCCCGGAATGAGGACGTCAAGCTCGAACTGGGCAACGCTTTCGATATCGTCGCGGAACGCAGGCAGACGGACTTCAAGCATCTGCCCGCTCGGCCCGGCACGGTCTACGAATCGGCCCATGAGATCAAGATCCGCAATCAGAAGGACACGCCGGTGATGGTGCGGGTGGTGGAGCCCCTGGGCGGAGAGTGGACGATGATCGAGACCTCGCACCCCAACAAGAAGACGGCGGCGTTTGAGTCGCAGTGGGAAGTGCCGGTTCCCGCGGGCGGCGAGACCGTCCTCACCTACCGGGTTCGCGTGAAGTACTGAGGAAGCCATGAACAAGAAAGCCACTGCCGTCATCCTTGCCGTCTCGCAGGCCACCTTCGCCGGCCAGGTGACGTCTTCGGGCGATAACCGCGTCGCCGTGGCGGTTACCGTTTACAACGACGGCCGAGGCCTGGTCCGCGAAGAGCGGAACATCGACCTCGTCGCGGGGGTCAACGAAGTCCGGTTCATGGATGTGGCCGAGCAGATCCAGGCTCCGACCGTCCGGGTGGCCCCCATCGAAGGCGCGCCCTTCAACGTCCTCGAACAGAACTACGAGTACGACCTGCTCTCGCCGGCAAAGCTGCTGGACAAGTTCGTGGGCCAGACCATCACGCTCGTGCAGCAGAAGATGATGAACAACTCGACCGTCGATGAACCGGTTGAGGCGAAGCTCCTCTCCAACAACAACGGCACGGTCTGGGAGATCGGCGGCAAGGTGGTCATCAATCCACCGTATTCGCGCATGATCTTTCCCAACGTTCCGGAGAATCTGATCGCGAAGCCGACGCTGATCTGGCAGATTGGCGCGCCCACCGCGGGAAAACGGAAGATCGAGGCTTCGTACATCACCGGCGGGATGCAGTGGAGCGCGGACTACGTTCTTTCGCTCGATCCCACCGAGGAGAGGGCCGGCCTTCAGGGCTGGGTCACCATCAACAACAACTCCGGCGCCTCCTACAAGGACGCGAAGCTGAAGCTGGTGGCGGGAGATGTCCACAAGGCTGAAATGCCTGGTCTCCTCCGCCTGGAGGAGCGGCAGCAAAGCGACATGGCCCTGCCCGCATCGGCTCCCGCATTCGCCGAAGAGGGTCTCTTCGAGTACCACCTCTACACCCTCGACCGGCCATCGACGATCAGGAACGCCCAGACCAAGCAGATCCAGCTCCTGCAGGCCGAGGGCATTCGCATCACCAAGGACTATGTCCTCAATGGCGGAATGCAGTACTTCCAGTCGGTGTGGTCGGGTCCGCCGACCAAGGAGAAGATCGCCGTCTTCATCAGCTTCAAGAACACGGAAGCCACGCCGGGCCTGGGTCAGCCGCTGCCCAAGGGGATCGTCAGGGTCTTCAAGAAAGACCGCTCGGGTTCGCCGCAGCTCATTGGCGAGGACAACATCGACCACACCCCTCGGAATGAGGACGTCAAGCTTGAACTCGGCAATGCCTTCGACATCGTGGCCGAACGCCGGCAGACCGACTTCCGGCATCTCACCACGCGGCCGGCCACCACGTACGAATCGGCCCACGAGATCAAGATCCGCAATCAGAAGGACACGCCGGTGACGGTGCGGGTAGTCGAGCCCATGGGCGGTGAGTGGACGATGATCGAGACTTCTCATCCGAACAAGAAGACGGCGGCCTTCGAGTCGCAGTGGGAAGTCCCGGTGCCCGCGGGCGGCGAGACCGTCCTCACCTACCGGGTCAGGGTGAAGTATTAGCCGGGGCCGACCAGCGTGCCGCGGGAAGCTGATTCCCGCTTAGCATTGCTGCTTCCAATCAAGGAGCCAAACTCTTGTCCAACTCGCCGATTCGCAAGATCCACGCCGACAACCTGCCAAAACCGGTGGGCCCCTATTCGCCGGGCACCGCCTTCGATCGACTGGTCTTTGTTTCCGGCCAGTCCGGCCGCGATCCGGTCACGGGCCTCACCGCCGCCTCGGTCGAGGCTCAGACCGAGCAGACCCTGAAGAACATGGAGACCATCCTCAGGGCCGCGGGCACCGATTTCCAGCACGTCCTGCGCTGCGGCGTCTTCCTCGTTGACATGGCCGAGTTCCCGAAGATGAACGCGGTCTACGAGCGGATGTTCGCGGGCCATAAGCCGGCGCGCACCACGGTTCAAGTGGTGGGGCTCCCCGGCGAAAATCTCCGCGTGGAAATCGACTGCATCGCGGTGCTGCCTGAACAGGCCTGACGGAGCGGATTGTCCGGGTATAAGGGAAGGCGGTCCCGTCTCTGCCACGGCGACGTCAGATCCTTCCGTCATCGCGAGCCGCGCACGGACTACGTGCCCCGAGGGCAGGCTTCGCGCTGGCCCAAGGCCAGGCTGCGCGCTCCGTGACTGTTGGAAGAAACCCCACGTCGTCATCGCGAGCAGGAGCCCATCGAAAGGCGAAGCGACGAAGCGATCTCGCAGGCTGGGTAGTAGTGGCCCGCGGGGCCGGGCACTGATGTGGGCTCGCGGCACCGGGACCGGCTTCGCGCGTCGCCACTGGATTACCGGAACGATGGAATCGTGTGGCTCCTTGCTCGCCTCGGGCCGCGCGAACTTTACCGACGGAGTCCTGCGACTCGCGCGTCACGTCCCCGCGCCTGCGACCCACATCAGCGCCCGGCCCCGCTCCGCCTCTGGGTTCAAGTACCGCCTTCGAAAACCCTCTGAAATGGGCGGTTCTCCCACGGGTTTCTTAGCAGGAGGCCATTGAATGGCTGCCGAGCGCGAAGCCTGGCCTTGGGCCACGAAGCGATCTCTTCGCGCTTCGACAGATTGCTTCGGGCCACTTCGAACGGAATGGGCCCGGCTGAGGAACCCGTTCGAGAATGGCCCATTTCAGCCCCTTTTCGTCATTGCGAGGGACCCGTCGTTTTGGAGTGGAGCGCGCAGCCTGGCCTCGGGCCACCGAAGCAATCCCCAAGGAGATTGCTTCAGGCCATGCGGACGGACAGTGGCCTTCGCAATGACGGTGATGGGGTTCCTTCCCAAAGTCACGGAGCGCGCAGCCTGGCCTCGGGCCAGCGCGAAGCCTGCCCTCGGGGCACGTAGTCCGTGCCCCGCTCGCAATGACGGGCAGGATTGTGGGCCGTGACGTCTGAAACTGTCTATCGCGCAGCATTCGTGGTGCCGGTGACGTCGCCGGCCATCCGCGATGGTTTCGTGGCGGTGCGAGATGGTGTGATCACGGGTGTCGGCCCGGCGGGCGAGCGGCCACGCAGCAGCGGTGGGACGGAGATCGATCTGGGCAACACCGTTCTGATGCCTGGATTCGTGAATGCGCACGCCCATCTCGAGTTGTCTCATCTCGAAGGCGCGGTGCCCGGCGATCGCGGTTTCGTGACCTGGATCGAGGACCAGTTGCGCGTCCGCGCGGAGCGTTCGGCTGACGAAGTTCCCGCCGCCATTCGGAAGGGCATTGCGACGATGCAGGCGCTCGGGACGGTTGCGGTGGCGGACGTCTCCAACTCGCTCGCGGCCCTGGGTCCGCTCAAAGAGTCGGGGATTCACTCCCTCCTGCTTCACGAGATTCTCGGCTTCGACCCCGACAAAGCGCGCACGGTGATGGAGCAGACGAAGGCGGCTCGCACCTCCGCTCGCGCGAACCTCGATGCGAACGCCGACCCCAGTGTGAACGCAGGTGCAGACGTAAACGTGAACCGACGAGCCGGGCCTCAGGTTGCGGCCTCGCGCATCCGCATCGAGGTCGCGGCCCACGCGCCGCACTCGATATCCCGCGAACTCTTCGAGCTCCTGGCGAAAGATGGCGGCGTTCGCTCCATCCACGTCGCCGAGTCCCAATCGGAGGACGATTTCCTTCGCGACGGCAGTGGAGACTGGCGTGAATTCCTCAACCGAAGAGTTGGACCCGTTGCCTTCAAAGCGCCAGGAATGACGCCGGTTCGGTACCTTGATGAGCTGGGTGTCCTGACCCCGGGACTTCTCGCCGTCCACTGCGTCCGCGTGGAAGCCGATGACGCGAAGCTCCTGGCCGCGCGGGGAGCGGTCGCGGTCCTTTGTCCGCGCAGCAATGAGTTCCTGGGAAACGGCGTACCGCCCCTCGCCCTGCTCTTGGGAAGCGGCGTTTCACTTGCGCTCGGAACGGACTCTCTCGCCAGTTGCGCGTCCCTCGATGTCCTCGAAGACGCACGACTCCTGGCCAGGAAGTTCCCCCGCGTGCCCAGGGTCGCGATTCTCCATGCCCTCACTCGCGGAGGTGCTCGCGCTCTCGGCTTTGAAGACCTCGGTGAAATCCGCATCGGCGCGGTGGCGAAGTTCGCCGCCTTCTCATTCGAAGGCGCACCGCCCGCCGATCCCAGCGCGTTTGTTCTCAACGAAGCGGTCCCCGCGCGAGGCCTCGCATGACGCAGGCGTCGAACCCGAACGCCAGGTCTCCGTCGCCCCTGGGCCAGATCCTGACCTTCGGCCGGATGATCAAGTTTTCCCACTCGATCTTCGCCATGCCTTTCGCCCTCGCCGCATTCTTCCTGGCCACTCGCCGCGACGGCTTCGATCCCCAGAAACTCCTGTGGGTCATCGTCGCCATGGTGGGAGCGCGCAGCGCGGCCATGGGCTTCAATCGCTGGATTGACGCCGACCTCGACGCGAAGAACCCGCGTACCGCCGGGCGCGAACTGCCCACCGGAGCCCTATCGAGGCCCCAGGTCCTCGCCTTCGTGTTCGTCTCCAGCGCGGCGCTCATCGGCGCGGCCGGGCAGCTCAATCCGTTGTGCCTGGCCCTCTCGCCCATCGCCCTTGCCATCGTATGCGGCTACTCCTTCACCAAGCGTTTCACCATGTTGTCGCACGCGGTGCTGGGCCTGTCGCTGGCTATCGCTCCGGTGGGGGCGTGGCTCGCGGTGCGCGGCCAGTTCGAGCTGACCCCCATTCCCATCGGCCTTGCCGTACTCTTCTGGGTGGGCGGCTTCGACATTCTTTACTCGTGTCAGGATGTCGAATTCGATCACCAGCTATCACTGCACTCCATCCCGGCCCGCTTCGGCATTCCAAGGGCGCTGATGCTCGCGAGATCTGCGCATGTCCTCGCCATCGCTTTCCTTTTCTCCGTTGCGCTGGTCGAGCCGCTCCACTGGTCCTACTTCGCCGGGATGGCGGTCATCGCCGCCCTGTTCGTCTACGAGCACTCTCTGGTGAAGGCCGATGATCTGTCGAAGATAGACGCCGCCTTCTTCACCGTGAACGGCTGGATTGGCGTGCTGTATCTCCTCACCGTGGTGGTCGCGGGCCTTCTCGAATGACCAGCACCACTCCCACCCCGGGAAGGCCGGAGAAAGAGAACGTCCGTGCGATGTTCGACGCCATCGCGCCGCGTTACGACCTTCTCAACCGGGTCCTCTCCGCCCGAGTGGACGTGGCCTGGAGGCGGATGGCGGTGCGCGCGCTGGAGGTCAAGCCCGGCGACTGCATCCTCGATCTCGCCACCGGCACCGGCGACTTGCTGCTCGAAGAGTTGAGCGCGGGCGCGGTGCGCAGCGTGGGCGCGGATCTCTCGTTCGGCATGTTGAGGTTGGTGCGACCGAAGTTCGCCACCGGCGGGTACCAGGGCGCCCGCGTCTGCCAGGGCGACGCCGAACGACTGCCGTTTGGCGATGCGCGTTTCGACGGAGCCTCGATCGCGTTTGGCATTCGGAATGTTCTCGACCGCGCCCAGGGCGTCCGCGAAATGCGCCGCGTGGTCAAACCCGGCGGGCGAGTGGTGGTCCTCGAGTTCCACGAGACCACCGGCGTCATCGGCACGATCTTCCGCGTCTACTTCAACCACATTCTGCCCCGGATCGGCGCCCTCGTGAGCAGTCGCGAGGCGTATTCGTACCTGCCGAAATCCGTGGCCAACTTCGAAACGCCGGAGGGTTTCGAGGCGTTGATGCGCGAGGCGGGCCTCAAAGAGGTGAAGTCGCAACCACTGACCTTCGGCATCGCCTGGCTTCACCTGGGTCGCGTCTAGAGGGCGCCTGCGAGAGACTTCAGCGATGCTGACCTTGGCCCACGCTCGACGGATCGCTCTTTCCCTCCCGGAGGCGACCGAGGAGGATCATTTCGGAATGCCTTCGTTCCGGGTTCAGAAAAAGATCTTTGCCACCGTCCCGGACGGAAAGAGCATTCGCATCATGCTCGGACCGGAGGAAACATCCGCGGCCATTGGCACGAATCCCAAGGCCTACGAAGAACTATGGTGGGGAAAGCAACTGGCGGGCATCACGGTTCATCTCGCCCGGGCCGACCCGCGACAGGTGGCGGACCTGCTCGGTGAAGCCTGGCGCCGCAAGGCGCCGAAGGCGTTGGTCCGCGTATTCGCGTCAGCTCCTGCAAAGAAGAAGTAATCGGCCCTGCCCGAATCTGCGTGCCGCCGGTGCTTTTGGCGGAAGTTGAATAAGCGGAGTTGTCCGGCGCTTTTGCTTTCGGCCACGTAAAATCAAACCGCTTTGATGGCAATGGCAATCGCAAGCGCCTTGGCGCTTCTGGACTTTGCCCCGGTCTTTCTGCTCGCTCTTGGGCTCTTCTTTCTTGCTCAACTCGTGGATCGGCTCGACTCGCGTTGCCGGCGCATGGCCTTAACCGGGTTCGCTCTGACGACCCTCGGCGGCTTGGCCCGGGCGAGCTCCAATCTCGCCCTCGCTTTCGCGGGCCCGGACATCCCACTGCTGACCACTGCGCTCTATGTCTTCGCCGGTCCGGGTTTCACTCTGATGGCCGCTGCTCTGATTCGCGCGCGGGCCACGGCTCTCGGACGCCCGGAGAACCGAGATCCCTGGCTCGCGCCCACCGCCGTCTCGTGGCTTTTTCTTCTCGCTGCCTTTTATCTGAATGCCACCGTCGAGGGTGACGCCTGGAGTCGCGCTCTGCTGGTTCTGGCCGTGATCGGGAGCGCCGCGACCTCCATCACCTCCGCGCTACTTGGTTGGAGACGGCAGCTGCACATGGCTGCCGGGCTCTTCGCGTGGAGCATTGCGGGGACGACCGCGGTTGTGCTCCTCCACGGACTGGTCTCTCAAACCATATGGATTCAAATGTTTGAGGTGATACTCAACCTGTCTGCCCAGGCCGCGTTTGCCTTCGCCGCCTGGCGCGTGGCCGCCGAATATCACGCGCGCGTGGGGCCCACCGCCGGGACCTGATTTCGGGGAAGAAGTTGCCAGACTGACCATGAAGTCATTAGAATGACCGACCGGTAACCACAATGACCACCCAGTCAGATACGAGAGAATCCCTCCTCGAACGCTTCCGCGTCGAGTCGATCACCGAGGGCGCGGTTCGCGCCGTGGCACGCAAGGGCAGCGGGGCGACGATGCAGGACATAGCGGACGAATGCGGTATCGCCAAAGGGACCCTGTATCTGTATTTCAAGGACCGCGACGAGTTGCTGCAGCGGGTGGGCCAGGCGGCGTTGACCCAACTCCTCGCGACGATCGAGAGTGTCTTCTCCCGAAATCTGGGGTTCGAGGACACGATCAAAGAACTCGTGCTCACAAACCTGCGTTTCTTCGACGAGCGTCGGGATCTGTATCGCGTCCATTTTGCCTTGCGCTTCCCGGGCGGCACGGAAGATGTCAGAAGGAAAACACCCCCGCCCGAGAAGCAGCTGATCATCGACCGGCTGACTCGCTATTTCGAGGAGGCGCTGGTCAACAAGGAAGAAGCGCCCTTCCTCGCCCTCTTGTTTTCCGAAACGGTGACGGCGGTCCTCTTTCGTCGCATTCCCGAGGCCCGAGGCCCCAAGCTTGAGAACGACGCCGAGTTTTTGTCCGATCTGTTGCTGAACGGACTGTCAGGAAGAAGAAAGAAGTCATGATCGATCTGATTCTGGCCCTGGCCCTGGCGGGCCAGGCCCCCGCCGTGCCCGAGCCGGCCCCGCTCCGGCTGACCCTGCGCGCCGCCCTGGACCGCGCGTTTCTGCTTTCGCCCTCGGCCCTGCGCGCCCAGGACGAAATTGGGGCGGCCACCGCCCAGCGCGACGCCACGAAGTCGCTCGTCCTTCCTCGTCTGGGCATTACCGGAAGCCTGATCCGCAACTCGGACGAGGCGGCCTTCGGGTCAGGGGTAGACCGCCGGGTCATCCTCCCGGGAAGCGACTGGAGCACCCGGGTGACTCTGCAGCAGCCGCTTTATGCGGGCCGGCGCGAGTTCCGCCTCTACAACCAATCGAAGGAAGGCGTCACTCTGGCCCGTGACGCCCAACTGTACAGCCGGGATCGCATCGCTCTGCGGGTCATCGCGGATTACGCCACCGCGATCCAGGCGCAGGCCCTCATCGACGTGGAACGGCAGGCCGCGGTGTTGGCCGAGAAGCGAATCGAGCAGGCCCAGGCGCTGTTCGAGGCGGGGGAGGTCACCAGGATCGACGTGCTGCGCGCCGAAACCGCTCACAAGTCGGCGCTCCGGCGGGTGTCGAGCGCCGAGGCCGACCTGATTCAGGCGCGATCCCGCCTGCGCCTGGCCCTGGCCATTGACGGAGGCGAAAACGAACTCGGACCTCTCGACGAGACCACCGAGATCACCCTTCCCGTCCTCGGTCCGGGGACCCTCGAAGCTCGCGCCCTCACTCGCCCCGAGGTCAAGCAGGCGGAGACTACGGTTCGGATCGCCGATCTGGAGGTCCTGAAACAGCGGGGCGCTTACCTGCCGGTCCTTTACGCCGACCTTGGCTACATCAAGCAGAAGTCCTCCTTCCCGTCGGATGGCTACGGCTATGCCGCCCTCCGCTTCACCGTTCCCATCTTCCAGGGCGGGGAAGTGGGGGCCAAGATCCGGATCGCGTCCGCTCGGCTTCACCAGGCGGAGGTGAGCCTGGCGGAAGCGAAGCGTCAGGCGAGTGAAGATGTTCGACAATCACTGGCTTTGCTCGAGGCGGCGCGCCGATCGAAGGTGCTGGCCGACGACCAATTGAAGGCGGCGGAGGCCGAATATGCTCAGGCCCGGGACCTCTACGAACAGCGCGAGGCCACCGCCCTCGATCTTCAAGCGGCCGAGTCCGCTCTTTCGGAGGCGCGCCGTGGTTTGATTCAGGGGCGCTTTGCCGTCCTTGCCGCCGAGGCTTCGGCCTGGCTGGCCGCGGGGTCGCTCGCCGATGCCGCATTGGAGAACTTTAAATGAAAAACCAAATAGCGTTCACCTTCGCCGCCGCCTTCTGGCTCGCGGCGCCTGGGGTCTTCGGTCAAACGCCTCCGACCTCCACTCCCTCCGCGAAGGCCATGCCGGGGGATGTTCGTGAGCTGGCCGCCGCGGTCGAGAAGGCGGGGCAGGAGTCGGCGGCTCTGTCCTCTCGATACTCGGGAGAGTTCGTGTCCGCACAAAGGTCGGAGTTGACGCCGCGGATCGGCGGACGCGTCAAGAGCGTGATGGTCGATGAGGGGTCTCTGGTCGAGAACGGCACCGTCCTTCTCGAACTCGAAACGGAGTACCTCGACCTGGACGTGAAGCAGGCTGCGGCGGAAGTGGCGCGGGCCCAGGCGGCGCTGCACGAGGCGGAGCGTGATGCCCAGCGCAAGACCGAACTGGTGGCCAAGGGTTCCGTTTCAGAGGCGGCCAGCCTTCGCTCGGCCAGTGTCTTCGAACAGGCGAAGGCCCAACTCGACGGGGCGAACGCCCGTTTGAGCCTCGCCCAGACCCGTCGCAACGACTCGGTGCTGAAGGCGCCGTTCCAGGGGGTGGTCGAGCAGCGGCGGGTGGATGTCGGTGAACGACTGACCGAAGGCACGCCGGCCTTTGTGATCGTCCAGCTGGCCCCGCTCAAGCTGCGCTTTCGCGTCCGCGAGACCGACCTCACGCTCGTTCGCAAGGGCCAAGGTGTGGAAGCCGAGGTCGACGCCTATCCGGGACAGAAGTTCCGCGGCGTCATCTCCGTCGCCGGCGGCGCGATCGATTCGGCCACGCGCACGTTTCTCGCGGAGGCGCGCTTCGACAATCGCGACCTCAAGCTGAGACCGGGGCTCTTCGCCCGGGTTCGCGTCCTGACGGGAAAGTGAGAACTCATGCAAAAGCTGGCTGAAATCTGCATCGATCGTCCCGTCTTCGCGACGGTGCTCATCCTGACCCTGGTTGTCGTCGGCGCTTTTGGATATTCCACCCTCGGTCTCGACCGCTTCCCGAACGTGGACTTTCCGTTCGTCACCATCACCACTCAGTTCCCGGGGGCGGGCCCTCAGGAGATGGAGACCGACGTCTCCGAGAAGCTTGAAGACGCCGTCAGTTCGATATCCGGGATTGACGAACTGAGATCGTTCTCTTCGGACGGGTTTTCCGTGGTGACCGTCGGCTTCAGCCTGGAGAAGGACGGCAATGTCGGAGGCCAGGAGGTACGCGAACGCGTCGACGGAGCGACCTTCCAGCTTCCGCGGGGCATCGAGTCTCCAGTGGTCGAGAAGATCGTGGCCGACGCCACCCCGGTCATCGCGGTCATCCTCTCGGGCGACGCAACGCTGCGCGAACTGACGGAGTTCGGCGACAAGGTCCTCAAGCGCAATCTCGGCACTGTCCTGGGGGTCGGGCAGGCCAGGATCATTGGCGGCCGCGCTCGTCAGGTCCGGATCATCGCGAACTCGGGTGCTTTGGCGAGCCTGGGACTTCCGGCGGCCCAGGTCGTTCAGGCCATTCAATCCCAGAACCTTCAGCTTCCCGGCGGCCGGGTGGAGCAGGGCGCGCGCGATCTCTCTTTGCGCACGTATGGCCGCGTTCAGTCGATCGATCAGTTCGGCGAGATCGTGGTGGCCACGAAGAATGGCGTGGCGGTGCGCCTCAAGGATGTGGCCCGGATCGAAGATGGCCAGGAGGATCCGGAGTCGACGGCGATGTGGAACGGGAAGCCCGCGGTCACCCTCCTGGTCCGAAAGCAGTCGGGGTCCAACACCGTGACCACGGTGGCGGCGGTGCGAGAGCGGGTTGAGTCCCTGCGCCCGCGCCTGCCCAAAGGCTGGCGGATGGACTACGCGCGCGACCAGTCCGAATTCGTCAAGACCTCCATCGCCGCCGTTCAGGAGCACCTGGTTCTCGGTTCGATTCTGGCCGCGGGTGTGGTCTGGATGTTCCTCCGGCGATCGCGGCCCACCCTTATCGCCGCCCTGTCGATTCCCGCCTCGATCATCAGTGCGTTCGCCGCGCTCAAGTACATGGGCTACACCTTGAACACCATCACCCTGCTCGCCCTGACTCTGGTGGTGGGGATCGTCATCGACGACGCGGTCATCGTGATCGAGAACATCTTCCGACTTCTCGAAGACAAGCGCCTTCCGCCCCGACAGGCCGCCATTGAGGGGACACGCGAGATTGGCCTGGCCGTTCTGGCCTCCACCTTGTCCCTCATCGCGGTTTTCCTGCCCATCGGCTTCATGGGAGGCATCGTAGGCCGGTTCATGGGCAGCTTTGGGATCACCATGAGTTTCGCGATCCTCATTTCCCTGATCGTGGCCTTCACGATCACGCCCATGCTCTGCGCCCGCTGGTTTCGCGTTCCCAAGGAGGGCGACGTGGTGGTTCCCGTTCATGGACTCAACGAACGCGCCCCCGGGGTCTACGGCACGGTGGAGGCGGGCTACATGGCGATGCTCCGCTGGGCCATGGGGCATCGCTTCGCCATGCTGGTGATCATCGCCCTCACCGTCTTCTCCAGCATTCCCCTGGGACGGATGGCCAACAAGAACTTCCTGCCCACCGACGACGAGGGTCAGTTCGAGGTGCTGGTTCGGGCGCCCGAAGGCTGGTCACTCGAGTCCGCGAAGACGCTGATGGAGTCGATCGCCAAACAGGTGCGCGCCCTCGAAGGAGTGGAGGCGACCCTCACCACTATTGGCGCGGACCAACTCCGGACCCAGAATTTCGGAAGTATCTACGTGAAAATGAAGGGCCTCGAAGCTCGCACCGCCAGTGTGTTCGAGGTTCAGGCGAAAGTGCGCGGCGAGATCCTCCCCCAGTACCGGGATCTGAAGATCCGCGCCTCGGTCTCTCAGGTGAACGTTTTCGGTGCGGGCAACAACGCCAACATCCAATTCTGGGTGGCCGGGCCCGGTCTCGCGAAACTGGAGGAGTACTCGACCGTCCTGCTCGCCGAGATGAAGAAGGTCCCCGGAGTGGTGGACGCGGACACCGACCTCGTCACCGGGAAGCCGGAACTTGGGGTGGTAATCAATCGGGAGAAGGCGGCCGATATGGGCGTCCGGGTGGTCGACATCGCGTCCACCCTCAATGCCATCGTTGGGGGGACCAAGGTCACCGACTACTACGAAGGCGGCGAGCGCTACGACGTCTGGATCCGCGCCGAGGGTGTCGATCGAAAGGATCCCTCGATGATCGCGGAAACACGCGTGCCCTCGTCCCGGCTCGGCTCCGTCCGACTCGGCGACGTGGTGCGCTTCGAAGAATCCAAGGGTCCGGCGGTGGTCAACCGGATCGGGCGTGCGCGCCAGGTTCTGATCACCTGCAACGTAAAGCTCGGTTTCTCGGAGCAGGCGGTCATTCAGGCCTTGAACGCCAAAGCGGCTTCGCTGAAGATGCCCACGGAATACGCCTACGGTCTGACCGGTCGGTCGAGAGAACAAGGTCGCGCGGCCCAGGCGTTTCTGCTCGCCTTCATTTCTTCGGGCATCTTCATGTACCTGGTCCTGGCCGCCCAGTTCGAGAGCTGGCTGCATCCTGCCACCATCCTGATGGCCTTGCCCATGACCGTTCCTTTCGCCCTGCTTTCGATCGTGATCTTCAATCAGTCGGTCAACATCTATTCGGCGCTTGGGATCATGGTCCTTTTCGGCGTGGTCAAGAAGAACGGAATCCTGCAGATCGATCACACCAACAATCTGCGGAACCGCGGCCTGGATCGCGCCACCGCCATTCTCCAGGCCAACCGCGACCGCCTCCGGCCCATCCTCATGACCACCCTGGCCTTCGTGGCCGGGATGATGCCTCTCGCGGTTTCAAGCGGCGCCGGCTCGGCCACGAACCGGTCGATAGCCGTGGTCATCATCGGCGGTCAGACCTTTGCCCTGCTTCTGACCCTGCTTGCCATTCCCGTCCTCTACGCGCTGTTCGACGACTGGACGGTGGCATTGCAGCGCGTCTTCCGTCGCGGCCAGCCGGCGCCCGAGCCCGCCGCGGCCGCGTAACCGCCGGGGTGGTAGTGGCGGGACGGGGTTGCTTCGGGCCGCCGCGAACGGAGCGGGCCCTCGCAATGACGAGGGGTCCAATTGGCTTGGTGGGGTGAACGGACGGCGCCTCGCAATGACGTTGTTCAGGGCTGAAGGAGCTTGACCGTCCAGCCGTTTCCGGCGCGGGTGTAGAGCTCGCGTTCGTGCATCCGGTTCTCTTTGCCGAACCAGAACTCGATGGACTCGGGGGTGATCCGGTAACCGCCCCAGTGGGCGGGCCGCGGAACCTCCCGTCCCTGGAACCGCTTTTCGACTTCCTCGAACTTCAAGGCGAGGTCCGCCTTCGAGTCGATCTCGCGGGACTGGTCGGATGACCAGGCCCCCAGCCGGTGGCCGCGGGGGCGTGATTCGAAGTACGCGTCCGACTCAATAGCGGTGGTCCGGTCCACCGTGCCTTCGATACGCACTTGTACCTGCATCCCGGGCCAGAAGAAGGTCATCGCGGCCTGAGAGTTCGATTCCAGTTCGGTCGCCTTGCGGCCCTGGTAGTTCGTGTAGAACACGAAACCCCGCACATCGACGTCCTTGAGCAGCACGATCCGCAGGGAGGGGCGGCCGTGCATGGTGGCGGTAGCGAGGGCGGCCGCGGTGGCGTCGTGGGCCTCCTCCTTCCTGGCTTTCTCAAAGAGTTCATGGAACCGGGTGAGGGGCTCGTCGAGGGGGGCGATGCGGGCAGTCATTTGAGCTTCAGTATCTCCCAATCGGCGGCCTTGAGGGCTGAGTTGTTTGGCTCAGTCCTTTCGCGGCCGGCGAGCCCGGTCGAAGGCCCTCCGCGCCGCCGCGGCTAGACTAAGAGGTCCATGGCTGCTCCACGCAAGCGAACCTTGACCCGCAAGCCCAAGGACGGCGCGCAACCGCCGCCCAAGGAGCCGCCCAAGCCCTTCGCGGCTCTGGACCTCGGAGCTTCCGCGGTCCGCCTGATCATCGCGGAAGGAGAGGGCGACTCCATGCGGATCGTGGAGGAGGCGTCGCGGGGCGTTCTCATCGGCAAGGACACCTTCACCACCGGCCGGGTGGGCCAGCCCACCGTCGAGGTTGCTTTGCAGGCCATTGAAGGCTTCCGGTCGATCATGGACACATTCGGGGTGGTTCGATATCGCGCCGTGGCCACCTCCGCGCTTCGCGAGGCCACCAACCGCGACACCGTCCTCGACCGCATCCGCGTGCGCACCGGCATCGATGTCGAGGTCATCGACGGCTCGGAAGAAAACCGGCTGACCTATCTTGCGGTTCGCGAATCGATCAAGTCCCTGCCCGAGATATCGACCGAAACCTGCCTGGTCGCGGAGGTGGGGGGAGGCAGCGTCGACCTCTCTACCCTGCATGGAGGGGAGCCCACCCACTCCGGCACCTATGCCATCGGTTCGATCCGGCTCCGCCAGAGCTTCGCCGCCTTTCAGGGCACGCCCGCCCACTTTCAGCGGCTCATTCTGAGGCACATCAAGAATGTCATCGACGACATACGCCGCGAACTGCCCCTCGACGAAGTCAAACACTTCATCGCCCTTGGCGCGGATGCCCGCCTGGTGGCCCGGATTCTGGGCGCCCCGGAGTCCCAATCGCCGTCGGCGTTTCCGCGCGAGGCGTTCCTGAAGGTCTGCGGGGACATCGCGGCCCTCGACGTCGACACCGTCCTCCTCGCCCACGGTCTGTCCCAGGCCGAGGCGGAGACGGTGGCCCCCGCGCTCCTCGTCTACTCGGAGCTCGTGCGCGCCACCAAGGCCACGGCCATCATGGTTTCAAACGCGACCCTCCGCCACGGCCTGATCATCGACCTGGCCCGCTCGGAAGCGGGGCTTGGGCTCGAGGTCTTCTCCCGGCAGGTCATGGCCAGCGCCAATGCCCTGGGGGAGAAGTACAACTACGACGTCAAGCACGCGCGCCACATCGCCAATCTGTCCCTGCGGCTTTTCGACGAACTGAAGTCGGAGCACGGCCTCGATTCGCGCGACCGCCTGCTGCTTGAGGTGGCCGCCCTTCTCCACGACATCGGCCTGTTCGTGAATCTCCGGGCGCACCACAAACATTCCCAGTATCTGATCTCGGTGGCGGAGATCTTCGGCCTCTCCCGCGACGACCTGCTGGTGGTTTCGAACATCGCCCGGTATCACCGCCGTGGCCTTCCTCAGCGCGCCCACATCCCTTACATGGCGCTCGACCGCGACGCCAAGATCGTGGTCAACAAGCTGGCCGCGATCCTTCGCCTTGCCAACGCCCTCGACTCTGACCATCAGCAGAAAGTGAAGGAAGTCCGGGTCAGGCCGGAGGGAGGGGTCATCGCCCTGGAGGTGGAAGGCGCCGGGGACCTCACCATGGAACGTCTGGCCACCCTGGCGCGCAGCGACTTCTTCCAGGACGCTTTCGGTCGCCGGGTCATCTTCCGGGAAGTAGCCAAAGGAGAATCCTGATGAAGAGACGATCGAAGCCCAAGCGAAAAGCGCAGGATCCTGAGGTCTTCTTCAACCGCGAGCTTTCATGGCTCTCGTTCAACTCTCGCGTCCTCGAAGAAGTGGAGGATTCCTCCACCCCGCTGGCCGAGCGGGCCAAGTTCATGGCCATCGTGACCAACAATCTGGACGAGTTCTTCATGGTCAGGGTGGCCTCGCTCAAGAACGCCATCGCGGAGGGCGATACCGCGCCCGATTCCGCCGGCCTGTCTCCCGCGCAGCAACTGGCGGTGGTGAAGGAGATGGCGGCCCTGCAGTTGAAACGACTGCACGAACTCTCCGAACGCGATGTGCTCCCCAGCCTGGAGGCGATCGGGATTCGTATCATCGACTTCGCGGATCTCGATGCCTCCCTGCGACCCGGGGTGGTCCGTTTCTTCAAGGACGAAGTTCAGCCGGTGATCACGCCCCTGGGGATCGACGCCGCCCGGCCCTTTCCGATGCTCCCCTCGCTATCGATCAACCTGGCTGTCCTCTTGGAGCCGGAAAAGATCGATGGCGAACCCCGGCTCGGGGTGGTGCCGGTGCCCGCGGCGCTTCAGAGATTGGTTCGCGTTTCCGGCGCCGATTCCACCTACGTGAGGCTGGAGACCGTCGTCCTGGCCCAGCTGAGTTCGTTGTTTCCCGGTCAGGTCGTGCGCGACGCCTGCGCGTTCCGACTCCTCCGCGATGCCGAACTCGACATCGACGACGAGGGCGGCGGCGACGACTTTCTCTCCCAGGTGGAAGATGAGGTCAAGGGCCGCCGAAGGTCCCAGGTGGTCCGTCTCGACATCGACGCCCGCGTGTCGGAAGCGCTGCTCTCGCAACTGATGGCCCGATTCCCCGGGGCCGAGCCCCTGGTCTACCGCATCCTGGGGCCGCTCGACCTCCGGCTCTTCTTCCAGATTGTCGATCTTCCCACTCTCGACTCCTTCCGCGACCCGCGGCAGCGCCCCCAGGCCGCGCTGCTGCCAACGGAATCGGCCGACCTGTTCGCGCTGCTGTCCGGACGAGATGTGCTGCTCCACCATCCCTATGAGTCCTTCGAGACGGTGATCGACTTCGTCCGACAGGCCGCCGCCGACTCCCAGGTTCTGGCCATCAAACAGACGCTCTATCGCCCGGCCTCGGATTCCGAAGTGATCAAGGCGCTGGCCGCCGCCGCCGAATCGGGCAAGCAGGTCACGGTGGTGGTCGAACTCACGGCCCGGTTCGACGAAGCCTCGAACATCCGCTGGGCCCGCCGGCTGGAGGACGCGGGGGCTCACGTCATCTACGGCATCCGCGGCCTGAAGACCCACGCCAAGGCCACTCTGGTGGTGCGCCGCGAGCCGCAGGGGATCAGGCGCTACGTGCACCTGTCCACCGGGAACTACAACGAGAAGACCTCGAAGCTCTACACCGACATCGGCCTCCTGTCGTCCGACGAAACCCTGGGGCGGGAGCTTTCCGCTTTTTTCAATGCCATCACCGGTTTCTCCGACCCTCCCACCATGCAGCGGCTCACCATGGCTCCCACCACTCTGCGCAGCCGCATTCTCTCCATGATCGAGCGGGAGCGACGCCGTGCCGAGGAAGGTCAGCCCGGCCTGATCCGGGCCAAGATGAACGCCCTGGTCGACGAGGACATCATCCGCGCCCTCTACGACGCGTCGCGCGCGGGAGTGAAGATCAAGCTGAACGTGCGGGGCATCTGCTGCCTGCGGCCGGGGCTCAAGGGTGTCTCCGAGAACATCGAGGTGGTGTCGATCATCGACCGGTACCTCGAACATTCGAGGATCTATCACTTCTCGAATGGCGGGGATGAGGAACACTACATCGCGAGTGCGGACTGGATGCCCCGAAACCTCGACCGCCGGATCGAACTGATGACCCACATCACGTCGAAAGAAGCGGTGGAACGCCTCTCCAGCACTCTGGACTGGGTCTTCGAAGAAAACCAGAAGGCGCGCGTGCTGGAGCCGGACGGAACCTACCGTCGGCGCAAGCCGGTTAAGGGCGAGGAGCCCTCCCGCCTCCAGACCAGGCTGTACGAAGACGCGAAGAGCCGGGCCGACAGGCTTCGGGCCGTGCCTCTCACCCTCGAGCCAATCAAGCGCGACGCCAAGTCGTGAGTCCTGCTCCCTCGTCAAGGGAGTCGGGAATCGCGGCGCTGCTGTCCGTTCCGCTCGCTCTGCTGTTCACCTGGACCCAGGTGTTCCCGCTCGACGGCATTCCGGTGATGGGCACCGACTACGGGCAGCTGGTCTGGAACATGTGGAGCGTCGACCGGGCGATCTCCTCGGGCCACTCGCCGTTTCATTCGGATCTGATTTTTTATCCCGTCGGGACGTCGCTCGCCGCCCATGTTCTGACCCCTGCCTTCTTCCCGGTCACGGCGGCGGTGAAGATCTGGCGCCGCGTTCTGGGTGCGGGAGGATCGGACGACCTTCTCTACCCGCTCGTTGCCTACAAGTTCGCCATCGGTCTTTGCTACGTCGCCATCGCTTTCGCCACCTACTCCTTCCTTCGAAGAATCGGCGGGGGAGTGCGGGCGGCTGTCGCGATCACCATCGGTTACGCCTTCTCGCCGTTCAATCAGCTTCACGCGCCGCACCTCAACCACCTCGCGGTGGCCGCCATTCTTCCCCTCGCCTCTTGGTGCCTGGTGAGCCTTTGGGAGAGGCCGCGGGTCGGGCCGGCGCTGCTCGTCGCGTTTCTGTTCGGCGGTGGCCCGTACTTCGGCGAACTGATCGCCTTTGCCTGGGTGGCGTTTCTGCTGATCGGGGCCATCCTGCTTGCGCGATCGAGAACGCGCGCGGAGGTACTCTCCAGGTTGAGCGCTCTTGGCCCTGGCCGAGTCGGCATCGCCTTCGGACTCGCGGTGCTTCTCGTCTCTCCGTTTGCGCTCGCCTGGGTGAGCGGCGGCGCCCAGCCCATGAATCCGCGTCAGGCGAGTTTCTGGTCGGCGAATCTTGCCGCCTTCGTGGCTCCCGATCCGGGGACTCAACCCTGGCTTTCCTTCATGGCCCCGCTCCACCGCCGAATCGGGAAGGGCGTTGGAGGTCACGAAGCATTTCTGGGGTTCGTGCTGCTGAGCGCCGCGGTCCTCGGCCTCCTCCGGCTTCGAGACTTCTGGACCAGAGTGTGCGGCCTCATGGCGCTCGGCTTCCTGGTCCTGAGCCTCGGGCCGTCGCTGAAGGTCTTCGGATCGGACCTCGGCATTGCCATGCCGTATTCGGTCCTCATGTCGATTCCGCCCTTCTCCATGGGCCGAACCCCGGTGCGTTGCGTCCTGTTCGCGCTGTTCTTCCTGACCATCCCCGCCGTGCGTTTCCTGTCGCAGGTTGAGCGAAAGAGTGCGCGGGGCGCTTCCGTGGTTGGTTTGGCGGCGATCTGCGCCGGCCTCGAAATGTGGTCGCCTCGGCCCCTGGCCCAGCCGTTCGTCTCGCCGCTGGATCTCTCGCGACTTGTGCCCGGAGAGATCTGCAACATTCCCTTGACCACCCTGGATGGCTTCGCGGTCCTCCTTCAGACCCAGCATCGACGAAAGATCATGACCGGTCTGGTGTCCCGAAGATCTCAGGCGGTGGCCGACCACATCAACGGCCTGGGCGAACTGCTCGACCATCAGCCCGAAAAATTTGCCCGCACCCTTCTCTCCTGGGGCGTCACCAACGTGATCCTCGAACCCGGCGCCCCCGACGGTCTGGAGATCAGCCTGCCCAGGCTGGGCCTCAACGTCATCGACCTGCGCCGAAGTGCAGGGAGGGTTCAGTAGGGGCGTTCTTTCTGATAAAACCGCGGCCCCATGATTGATACTGGTCTCAAAAACAAAGTCGTCGTCGTCACCGGTGGCGCCGCTGGCATTGGCAAGGGCACGGCACTCGCGTTCGCGGCCGAGGGTTGCCGGGTCGCGGTCTGGGACGTGAAGGGTGATGAAGCGGCTCTGGTGAGCGAACTCCGGCAGGCGGGCGCGCCCCTTGCCACGTTCACCCGAGTCTCGGTGGCGGACGCGGCTCTCGTCCAGGCCGCGACCGCGAAGGTGATGGAAGCCTTCGGGCAGATCGATGTCCTGATCAACAACGCGGGAATCCTGCGCGACGGCATGCTGGTGAAGGTGAAGGACGGCCAGGTCACGGTGATGTCCGACGAGCAGTTCGACCTGGTGATCGACGCCAACCTGCGCGGCGTCTTCCTCTGCACCCGTGCGGTGGCGCCCCACATGATCGCGCGCAAGACCGGCGTCATTATCTCGGCCTCGTCGGTGGTTGGCCTCTACGGAAACTTCGGTCAGACCAACTATGTGGCGACCAAGGCCGGCGTCATCGGCATGACCAAGGTCTGGGCGCGAGAGATGGGGAAACACGGCATCCGTGTGAATGCGATCGCGCCCGGCTTCATCGAGACCGAGATGATTCGTCAGATGCCGCCCTTGGCCCTCGAGGCCATGGTTCAGCACACCCCGCTTGGCCGCATGGGCCGGGCTGAGGACATCGCCAACGCCTATGTGTATCTGGCGAGCGATCAGGGGAGCTTCATCAGCGGGCATTGCCTGTCGGTCGACGGTGGAGCGGTCCCCGGGACGTAGTTGATGGTAGGGGGGCCAGACACGGACCCGGCCCCCCTACAACCCCCGGCCTGCGCTCGGCGAGCTTCTCAATGCTCCAATCGCCTGAGTGAATCAGGCGATTGGAAAGCGGAGTCGCCGAGCTCCGGCCCCAGAAACACCGGGAGATCCCCATGTTCGAAAAGTCTCTGCCGTATTCCTCGGCGTTCAGGCGCCCGCCTTGCGATCAGTTCCGTCCTTCTCGTGGTGGCCCGAAAGGTGAAATCCTGGTGAGTGCGGGTGTGGACGCGCCGCGGCTGTAGATTCGGCTTGTGCGTCTTCCGGGAATCCTTCGCCGCCTTGTCGTGGGCACGCTCTTTATTGTGGGGGCCCCGGCGATCGCCATACAGGCCATGAAGACCGCACCCGATTCCCGGTCGCCTCGGTTCAGCTTCAAAGTGGTGAAGGCTTTTCCGCATGATCCGACCGCCTTCACTCAGGGGCTGGTCTTTGCGGATGGGATCTTTTACGAGAGCACGGGCCTTCGCGGCCACTCGACCCTGCGAAAAGTGACTCCCGAAACCGGGGTCGTCCTTCAGCAGGTTGCGGTGGAGGATCAGTACTTCGCCGAGGGACTGGCGCTGGTTGGGGATGAGCTGCTCCAACTGACCTGGCAGACTCAGGTGGGCTTCGCCTACAACAAGGCCACCCTCAAACGGCTGAGGACGTTCAGCTATCCCACCGAAGGATGGGGCATGGCCTTCGACGGCAAGCGCCTGGTGATGAGTGACGGGTCTTCGCGTCTGTTCTTCCTCGATCCCAAGACCCAGAAGCCCTTGCGAACCGTTCAAGTTCTCGATGGCGCGCGGCCGGTTGAACGGCTCAACGAGCTTGAGTTCATCCGCGGAGAGCTGTGGGCGAACGTCTGGCAGACCGACCGGATCGCGAAGATCGATCCGGAGACCGGCCAGGTCACCGGCTGGATCGATCTGACTGGCCTCCTTCGCCCAGAGGCGCGCGGGCCTGAAGGCGATGTGCTCAACGGAATCGCCTGGGACAAGGCGGGCGACCGGATCTTCGTGACCGGAAAGAAGTGGCCCTGGCTTTTCCAGATCGAGCTGATACCCGTCGCCTGACCTCACCCACGGCGTTTTCAGACCCCCCCGTCTAAACTGGCGTCTTACATGTCCAAAGACCCCACGTTCCGTGTCCTCGTCGACGCACCCAAGCGGTCCACCGTTTATGAGGCGTATCGAACAGAGTGGGACCGCCGCGAGACCGACCTCGACGCCTCCGACCATCCGGTCCATGCCGACATCGAAACGGTGGCGGTCTGCGACCTGCGCTGCGGCAGCACCGAGGAGGATCCGAAGGGCTTCTGCCAGATCTGGACCCACGAGCACATCCGCATGCAGGGGATGGAGGACTTCTCCTACCAACGCGGCTACATGGATCCGGTTCTCTATGGCCGGCTGATCCAGCAGTGCGCCGATATCGGGGTGTCGTCGATCAAGTTCAATTATCGCGGGGAGCCGTCGCTCCATCCGCGCATCGTCTCGTTCATCCGAGAAGCCAACGCCCTCGGTTTTCCGGATCTGATGATGAACACGAACGGAAACGGCGGCGCGCGCAAGAACAAGAAGCTGTTCCGCCAGATCGTCGAGGCGGGAATCACCGACCTGATGTACTCGGTGGACGCGTGCGATGAGGTGACGTATCACCGTCAGCGGGTGGGCGGGCAGTGGGACATTCTCCTCAACTCCGTGCGCGAGTCGGTCAACGCCCGCAACGAGGGCAAGGGTGCTAAAGACCTCAAAATCCGCGCCTCGGTGGTGCGGACGAAGATCAACGCCGACGATCTGGACTCGGGCCGGATGGAAGAGTTCTGGCGCAAGGAGATGGGCGTCGATTGGATGTCGGTTTCCGAGTGCTATCTGCCCGCGGGGGCGCAGCATTCGTGGCAGGCCGCGCACTGGACCGATCTCACCGCGGCCGAGTTCCAGTGCTCCGACCCGTTCCGCCGCATGGTGGTGACCTGGGATGGCCGCCACACCATGCCGTGCTGCCAGGGGTTCACTCTGGAGATCGACGGCGGCCCGGTGGTGGCGGGGGCGGACGGTCCGATGACGACTTTGCAGAACGCGTGGCTCTCGCCGAATTTCGACCGTCTGCGCAAGGCCCATCGCGACCGCACCTGGGACGACAAGGCGAGCGGCGAGCCGATTTGTCAGTCGTGTGCCGTGACCAAGAAACCCACCCCCATCCAGTTCCCGAAAGATGGCCGGGTCCACCTGCGGGTTTTGTCGAGCTGACGGCGAAGCCCGGCTCTGACCCGTCGTCCTTGCCGGCTTTCTGACCGCAGGAGCGCTGCCTCAATGCCATCGACCATTTCCGACCACATTCGAGAGGTTCTGCTGGGACTGGGCGAGGATCCAACCCGCGAGGGTCTCCTCAGAACCCCGTTCCGGGTTGAAAAGGCCTTGAAGGACATGACCTCGGGCTACACCCAGGATCCGGTCAAGATCCTCAACGACGCGATGTTTACCGTGGCCACGGACGAGATGGTCATCGTCAAGGACATCGAGCTCTACAGCCTTTGCGAACACCATATGCTGCCGTTCTTCGGCAAGGCGCACGTCGCTTACCTGCCCGACGACCGGGTGGTGGGTTTGTCCAAGTTGGCCCGCCTGGTCGACATGTTCGCGCGACGACTCCAGGTTCAGGAGCGCCTCACCAACCAGATTGCCCACACCATCCAGGACGTCATCAAGCCAAGGGGCGTGGGTGTGGTCATCGAAGCCCGCCACTTCTGCATGATGATGCGTGGGGTGGGCAAGCAGAGCTCGGTCGCGGTCAGTTCCTGCATGCTGGGCGAATTCCGCTCGAATCGCGCCACCCGCGACGAGTTCCTCTCCCTGGTGCGAAGCCGAACGAATCTGTAGCGGCGGCCGTGGTCCCGCGTGACGGGGATTCAAATGCACTATTGATCCGGGACCCCGGACGACCCTATTTTGGGTGAATGAAGACGGTGGAGACCGATATCCTCATCGTGGGGGGCGGCATTACGGGCTCGGCCCTGGCCTGTGCCCTGCGCGAGAGCGGGTACTGGGTCGTCCTGGTAGACCAGCGGACGGCGCCGCTCGACACCGCCCGCGGCGACCATCTCCAGCCGTGCAACGTCGAGGCGCTCGCGCGATGGGGCATCTTGAGTCGGCTCCTGGAACGCGGCGCCGGACGCCGCATCGGCCATGAGTTCCGGACGGAAACCGGCGAGACTCTTCTCAAGGCCGACTACTCCGAACTGCCCATCCCCTACCCCTATTTCCTCGTCTATAACCACGACCTCATTGCCGAGACTTTCCTGGAGATCGCCTCCGAGGCCTCGAACTTCGATCTGTTCAAACCGGTGGTGGCTCGGGAATTCAAGGTGGTGGACGGCCGGATCCGCTCACTCAAGATCCACGCGGGAGATGAGGACGTCCTGATCAAGCCTCACATTGTGGTGGGCGCTGACGGGTCCAACTCCATCGTGCGCTCCACCATGCAGGTCGCGACGTCAGAACACGCGTACGCCCACCCCATGGTGGCCATGTTCGGCCGTCGCCCTCCCCGCCTGAAGCCCGATGATTACTTCTTCCGATACTCGGGCCCGGGCGGAGTCCTGGTCATTCAGCAGAGAATGGACGGCCAGGTCAAGGTGACCCTTCCCGTCGGCGCCGAGGGCATCCCCTGGTGGAAGAAATCCACCAAGGAGGAACGGGCCCACCTCCTGGGACAGCGCGCCTGTTGCCTGAAGGGTTTCGATTCAGAGATCGCGGGCTTCTATCCGGTCCGCATGATCCACTCCAGTGACTATGCAAGCGGCAACACCGTCCTGGTGGGCGATGCCGCTCATTCCATTCATCCCGCTCGAGGCCACGGCCTGAACATGGGACTCTCCAGCCTGCCCCGTCTCATCAGCTGTCTGCCCAGCGTGGCCGAGGTTTCAACCGCGGAGAAAGTGCGGCAGGCCCTGCTGAACTATCAGCGCCTGCAGAAGCCGCTCTCCGACCGGGTCATTGCCCGCAACCACCAGGCCGCCATGGGGATGGAGAGGGGGGCCGATGAAGATGGAGCCGCCTTTATCCGAAAGCAGAACGACCAGATCCGCGAAATCAACGCCCGGCCCGAAATGAGGCGAATGCATCTTCTCGAGGCCACGGGGTACCCCTTCGGCGCCCCCACCGAAGCCGAACCCGATTACCTCGCCTGAAGCCCTCGTCGCCGGGCGGAACGAATGCGCTCTGACTAGACCCACGCCGCGCCCTTCGTGGTGAGGCTGCGGCCAAGGCGCCGGACGTTCCTTCACCTCCGCGGGTCGCATGTCGTTCTTGAATGAATGAGGCGGAGCTGCCGCTCCGCCCAGTGCATAGGAGCCTTGCGACCCGCTACGTTCAGGAACGCGCCTTGGCCTTCGCACGCCGGGTTCCCGACCAGGAGCCGCGGGCCCCAGCAATGAAGCCTCTCTGACGAGCGTCTTTAGACCATCTCCGTTTTCCACAGGTCGTGGAGGTGGATGACTCCCTCGACATGGCGGTTGTGGTCCACCACCACGAGGGCGGTGATCTTGTTCGTCTCCATCATGTCGAGAGCGCGGGTGGCGATCTCGCGAGGAGCGATAATGTGAGGGGTCCGGGTCATGCCCTGCTCGGCGGGGAGGCCGAGGACGGACGCGCCAAACCGTTCCATCAGGCGCCGCAGGTCTCCGTCGGAGATCACACCCAGCAGGATGCCGGCCTCGTCGATCACCGTGGTCATGCCCAGGCGCTTCGTGGTCATCTCGAAGAGGACGTCCTTGAGCAGGGTCTTGGGCCCGACTCGCGGCGTGTCGTTGCCCTTGTGCATCATGTCTTCGACGCGCAGCAACTTACGGCCCAGGCGGCCGCCCGGATGCAGGTCGGCGAACTCTTCCACAGTGAAACCGCGCTTCTCGGTCAGAACCATGGCCAGAGCGTCCCCCATGGCCAGAGCGGCGGTGGTCGATGCGGTGGGGGCCAGGCGGAGCGGGCACGCCTCTTCGCGAATGGACACGTCGAGGTGAACCTCGGAAGCCAGGGCGATCGAGGAGTCGACGCGGCCGGTCAAGGCGATCACGGGAACGCCGATGCGCTTGAGGGTGGGAAAGAGGGCCACGATCTCCTCGGTCTCGCCGCTGTAGGAAATCGCGATGACCACGTCGCCTTTCACGATCCGGCCCAGATCGCCGTGGATGGCCTCCGCCGGATGCAGGAAGAGGGAAGGCGTGCCGGTGGAGGACAGGGTGGCCGAGAGTTTCTGGGCGATGAAACCGCTCTTGCCCATGCCCGTGGTGACCACGCGGCCGGTGCAGGCGAAGAGCATCTCGATGGCCCGGCCGAACGTCTCGCCGACCTTGGGGATCAGGTCGCGAATGGCGTCCGCCTCGATCTGGAGGACTTTGCGGGCGGTCTCGTAGCTCACTTCATCCGCTCCTGGGCGAGAGCATGAACCTTCTTGAGGTGAGTGAGAAAGGCCTTCATGCGATCCAGACGATACGCGTTCGGTCCGTCCGAGAGCGCCTGGCCCGGGTCTTCGTGAGTCTCCATGAAGACGCCATGGACCCCCGCGGCCACACCAGCGGGGCCGAGGGTGTCGATGAAATGCGCCTCGCCTCCGGACCGGTCGCCCAGGCCGCCCGGACGCTGGACGCTGTGGGTGATGTCGAAGATCACGGGATAGCCGAAGCCGCGCAGAACGGGGAAGGAGCGCATATCCACGACCAGAGTGTTGTAGCCGAACGACGCGCCACGCTCCGTCACCATCAGATTCGGATTGCCGGTGGTTTTCGCCTTGTCCATCACGCCCTTCATGTCCCAGGGCGCCATGAACTGGCCCTTCTTGATGTTGACCGCACGGCCCGACCGCGCCGCTTCGAGCACGAGGTCGGTCTGGCGACAGAGAAACGCGGGAATCTGCAGCACATCCGCGACCTGCGCCGTGCGCGCTACCTGCGACGTCTCATGCACGTCGGTGAGGATGGGCACACCGACTTTCGCTTTCACGGTGGCGAGAATGTCGAGCCCGCGTTCCATCCCCACGCCCCGGAACGAGCCGATCGAAGATCGGTTGGCCTTGTCGTAACTCGCCTTGAAGATGAAGGGAATCCCCAGTTCGTCGGTGATCTCTTTGAGCCGACGGGCGATCTTCAGCGGGTGAGAGGCCGACTCGATGACGCAGGGCCCGCCGATCAGGAAGAGCGGTCCGCCCCCGACCCTCAGCGCTCCTACCCGAATCGCTTTGGTTCGAGAAGACTTCACGCGACCACTTTCGACGAAGCGGCGGCCGCGGCCGAAGCCTGGTCGCCCTTCTTTCGGGCATACGAAGCGCCCACGAAACCGGCGAAGAGGGGGTGGGGCTGCCACGGCCGCGACTTGAACTCCGGGTGATATTGCACCGCGATGAAGTACGGATGGCCCTTGATCTCCGCGATCTCGGCGAATTTCCCGTCCGGGGTCTTGCCGGAGATTTTGAGCCCGGCGTTCTCGAGTCGGGCCATGTACTCCTGATTGAACTCGTAACGGTGGCGATGACGTTCGCGGATTTCCCGGGCTCCGTAGACGCGGTGGGCGAGGGAGTCCTCGTCGAGTTCGCAGGGATAAGACCCCAGACGCATGGTTCCGCCCATGGCCTCGACTCCCAGCAGGTCCTGAAGCTTGTAGATGACGCGATGCTCGGCGTTCTCGTTCACCTCGGTGGAGTCGGCTCCGCTCAGGCCGCACACGTTCCGCGCATACTCGACCACCGCCCACTGGAACCCGTAGCAGATCCCGAAGAAGGGCGTGCCTGATTCGCGGGCGTACTGAGCCGCCATCACCATGCCCGCGGTGCCTCGCGCGCCAAAGCCTCCGGGTACCAGAATTCCCGAGCAGCCCGCAAGCAGCGACGGCCCCTTGGCCTCGAGTTCCTCCGACTCCACCCAGCGGCGGATCAGCTTCACCCCGTTGGCCAGCGCGCCGTGGGTGAGAGCTTCGTTGAGGCTCTTGTACGAGTCCTCGTACGAGACGTACTTGCCGATGATGGCGATCTCGACCTCGGCCTTGGGGTTTTTGATCGTGCCGACGATCCGCTCCCAGTTCGCGAGATCGCAGCCGGGCGAAC
>JANLSZ010000172.1:0-2286 GCA_031362685.1 Vicinamibacteria bacterium | reverse complement strand
CCGCCGACCGCAAGGGGGTGGCGCGGCGCAGGGCTGGTCGATGATCGGATCGTGAAGGGCGGGGGTTGCTTCGGCAGCCCCCGCTCTCTTTCATGGGCGCTCACCGTCGCCATCGCGCAGGGTTGGCGAGGATGTAGCGGCGGATGCCCTCGAGCGCGTCGTCCCCTCGTACGATGCGCTCGTAGTAGTTGCGCTGCCACAGGCGCTCGCGAAAGGGCGGCCAGCCGTCCATGTGGACGCCCTCGACGTAGCGCCGGGTCGTCGTCGACTTGAACACGCGTACGTATCACCTCAAAAACTCGGGGCAGGCGGAGCCCGGGATGGCGGGGTAGCCCAAGAGCGGGCAGCGGTGTAGGATGAGGGTCATGGACGGGCGAGGAGCAGTGGAGGCAACGGTGGCGCTGGAGTCCTTGGACGTAAGGACGATCCGGGACGCGGGCGCGCGGGAAGCCGTCGTGCGGCTGATGAACCTGGTGGAGGAGTTGGCGGCGGAGAATCGGACGTTGCGGGAGCAAAACCAGGGGTTGCGGGACGAGCTGGCGCGGCTGAAGGGTCAGTCGGGGCGTCCGTCGGGCCTGGGCGGCAAGGGCCGGGCCAGGCCCGGGGACACGTCGTCGGAGAAGGACCGTCGGGAGCCGAAGAAACGCGAGACGCGGTCCAAGCTGGACAAGATCGTGGTCGACCGGGAGGAGACATTGACGGTCGACCGAGCGACGCTGCCGGCGGACGCGGTTCGCAAGGGGCACGAGGCGGTGGTGGTTCAGGACGTGCGGGTCAGCACCGACAATGTGCGGTTCATGCGGGAGAAGTGGTACTCGGCGTCGACGCGACAGACGTACTTGGCGCCGATGCCGGCGGGCTACGACGGGCAGTTCGGTCCGGGGCTGCGGTCGCTGGTGACGGTGCTGTACTACGGCGTGGGGACGAGCGAGCCCAAGGTCGCCGAGTTGCTGCGCAACCTGGGGACGCTCATCAGCGACGGACAGGTGTCGAACCTGTTGATCAAAAAACAAGAGCCGTTCCACAACGAGGCGGCGGCGGTGCGGCGGGCGGGGCTGGCGAGTAGCCCGTGGCAGCATCTGGATGTGACGGGCACGACGATCAACGGGAAGGCGCAGCACTGTCACGTGCTGACCAATCCGCTGTACGCTGCCTACGACACGCAGCCCAAAAAGGATCGCCTGGCCGCCATCGACGTGCTCATGGGTGGGCAGGACCGGAGGTACCTGCTCAACGACGAAGCGGTACAGTACCTCGTCGGGATGCGCCTGTCGGCGTCGAGGCTGACAGCCGTCCAAACGCTGCCGTGGCACGCGCTGATGGACGAGGCGACTCTGGCGGAACACCTGGCCAAGCGAGTTCCAGCACTCGGGCCGAACCAGCAACGTTGGGTGCGCGAGGCCCTGGCCGTAGCGGCCTATCACGCCCAGACCGGCTACCCGGTGATCCGAGTACTGGTGTGCGACGACGCCCCACAGTTCAGTTTGGTGACCGACGAGTTGGCCCTGTGCTGGGTGCACGAGGGTCGGCACTACGCCAAGCTCGCCCCCGTGCTGGCGGCCCACTGTCAGGCGCTGGCTGACGTCCGGACGAAGTTCTGGGCCTACTATCGCCAGCTTGCGGCCTACCGCAAAGCGCCAAGCGAGCCTGAGCGACTGCGGCTGGCAGCGCAGTTCGACACGCTGTTCACCTCGACCACGGGCTACGGGGCGTTGGACAGACGCATCGCCCTGACCCGCGCCAAGCGGGCGCAGCTGCTCATGGTGCTGACGCACCCCGAGGTGGAACTGCACAACAACCCGGCCGAGCTGGCCGCCCGGCGCCGCGTGCGCAAGCGGGACGTCAGCTTCGGCCCACGCACCGCCGATGGTGCCAAGGCATGGGACACCTTCCAGACCCTGGCGGCGACCGCCCAGAAGCTGAACGTGAGCTTCTACCACTACATCAACGACCGCATCAGCGGCAGCCTTGACATGCCGGCGCTGGCTGATCTCATCACCCAGCGCGCTGCCTCTCTCAACCTCGCCGCATCCTGGGCCAACTCATGACCGCCCCGGATCGTTGAGATGATACGCCTCGGCGATCGTCTTGATCAGGCAGAACTGTTTCAATCCCTCTGCAGGGAACGCGCCCTATTCGACCGTATACATCAACCAGGCTTTGGCGCCCGGGGTCATGTAGTTTCAATCCCTCTGCAGGGAACGCGCCCTATTCGACGTTCACAACTGCCGCGCATCGGCGCGGCGGCCGAAGGTTTCAATCCCTCTGCAGGGACCGCGCCCTATT
>JANLSZ010000148.1:0-7801 GCA_031362685.1 Vicinamibacteria bacterium | reverse complement strand
CCGTGGCCGATGACACAGCACCCCTTGATCCCGAGCAAGGGGGCGCCGCCGGTCTCACGAGGGTCGATGCGTCTCTTGAGCGCCTTGAAGGCCGAACTCGCGAGCAGCGCGCCCACCTTGGCCAGGGGCCGCTTCTGGATTTCTTCCTTCAGCATGAAGACGATCGAGCTCGCGAGGGTCTCGCTCGATTTCAGGATCACGTTTCCGGTGAAGCCATCCATCACCACCACGTCCGCTTCGCCGTTGAAGATCTCGTGACCCTCGACGTTCCCGATGAAATTGAGGTGAGAGCCCTTGAGGGCGGCGTGGACTTCCCGGGTCAGATCGGTGCCTTTCGACTCTTCTTCGCCCATCGACATCAGGCCCACGCGGGGTGAGGCGATCCTCAAGACCTCCTCCGCGTACAGGCTCCCCATGACGGCAAACTCCTCGAGGTGCCGGGGCTTGCAGGTGGCGTTGGCGCCCACGTCGAGAAGAACGGTCTTGCCCTTCATGTTGGGAACCACCGCGGTCAGGGCCGGACGGTCGATTTCGGGCAGCGTGCCCAGAGTCATCTTGGCGATGGTCCAGCAGGCCGCAGTGTTCCCCGCGGAGAAGAAAGCATCGGCCTCGCCCCGGCCCACCATCTCGATGGCAACCAGAATCGAAGAGCGCTTCTTCAGGGTAGGACGACCGACCTTCTCGGCCATGCCGACCTCTTCGGGGGCCTCGACCACCCGAAGGTCGAGACCGGAAACGTCGGACCGGGCGAGCTCGGCGTTTACCTCGGCCTCGCGCCCGACCAGGCACAGGGACAGGCCGTAGCGACGAGCCGCTGCCACCGAGCCCGCGACCGCGACACTCACGCCGAAATCGCCGCCCATGGCGTCCACGGCTACCCGGACGCCCTGCAAAGATCCGGTCATTCTGTGGAGATTACTGCCAGAAAGCTGGCCGCAAGCTGAGGTTGGCTATCGACTACGCGGCGTTCTTCGCGGCGATGACCTGCTTGCCCTTGTAGTGCCCGCAGCCCGCGCAGACCCGGTGCGGCATGGTGGCCGCGCCGCAGTGGGTGCACTTGCTGAGACTGGGGGTGGTCAGAAAATCGTGGGCTCGCCGCATGTTGCGGCGACTCTTGGAGTGGCGTCGTTTTGGATTAGGCATGGGTTCTGGTGGGCTGCATTCTACCGTGCGTTCCTTAAAGGTGCACGTTCAGCCCTTCACGGGGATGGACAGCGAGGAAAACGGACTGTGGCTGATCGGCTCTTTCGGGCACCCGCATGAAGTCAGATTTCGGTCCGCGCCGCAGGTCGGGCAGACCCCGAGGCAGTCCTCCCGGCAGAGTCGTTTCATGGGCTGGGCAAGCAGGATCTGCTCGCGGACGATGGCGCCCAGGTCCAGGACGTCGCCTTTGTAGAACGTGACCACGAGATCGCGGTCCTGAAGCTCGGCCCCCTCTTCGTCATCGTACTCGGAGAGAGCCTCGGACTCGGGCAGAAAGAAGAGGTCCAGCTCCTGATCCATGACCAGCGGGGTGTCGGCCAGGCATCGCGAGCAGGGGCCGGAAGTCTTGAGGTTGAGGTGGCCGCGAACATGAAGGCTTCCTCCATCGGCCCGCTCAATCTGGGCCTTGAAGCGACCGTCATCGGCGATAGTCAATTCGTCCCGGTCGATGGAAAGGAGTTCGCCGTTCACGACTTCGTCAACGGCGAGCCCCTCGGTCGGAATCTTCGAAATGGAAACTTGGAGCACGATGGGAAGTGATTTTACCCGACCCTACCGGATTCCCCTGCCATTTCCGCTCGGGCCACGCGTGAGGTCCACCAAACCCTTGTCAATCGCCTGCATGAAGAGCCGCGTCGTTTCGGAGTACGAGCCCACCCCGGAAGCCACTCCCTGCCCCTTGAGATACGCATCGTTGACTTTCTCGCTCAATGCCCCCGCCACGCCTTCATGCGCCTTCCAGAAAGCGGCTTCCTGGCGGAAATCGTCGACGGCGGGTTTGGGTAATCGAGTCCAAAGCTTTTGGCGGGCCTGGGGATCCACAACGGCGAGATCGCGATCCAGGCTGGCAAACAGTCCCAGAGTCCCAGAATAGAACACCGTCGGATCCGTCGAGGCGAGACAGACGAGCACCCCGATCACGGTGGCTTCATTCTCGCGGGCAAAACCTCTCTGATGCGCCTTCTCATGGGCGCCCACCCGGGGCCAGAGTGAGCGTGGCATCTCCGCGTTGATCTGCGCTTCGCCGGTCCACGGAAAGTAGTAGCCCGAGAGTTGAAGACGGCTCAGGGCGAAGGAGACGCGCGAGAGCTTTAACGAGCCGAACCCCTGGCCGCGTACCGGCGCGGCCTCGATGGCCTCCGGCAATCGGACCAAGCCGTCGTTCAGGCCCGAATTGACTCGTGCGAGGAAGTCGGCCTCCGGGGGTGAGAAGGAAATGCTCCCCAAGGAGGCGCGGACGATCAGCGCCGCCGACTGCTCCGCGAAGTCGGCCAGGGCCGCCGCGGACGGGTTCACTTCGTAGGTCGTTCCGGACGAAACCAGGCGGGCTGAGAGAGAAGGATAGCGATAGGCCAATCCCCAGGAAGCGTAGAAAACGAAGACCAGCAGGCCAGCAAGAAAGACGAGCGTTCCGATGACGCGGGTCCCCCGGAGAATGAACGCGCCCGTGGCCAGACCCATGACGATGACCGCGCCAACCTCTCCGACGGTTGAAACCGAGGACCCCGATGTCCATTGAAGAATCGAAGACAGCCAGGGAAAGAGAACTGTTCGATGCCACTCAACCAATGCCGGTATCTCGGCCAGAAGCCGCCCCGCTCCCGCGAAGGCCAGTCCGGCCAGGCCGAGGGCAACCTGGCGCGAAGCGGTCGTTCGAGAGCGCGTTTGAGCGCGATCTGTCTCAAACTCAACGCGGGCGTCGCTGTCCACAAGCCCGAGGATATTTCCCTTCACGTGACCGCGGTCGAGGCCACTTGAGGTTTGCTAGCATCCAGCACCATGAGCGACAACCAAACCAAACTCGGCGTGGCTCCCAATGTGGGCGGCCTCCTCTGCTACGTTCCGTGCTGCATCGGATTCATCTTCTCGATCGTGGCCGTTATCGTCGAGAAGGAAAACAAGTTCGTTAGGTTCCACGCCTTCCAGAGCCTTCTCCTCTGTGGTGCCGCCTTCGTCAGCTTTTTTGCGGTCACGGTGACGAGCGTCGTGCTCGGCATGATGTCAGGCGGGCTTGGCCTCTTGATCGGCCTGGTGAATTACCCCCTCCTCGCGGCGTGGATGATCGTTCTCATCTTCTTGATGATCAAGGCCAACAACAACGAGGAGTTCAAGCTCCCGGTCATTGGCGACATGGCCGCGCAGTGGGTCTGAGTCACTGAACCGGAGCCGCCCAAACCGGACGGTTCTTTCCTGAATAGTTCGGGCTCCTAGTACAGACGCTCGAGGTCCAGAACGTTCTTGAGCGTTTCGCCGCGCAGTAGGCGCGCGAGGTTTTCGCAGAACAGCTCGGTCAGCCGTCCGTTCTCGCGGTCGCTGGTGCTCGCCGAATGCGGGCTGACCAACACGTTGGGCATGCCCCACAGCGGACTGTCGGTGGGAAGCGGCTCGGTGGCAAAGACGTCGAGAGCGGCGGCGCCGAGCTGACCCTCGCGCAATGCGTCGATCATCGCGCCTTCATCCACCAGAGCGCCTCGCCCTATGTTGATGAGAACCGCTCCCCGCGGAAGGAGCGTGATCTCCTTCCGCCCCAGGACCTGCTCCGTCTCGTCGGTGTGGGGAGCGGCCAGAACCAGGAACTCGGCACGAGGCAGAAGTGATCGAAAAGACGCCGCGGGGTAGAGCTCATCCGCATGGTGCGCCGCAGGATCCTCGTTGGTCACGGAACGCTTCACCCCGATCGCCTTCATGCCGAAGCCTCGCGCCAGGCGCCCCACCTCACGACCAATCGCTCCGTGGCCGAAGATCAGGACGGTTCGACCCACCAGATCGGTGCCGGCGAAGCGTTCCCAGTGCCTGCGGGCCTGCAGGTCATGCATCCGGAAGAGGCCGCGACTGAAGCCGAGCATGGCCATAGCGCAGAACTCCGCGAGGGGAACAGCGTGGATCCCGCTGGCCGTGGTGAAGATTGTGCCCTTCATTCGCTCGTGATAGCGGCGGTGCTTCACGAATTGACCGATTCCGGCGCTGGAGGACTGAATCCATCGAACCCGCGGCGCAAGCTCGGGGAGCTCGCCGTGGTTCGTGTAGTCGAAGTCGAAGAGAATGTCGGCGCGAGCCAACAGGCCCCGCCATCGCCCTTCCTCGGCGGGCGACCTTGGAACGGCCACCCCACCGTGATCGGCGGCGTATCTTGGCCGGCGAAGGAGCGCGGGTTCATAGATCACCTCAACCCGCGGATCGACCGCGCGGATGCGGCCGACGTGTTCGGGTTCGAGATAGCTGGCGATGAGAACCGTGAACTGCGCAGCCTCGCTCACTGCACCTGATCCTCCACCGGCATCGGCACGCCCCCGGCGTCCACCGATCGGTAGAGGGCCTCGATGATCGCCATGGTGCCGACCGCATCCGCGATCCCGTAGCGAACCGGCTCGCCCGTGAGCACGGCGTCCGCGAAGTGTTCGACCATGAGGCGGTATTGATTCTCACCGGCGAAGGCATGCCGGACTTCGGAACTGCGCCCGCGCTGCTCGATGAGCTCCACCGGCGCCGCTCCCGAGACGAACGCCGAATCCGCGAAGAGGCTTCCATCCACCCCCACCGCTTCGACGAACTCCCGCCGTTCGATGGAGAGGGCGCAGTCGAACTGCGCGATCGCTCCGCTTTCGAAACGAAGACTCCCGGCCAGTTGAGTGTCCACCCCCGTCGGGCCGAACGTCGCCCAGGCCTGGACTTCGATGGGCAAGGTTCCGGCCAGCCGGCGACTGATGTCCACGCAGTAGCAACCCACATCCATCAGCGCTCCGCCGCCGAGATCGGGGCGGAGGCGGATGTTCTCGGGCCGGGTCAGTCGAAAAGTGAAGGCGGACCTTACCGCCCGCAGTTCGCCCACCGTCCGGGCCTGGGCCATTTCCACCAGTCTCCGGGTTCGGGGATGAAACCGGTACATGAAGGCTTCCATCAGGGTGACGTCGTTGGCGTCCGCGGCGGCCTGCATTTCCAGGCACTCGGCCACCGAAAGAGCGAGCGGCTTCTCGCACAGGATGTGCTTCTTCTTCTCGGCCGCCCGAATCGCCCATTCGCGGTGAAGAGAGTTGGGAAGCGGAATGTAGACGGCGTCGATATCGGGGTCGTCGAGAAGCGCCTGATACCCTCCGTAGTGGCGAGGGATGGCCAACACCTGCGCGAAGTCCCGGGCCAGGCCTATGTCCCGGCTCGCCACCGCCATGAGCTCGGCATTGCGCGAGGATTGGATCGCGGGATTGACCGAAGTGTGGCCTATCCTCGCGGTACCGAGGACGCCGAACCGAAGTCGATGTGGCGGCGCGGTGTTCATTGGAGCGACTCCTCTTGCCATAAATCCACGAACGCGCGGAGACGATATCCTGAAGGGATGCTCAGAGCCGGAATCGTCGGACTGCCCAACGTGGGCAAGTCAACTTTGTTCAACGCGGTCACCCGCAACCGCAAGGCGGAGGCGGCCAACTACCCGTTCTGCACCATCGACCCCAACGTGGGCATGGTCACCGTCCCCGATGCGCGTCTCGAGATCCTCCAGAAGATCGCGGGCACCAAAGTGGTCATCCCCGCGGCCATCGAGTTCGTGGATATCGCGGGCCTGGTGAAGGGCGCAAGCCAGGGCGAGGGCCTGGGCAACAAGTTCCTTACCCATATCCGAGAGGTCGACGCCATCGTTCAGGTCGTCCGCTGCTTCGAGGATGAGGATGTGCTGCACGTGTCCGGCTCGGTCGACCCGGTGCGGGACATCGAGGTGATCAACACCGAGTTGATGCTCGCCGACCTGGACACGGTCAGGAAGCGCCGTGAGCGGGTGGCCAAGGAGGCCAAGCGCGGCGAGAAAACGGCCCTCGCCGAAGAGGCCGTGCTCGAGAAGGTCGAGGGCTGGCTCGATGCCTTCAAGCCAGCCCTCACCATGGAACTGACCAAGGAGGAGAGAGTGATCGCCGCACCCCTCTTCCTGCTCTCCGACAAGCCCACCATCTTCGCCTGCAACGTCAAAGACACCGATCTGGCCACCGCCGATGCCAACCCTCACGTGATGAAAGTTCGAGAGTACGTGGGGACGCATCTGTCGTGCGAGGCGGTGGTGGTGAGCGCGCAGATCGAGAGCGATCTCGTCGACCTCTCGCCCGAAGACATCACCGCTTTTCTTCAGGACCTCGGGGTCCTTGAGAGCGGCATGGGCCCGCTGATCCGCGCCACCTACCACCTGCTCGGTCTGCAGACCTACTTCACGGCCGGCGAGAAGGAAGTCCGCGCCTGGACTATTCACATCGGCGACACCGCGCCCCGGGCGGCCGGAGTCATTCATTCGGATTTCGAGCGCGGCTTCATCAAGGCCGAGACCGTCGCCTACAAGAATCTCGTGGACTGCGGCTCCGTGGCCAGCGCGCGAGAGAAGGGCTTGTACCGCATGGAAGGCAAGACCTACGTGGTCGCGGACGGCGACGTGCTGCTGTTCAAGTTCAGTGTGTAGAAAGGGCGGCGACACCGGCGTGGCTCGGGGAATCGCGGGGCGCTCGGGCCCACTGCAATCCGACTATCCTTGCCGGTCATGGGCGCCAGAGTTCTCTCCGACTATGCGCGTCGGGCTCATCTTGAGTTCTACCGGGCTAACCCTTCGCCTTTTTATGCGATCACGTTTGAGCTTGATGCCTGCCGGATCCGCGCTCGCGCCCGTGAGGTCGGCGGATCCACGTACGCGGCCCTGTGCTGGGGCTTCCATCGCGCCATGTTGAGGATCGATGCTTTTCGTATCCGCCTCGAAGGTGAAGACGTGGTCCTCCACGACACCCTGCGAATCGGCATGACCGTGCCGGGCCCGAACCGCACCTTCACCTTCGCCACCCACGAGTGGAATGACTCAGGCACGGAGTTCCTCAAAGCGGCGGCAGACGAGATCGCCCGGTCCTCGACCGCCATCGACCTGAATCGAGGGGCCGGTCCTGACTTCGCCTACTACACCGCGGTCCCCGGCGTGCCCTTCCTCGGCATCACCCACGCCCCCCACCGCGATCACACCGCCGGGCAGCCCATGATCGCCTTCGGAAAGTTCCGAGAAGCGGGCGAGAGGCTCTTCGTCCCCGTGGGACTCCAGGTAAACCACATGTACGTCGACGGCATCGACGTCAGCGATCTCTACGAAGGCGCTCAGGTCTCCTTTACCGAAGCTTTCTGACCGCACTCACCCCGGGCTGGCCCTCCGTGGAGCGAGGGCGACGCCGCACCCAGGCGAGCGATGCGCCCGGAGCGGTCCCTACTGGAGCTTCCCGGCGCTGCCCTTGCCCACGCGCGGGCCTTTGTTGTCCCGCGCCGGGGGGTGATCCAGATTCGCGACGCGGCGCCCGGTCTCTAACATCAGCTGACTGATTCGCGCCATCTTGTTGAAATTGATCTTCTCGACACTGTCGGTGTTGTGGTGATAGTCGCCGTGCAAGCCCGTGGTGTAGAAGATAATCGGAACGCCCTTCACCGCATAGCTATAGTGGTCTGAGCGGTAGTAGACCTGCTCGAGATCCGCCGGATCGTTCATCGCGTAGTCGAGCTTCATCGGCGCGTTCGAACTCGCGTTCGCGTCCTCGCTCAGATTGTGAAGTTCGGTGCTGATGCGATCGGAGCCGACCAGATAGACCGTGTTCGC
>JANLSZ010000147.1:0-2084 GCA_031362685.1 Vicinamibacteria bacterium | reverse complement strand
GTGCTCGGCCGCACCGGCTCCTTCTCGCGAATCGTTTTTCTCATCGCGTCGAGGCCCGAGGCCATCAGCTCCTGAGCGTCAAATGGCGTGCTTCCGGCCAGAAGCTCGTAGAGGAGCACGCCGAGCGAGTAGATGTCGCTGCGGGTGTCGATGTCGAGGCCGCTCATCTCCGCCTGCTCGGGCGACATGTAGGCGGGAGTGCCGATGAACTGGTGGAGCTGCGTATACACCGTGGAGTCGGTGAGCCTTCCCTCCGTTGCTTTCGCGATGCCGAAGTCGATGACCTTGGGCACCGGCACGCCGTCGTGGAGCGTCACCAGGATGTTCGAGGGCTTGATGTCGCGGTGGATGATGCCCTTCTGGTGCGCGTGCTGGATGGCCTGGCAGACCTTGATGAAGAGATCGAGCCGGTCTTTCGTGCTGAGCTTCGCCTGGTCGCAGTAATCAGTGATCTTGATGCCCCGGACCAGCTCCATCACGAAATAGGGCCTGCCGGTGTCGGTCGTGCCCGCATCGAGCACCTTGGCGATGTTGGGGTGATCCATCATCGCCAGCGCCTGTCGCTCCGCCTCGAACCGGGCGACGACCTGTTTGGTGTCCATGCCGAGCTTGATGACCTTCAGCGCGACCCGGCGGCGGACGGGCTCGGTCTGTTCGGCGACATAGACCACGCCGCAGCCGCCTTCGCCGATTTTCTCCAGCAGCTTGTAGCGGCCGAGAGTCTGCCCCACGGCTTCGTCGGGAGGCTCGTCCGCGAGATCGAGTTTGATCGCGGGCTGGGCGGATTTGCCCTGTGTCGCCAGCAGCGTGTAGGGCTGATCGTGCGCGGCGAGCAGCGCTTCGAGGCGAGCACGCAGGGCGGGGTCGCCTTCGCACACGGCGTCCAGAAAGGCGGGGCGCTTGTCAGCGGGTTTCTCCAGCGCCAGCGCAAACAGGGCATCTTCGCGGGTAGGGTTCACGGCTGCTTGATCTCCGCTTTCTCCCTCGCCTCCGCGGCCGCGATTTCCTCCCAGGACGGCGCGCGCCAAGCCTGCCACGGCGGGCCGGCGAGAATCACGTCGCCGTCCGCACTCCATCGGGCCGTGTCCAGAAGTGAGCCGGTGCCGCCCAGGTTCAGCAGTTCCTGCCGCGTGCCGACATCCCAGAGCTTGACGGCCTCCCGCCCGCCCGACGCGGAAATCAACCGACGTCCATCCGCGGAAAAGGCGATGCCTCTGACCGAGTTTAGGTGACCGTGGAGGGGCTCACCCATCAACTCGCCCCTGGCGGGATCAAACAACCGCACCTGACCACCCTCTGTGGACGAAGCCACCAGTCCGCCATCAGACGAAACCGCCAGCCACGCGGAAATAGTTCTCCCGGGAACACGCCGCGGTTCCCGCTCGGGGTGGATCAGATCGTAGAATACGATTTCATGGTCGTTGCCTTTAGCGATGGCCACGACCAGCACCCACCCGCCCGCGGCGAAAATTGCATTCCAGACGCCCTCGCCAATGGACGCCACAATCTGCCCGGTTTCGACATTCCAGACGCACAGGGAATCCCCTTTCTTGATCCAGGCCGCCAGGTAGTTTCCGTCCTCACTGAAGCGGAACGGAACCAGCCCCGGAACATCGCTTTTCAATTCGATTCGACGGCCGAGTGCCGCGAGACTCGCCAGGAAGACCGACGTCGATGTAGTTCCTTCGGTCCACGCCAAGAGCTGGCGCGCGGGGTTGTAGGCGAATCCGGTCGGGCGAATGCCGGAATCCACCGCGATGGTTTCGAGTCGGATGAGCTCCGCACCGCGCAGCTCGCTGACGAGGATCTGGTTGGTTCCGTCCCAGTGGCAAAGAATGTTGGTGCCAAGCCAGCCCAGGACATTGGTGGAGGATCCGACCTCCAGCAGCGACCCCGGGGGGGAGTCGCGCTTGAGATCGACGAGCTCGGGCGGCTGGCCCGGCGGCAGCAACAACACGCGCGAGTGGTCCAGCGACAGAACCTCGTTGACCCTGAGGTTTTCAGGCAGCCGGCTGTATCCATCCGTGGCGCTCTTTCCATCATCCTTCCACAACATGAGGTCCCCGTCCTTGCTCACGCTGGCG
>JANLSZ010000144.1:0-5365 GCA_031362685.1 Vicinamibacteria bacterium | reverse complement strand
GGCCCGTTCGGCGTCCCCGTCGGTACGGATGGTGATGCCGCTGATTTCTTCCGCCTCCTTCTGATTGGGGGTGACCAGAAAAGCGCCCTTGAAGAAGCCGATGTTCCGGACCTTGGGATCCACCAGCACGTGAACGTCGCGACGGCCGGCCAGCGCGATCAGTGCGCGCATGAACGACCGCGTCACGACGCCTTTTTGATAATCGGAGACGATGAGGGCCGAGCCCTTCTTGAGAACCTTCGCGATATGGGCCAGGAGCTTCACCTCCACCGCGGCCGCGATCGGTTCGGTGACCTCGCGGTCGGTCCGTACCATCTGCTGGTGGTGAGCCATGATTCGCGTCTTCACCGTGGTGGAACGGCCCAAAAGCGGAACCAGTCGCGCATCGATGCCACGATCGCGGGCCGCTCGGGCCAAGCGCGCACCCGCGAGGTCGTCGCCCACCACTCCAATCAGAGCCACCTTCCCGCCAAGCGACTTCACATTGAGGGCGACGTTTGCCGCGCCCCCCAGTCGCTCCGTTTCCTGGGTCACCCGCACCACCGGCACCGGCGCCTCGGGAGAAATCCGCGTGACCTGGCCGAAGACGAAGACGTCCAGCATCGCGTCCCCTACCACTACGACGCGGCCGTCCCTGAGCGAATCGAGAATGGCCTTGATCCGCGCGGTCTCGAGTTGTGTCTTCATTGCTCCAGGACCAGTTCGGAGCCGTCAAAGTCCGAACCCTGACCCGGGCCGCTCCGAGTCTCGACGAGCCCCGGTTCCTTCACATAGGAACGGATCGAGAAAGGAAGGGCGCTCAGGAGAAGAATCAGCATCAGTATCTCGGAATCGCCCAGAGTGTATTCAAACATCCCCGCGGTGAGGGTGGCGGCCAGGACGGCAAGGACCAAAGGCCCGGTTCGCGACGCCGCGCGCACCCGCCAGGCCTCCCGACCGAGAAGGAAGAGGAGCCAGCCGAGAAAGACGAGGCAAGGCAAGCCACGCTCGGCCGCGATCTGGATGAAGTTGTTGTGAAGATGCGGCGCGTTGGGATTGGGCGCTCCCTGCCACCGGAACCGGGGATAGACCTCGAGAATCATTCCCGTGCCCTGGCCGAAGATGGGCTTGTCCATGATCATGTCGAGCCCGGCCTGCCACATGTAATAGCGATCGCGGCTGCTCGCGTCGGTAACGGTGAGTCGGTCGAGGATGGTCCGCGGGGAAAGGAGAAGAACGAGGCCCAACACTCCGGGCAGGAAGAGCAGAAGCCGCGGCTTTTTCATCCAGGCCAGAACCGCCAGACCCGCGAGCACCCCGATCCACGCGCTCCGGGTCCGCGAGAGCAGGAGGGCGAGACCGCCGACGGGAACGATGACCAGAGCCAGGGCATTCGACAGCGAGGCATCCGGCCACTGCTCGCCCTGCCAGGCGCGGCGTCCCGCGAGGATGGCCACCATGAGGATGGCCAGACGCTCCACTTCGGTGGGCAGAATCCCAGTGAGGTGGGCCACCAGCACCGCAAACGCGGCAACCATCACGAGGGCGCACAAGCCGAGGGAGCGGCCGGTGACTTCGAAGGGCCTCCTGATGGCCAGAATCCGTTCGACCGCGATGACCAGCAAAACGGTAATCACGCCGGAGGCGGTCATGTAGTGGCCGAGAAACGACCTCGGCCGGGCTTCCATGGTGTCGAAGCCGAGGAAGGCGTACTGAAGGACGGCAAGGGTGGCGAGGGCGAGGCCGCCGATCAACATCGCGTCGAGCAGAACCTCACGGCACCGATCGGTGCGCAACGCCTCGGCTGCGAAATAGAGAAGCAGGAAGAGCACCAGCTTCTTCGCACTCTCGTGAGAGGCAATAGGCGAAGGGGCGAAGGCGGCGGACATGAACGTCCAGATCGCGAACGCTCCGACCGCGGCGTCGATGGGAAGAGCAAAGCCCCGCGTTTCCCGGCGGAGGGTGCGGACCAGGTGCACCAGGCCGACCAGGGCCAGGCCCACTTGAGCGGCAAAGACGGAAACGGTGGCGGAGGCGGCGGTGGCGGCCAGAAGCGCCACCTGGGCCCGAAGGAGAGTCGGCATCTACGCGAGGTTCAACGAACCCGGCCGATGGTGGACAAGGGGTCGTAAAAGATGCCGGCGATGCACGCGATCATGAAGGTGGCGAGGGCCCCCCCCACCATCGACTTGAAGCCGAGTCTTGCGATGTCCTGCCGGCGCGAGGGAGCGAGCGGCGCCATGCCTCCGATCTGGATGCCGATCGAGGCGAAGTTCGCGAAACCGCACAGCGCATAGGTGACGATGACGATCGAGCGACCATCGAGCGCGGGGATCTCATTCCGGGCGGCCTGACCGAGCTGATTGGCGAGGTCGAGATAGGCCACGAACTCGGTCAGGATCAGCTTCTCGCCGAGCAGCTTGCCGATCTGGAGGCAGTCTTGAATCGGCACGCCCATGATGAAGGCAATCGGGAAGTGGAGCCAGCCGAGCACGAGCTGCATCGACAGCGGGCTGTTCTCGCCCATCGGTCCGAAACCAAAGAACGCGACATTGGCGACCAGGGCAAGCACGCCGAGAGTCACGTACCCGCCCTTGCCGTAGCCACGGTCTTCACCGGACCGCATGAAGAGCGGGAGCCACGAAAAAATGCCGATGAAGCCGATGGCCGCGCCGGCGCCCGGGCTTATGTAGTTCCGCGCCACCGCCGCCGCGATCATCACTCCGGCCAGCGCGTACCAGCCATAGTCCTCGGAAATCGGTTTCGCCCGGTCCATGTACACCAGGCCAGCGAGCGCGCCGAGCAGCATCAGATCGAACTGCGCGATGCCCGCGTTGTCGTGGAAGTAGCCGCCAAACCAGGCGAAGCAGTGGTTGAGGAGAGCGGCGATGGCCACGAACGAGATCAGCATGGCGCCAACGTTGATGGCGAGGGTCCAACCGACGGTGGTTCCGCTCGAGACCGCGTCCAGAATGTTGGCATCCAGCACCTTGACGTCCATCTTGACCGTGCCCCGGGTCAGCGGCTCTTCCTTCTCCGGCACCATCACCTTGGCGATGATGAACGCGGCGGGGGCGGAGAGAAGCGAGGCGGTGATGAGGTGGCCCGCGATCTTGGGGAAATATCCCTGAAGCATCAGGACGTAGGCGCCCAGCACCCCGCCCGCGGTGTTCGAGAAGCCGCCCACCATGATGGCCATGAGCTCGGAGCGCGTCATCTTCTCAATGTACGGAGCCACCACCAGGGGCGCTTCGGTCTGGCCGACGAAGATGTTCGCGGAGTTCGAGAGGGACTCGGCCCCCGAAACATTCATGGTCTTGGCCATGATCTTGGCGAAGAGCACCACCACCTTCTGCATGATCCCGAGGTAGTAAAGGATGGAGAGCAGCGCGGAGAAGAAGATGATGGTGGGCAGGACCTGGAACGCGAAGGAGAAACCAGGAACCGTCCCGAATGAAATCGCCTGCTGAACCACCGGGTCGGGGGAAGGCTTGCCGACCCGGATCAGGTAGTCCTGAAGCGATCCCGACCCCACGCTCCCCAGCGACGCGAAGATGAACTTGGCTCCCTCGGTGCTGAAGGACAGGAGGGCATTGAAGATGTCGTTGAGTTTCGAGAAAAAGCGCTCGCCCGGTTCCCACCTGAGGACCAGGAACCCAAAGCTGAGCTGGAGGATCAGTCCCCACACCACCACCCGGACCGGGAACCGCTTTCGGTCCTCCGAGATCAGCCAGGCGATCCCGATGAGAACAAAAAGGCCGATGAACGAAATGAAGTTCTGGGTCACGAAGACTCCTTCTCAAAGCGCGGGCTTGCAGCATACCCCGGCCTGATTTCGCCCCCGGTTCCTGGGAACCGCATATGATGGCGGGCCCATGGACGCTCCCCCAAGACCCAGCCTGCCCGAAGGGGTTGACCGTCCTTCCCGTCAAGCCAACGAGGCCGCCGCCGCCATCCGCGCACGGGCCGGCGGCCCGGTGGCCCCGCGGGTCGGCATCGTCCTCGGTTCGGGTCTGGCCGCCTTCGCAGACGCAATCGAGAATGCGATCCGCATTCCGTATGCGGACATTCCCCACTTCCCCCGGCCTACCGTGGAAGGCCACAAAGGCGAGTTGATGCTGGGCACGGTGGCGGGCGTACCCGTCGCGGTGATGTCGGGCCGCGTGCACTTCTACGAAGGATACGGGGATCATCAAGTGGTCTATCCGGTGCGCGTCCTGGGTCGTCTGGGAGTCGCCACCATCGTGCTGACTAACGCCGCCGGAGCGATAAACCGGTCCTACCGGCCGGGCGACTTCATGGTCCTGAACGATCACCTGAACTTGACCGGACGCAATCCGCTTCTCGGTCCTAACGACCTCGAACTCGGGCCGCGCTTTCCCGACATGTCGCAGCCGTACGACACCGCGCTGCGCGGCAAGACCCTGGCCGCCTTTCGCTCGGTGCAGGCCACTGTGCACGAAGGCGTTTATGTCGGCCTGCTTGGACCCAGTTTCGAGACGCCGGCGGAGATCTCGATGTTCAGGCAGATGGGCGCGGACGCGGTGGGAATGTCGACCGTGCTCGAAACCATCGCGGCCCGGCACATGGGCATCAAGGTGATCGGGATCTCGTGCCTGACCAATGCCGCTTCCGACCTCGGACAAGAGACGCTGTCGCATGCTTCGGTGCTGGAGGAAGGTAAGAAGGCGGAGGGCACGTTCGTGGCCGCTCTGCAGGCGACGGTGAGGTCGATTCAATGAAACCGGTTCGAACCGCCGCTCCCCCGCTGGCCGGCCTCTCCGACTACGCGCGGGACGCTCGCAAGCTCGCGCTGGCACCCTTCTCGAAATTCAAGGTGGGGGCGGCTCTTCTCACCGTGGACGGCGAGATCATCACCGGCTGCAACATCGAAAGCGCCACTTATGGTCTGACCCTTTGCGCCGAGCGCATCGCGGCGTTCAAGGCGGTTTCGGAAGGATTCCGGAAGTTCTCCGCCGTCGCGGTGGTCGCCGGCTCGCATAGGGTGACGCCGCCGTGTGGCGCGTGCCGGCAGGTCTTGTGGGAACTGTGCGGAAACATCTGGGTGCACATCGCCGACCTCAAGGGCCACAAAAAGACGATGCGCCTGGCCTCCCTTCTGCCCGAGCCCTTCGACAAGAGATTCCTGTGAGCGCCGACGCAGCGCGAAGCCTGGCCTCGGGCCACTGAAGCGATCTCGGAACTTGGTCGTGTCCCCGCGCGAGGACCACCGCGCAAGTCTGGTGACGCTGCGGCCAAAGCACCCGGACGTTCCCTTCACATCCAGGGGCCTCGAAGCGTTCTCGCAGGAAAGGCGTGGGGCCCCCACCCCACGATTCGCTAAGGTACCGCTCGGCCCCCACCGTTAAGGGAACCGGGCGTTGGC
>JANLSZ010000130.1:0-5167 GCA_031362685.1 Vicinamibacteria bacterium | reverse complement strand
AGCTGCAAGGGCCGCCCTCAACGACTGCCCCCAATCGGAAGGCGACGGGGCACACCTTGCGGCCCTTGTCAGTTGCAAGCCGTTGTTGGGCGTCGCGGTGATTTGGGGCGCTGCTCTCACAGAAAGAATGTACCTTTCTTGGACGATGCTCAGCCGGTGATGCCGATTCTGGGCTTGAGCCAGTGGAGTTGTCCAGGTGCTTGTTGGGCCGATTGCAAACAGCCTGACCACCCGCACTGAGGGATAGGAAGTTGGACCTGGGTTGACGACCGCGCGCCCTGGAGGCAAGAGGCGTTTGTTGGACCCGGGCTGAAAGCCGCGCCACGTGCAGGCCGACGCCAAAGGTTGGACCTCACCGAACAGCCTCGCCACTCGAAGGCCCAGACAATTCCCAATGCCTCACGACGTTGACCCTCGGCATCGTCGTTTCGTTGCAGCCACAACGCACGCTCAACACTGAATTGAGCGGCGAGGGCCGCCCGGCGGAAGGCACGCGGACCTCGTCCGTTCCAATTCTTTGTTCTGCGTCACCGTGATTTGGGCGACCTTGGTCACTGAAGCAATCTACTCGTCTTGAGCGTGGCCGTGGAGCCGGATGCCATGCCAGGAGACCGAACCAGATGATGGGGCGACGCTTCGGAGGCGAACTCCGTTCTTTGGCCCAGGCTGATAGCCGCGCCGCCTTGAAACCGCGACCAGAGCGCGACCCGCATCAGCTCCTTGGGCCCGACGCCTGGCGACATGCAGCTTGTCATTGGGCCTGGGTTGACAGCTTCGCCACCAGGAGGCCAGAGATGCGGCCAGCTACCCGGGTTGACTGCACAGCAACCCCGACCACCCGAGCGATGTTGGGCCTCACCTCTGGTCGCTCCACCTTCACACGATGAGGACGCATCATGCCCGAGCCGCAAGTCCGTTGGTTCGTTCGTCGCGTACCTCTATGCACGCAGAACACTTAGTGGGCGGCCCTGTATATTTCGATAACTCTGGCGAGGGTTTTCTGCCCGCTTTCGACGCTCTCTGACTCAAGCTCATACTCGCCAAGGCATTACACCCCTTTTCGGTGGGCCGGGTCAAACGATCGGGCTGTTCCTGCAGCGTATTTCGATAACGGGCCCATGGGAAGGAGCTCCCACGGGCTCTCGACGCCTCGGCCACCGCGGTTCAGGACGTGCGTGTAGATCATCGTTGTCGAGATGTCGGCGTGTCCGAGGAGTTCCTGGATCGTCCGAAGGTCGTAGCCGCGCTCGAGGAGGTGGGTGGCGAAGGAATGCCGAAGGGTATGGCAACTCGCCGCCTTGGCCACGCCGGATCGGTGAAGGGCGTCCCTGAAGGCTCGCTGAAGAACCGTCGGGTGCAGATGGTGGCGAAATCGGAGCCCGCTTCGGGCTTCGACATAGGTGCGCGTTGCCGGGAAGGCCCAGTACCAAGCCCATTCCCTGGCTGCGCTCGGATACTTGCGCGAGAGGCCATTCGGCACAGCCACGCGGACGCTATCCGGAAACCCGTCGCTTTCGTATTGCTTCTGGACTTCGACCAGGTGGGTCAGTAGCGCCAATTCGAGTCCGGGAGGGAGCATGGTCCGGCGATCCTTCTGCCCCTTGCCCCGCCGCACGATGATCTCCTTGCCATCGAAGTCGATGTCCTTGATCCGCAGCTGCAGGACCTCAAGCAACCGCAGGCCGCACGCGTAGATCAGAGAGGCCGCGAGAGCAGCCGGGCCGCTCATGCCTCCAAGAACCGCGGCGACTTCAGGCCGCGATAGAACTACCGGGATACGCTCGGGAAGCTTGGCCCGGGGTGTTCCCTGCAGCCCCTTCAGTTCACGGCCGAGGACGGCGCGGTAGAGGAACAGGATCGCGCTGAAGGCCTGGTTCTGGGTGGAGGCCGAGACGCGAAGACGGGTGGCCAGGGCGGCGAGGAACTTCGCGATCTCGGGCTCGGCCATGGTGTCGGGGTGACGCTTTCCGTTGAACACGATGAAGCGGCGGATCCAGAAGACGTAGGCCTTCTCGGTGCGCGGGCTGTAGTGCCGGGAACGGATGGCTTCGCGAACGCGGTCGAGAAGGCGCGGCGGGCCGGAACGGGAGGCCTCGACTGGGTTTTCGGACATGACATCTCCTTCAGTTCGAGGGAGAGGCCGGAAGCGTAGCCGAGACCTGTGCCGGTTCAGGTCCGATGATGATGTCCCGGCGTCCGGGTGAGCGTTACCGTGCCGCAGGCCAGAGCGTCGTGTCCATCACTGCTTCGGGATCCACGTTGAGCGAATGCAGGTACACCGAGAAGCAAAGGTGCGCGGTGAGCGCTCCGAGGCCCGTCTTTCCCGAGGTCCCGACCGTGGTCCCCTGATTCACCACGTCTCCCTCGCGCACGCTGACATAGGTCAGATGCGAGAGGACGCTGACCAGGCCGCGGCCGTGACCGATCACCACCGTCTCACCCGAAAAGACGAGACTGCGCGCGAGGAGCACGATGCCCGAGCCGGGTGCTCTGACCGCGGTGCCCGCGGGCACGTCGTAGTCGACGCCGCGATGGTGCTCGCCGATGAGACCGTCCTTCACCGGGCCCATCTCCATCCCGAAGTCCTCGTAGCCGCCAAACCCGAAACTGATCGGCTGATCCACGGGCGGATGCAAGGGGCCGGAGTGATAACTCTGGAGGTCGCGGGTCCTGATCGCGGCGAGGAGGAAACGGCCGTGGCCCAGGGCGGTCTGGGTGGCCGCGGAAGCGAGAGCTTCGGGAAGAAGAGTACGCGCCCGGCTGGGTCGAATCAACGCGGTCACGGGAACCATGAGGCTGGTGGCCCCAGCGCTCCCCCGGCCACCTGGGAAAAAGAGGGAGAGTTTGTGCTCGGTCGGCTCGGTGTCGAGGGCTACCGGAACGAGGCCGAAAAGACGGCCGGTTTCGCTGGTGAGCGCGCCGCGCCGGCCGTCGAGAAGGGTGTTCGCAGAAGACCAGCGACCGCCGCGGACGCTCACCCCGAAGACGCCCCCGGGATGGGCTCTCGCAGTTTCGACATCGACGGCACTTCGGCCGTAGGGGCGGGTGACCAGCGTCGATGCGGTCTGCGCGGCCAGCGGAGTTTCGATAACCAGAAGGCAGGTGGCCACCACCAGCGCCGCGGCGAGAGGGCGTGAACTCATGATGGAGTAACGCCCTTCAGTGTTTCAGCCAACGCCTGTTCCAGCTCCGCATCCTCACCGGGAAGAACCGTGCGCAGGTCGAAGAGAAGTTGGTCGTCTTCAATGCGCGCGATGACGGGAGGGGACGACTCGCGCAGGCGTCGGGCCAGCGACTCGGTGGATTGCCCCTTCGGTCGAATGGCGAGGGCGCAGGAGAGCAGCGCGACATCGGGAGCGGCGCCGCCTCCCACCGCGGAGTTCACCGGGCGAACCTCCATCGCGGCCGGGCAACCCGCGGCGAGCAGACGATCCCGCAAGGCTTCCACCCGCGCTTGAATTTCGGCCTGCGCCATCACCAGCATGCGCGGAACCGGAAGCGCCTCGCGGCGTCCCGCCTCGTGAAGGGCCAGGACGGAATCTAGAGCGGCGATGGTCATTTTGTCGACGCGGAGCGCGCGATAGAGCGGATTGCGGCGCAGGGCATCGACCGCCTTCTTCCGGCCCACCAGGAGCCCGGCCTGCGGCCCCCCCAGCAGTTTGTCGCCGCTCGCCGTCACCACATCGACGCCGGTGGCCAGGCTTTCCGAGATGGTCGCTTCGTGATCGAGGGGTTCCGCCATCTCCTCGAGCAGGCCGCTGCCCAGGTCTTCGACCACGGTCACCGAACGCTCGCGCCCGAGAGCAACCAGATCCTTGAGATCGGCGCTCTCCGTGAAGCCCACGATCCGGAAGTTCGAGGGGTGAACCCGCATGATGAGGCCGGTCGCGGGCGTGATCGCGTTCGCGAAATCGGAGATGCGCGTGCGGTTGGTGGTGCCGACCTCGCGCAGCTGAGCGCCGCCCTTCTTCAGGATTTCCGGAATGCGAAACGAGCCGCCGATCTCCACCAGTTCCCCGCGGCTCACCAGGACCTCGCGGCCCTCCGCGAAAGTGTTGACGGCCAGGAGAACCGCGGCGGCGTTGTTGTTGACCACCACCGACGCCTCGGCGGAAAGCATGGCCTGGAGCCGGCCCTCCGCGTGAGTTTCGCGATGCCCGCGCTCGCCCTTGTCCAGATCGAACTCCAGGTTGGAATACGACGCAGCGATCGCGGCCACATGGGCGGCTACTTCAGGGGAGAGAGGTGCGCGACCGAGGTTGGTGTGGACGACCACCCCGGTGGCGTTGATCACTCGCTTCAGCGAATGGGTGGCCGCGTGATCGCTTCCGGTGGCGATGCGCGTGTCGATGGCTTCAAGCGCCCGCTCGAAGGCCGGCGCGTCCTTCGTGGCGGCCAAGGCTCGAAGTTCGGCGATCTGACCCTGCATCACCCGGTCCACCACCGCCCGCCCGCGGGCGGCGATGGCCGCTTTCACCGCCGGCCTCTCCAGGAGTTTCGCGATCTGCGGAATGCGGCGGCGGAGATCCTCGGTGGGCGTCATAGTCGGGAGCGAGGTGGGATCTTAGTGTCGGGAGGGCGATAGACGCGCGCGTTTCACCGGCCCGCGAGCTCGTAGACGATGTCGAGGTCGGCCTCCGACCGGCCTTCATTGACGAAACGGACAACCTCTCGAAGACGGTCCGTCATTTCCGCCACTCGCGTCTCCAGGCGTTCCTTCTGATTCGGTCCAAAGCCGCGCAGGTGAACCACCACGTACCTTGTTCCCGCTTCTTTCAGGACATCGAGCGCCTCGGCTTCGGGAAACGAGGCCGCGGTCGCTCGAAAACGCTGAATGAGCGGGGTCTCCGCTCCCGCGAAACCATTGACCAGCCGCTGCCAGTGAGTGGTGGACCAGACCATGTAGATGCTGTCGTGAAACGCCGGGCGTCCATAGTCGGAGGCAGGACGCGCGGGAAGCTCGGCCACGATGGTTCCCGCGGGTTGCTCTTTCAACCACTCGTACACCCGCGGGACGGGCTGCCGCGAGTCGATCACGTTGGTCCAGGACGGTGTGGGAATGGGGGCGATGCGGGCTTCCACCAGAAAGATGATGAGGGCCAGGGTCGAAACGAGGGCCGATCGCCGCAACGAATTGAGGGCAACTCCCGAAAGCAGAGCGAGAGAG
>JANLSZ010000113.1:0-11524 GCA_031362685.1 Vicinamibacteria bacterium | reverse complement strand
CAAGGGCTTCATCGAAAAAGAGAACGGCACAGTCGAAAGGGTCGAAAAGTGGGGCAAGAAGCGCCTCGCCTATCCCATCGGCAAGAACCGCGAAGGCAGCTACGTCCTGATGGTGGCGAACAGCCCGGGCAGCTCGATCAGCGAAGTGGAGCGCCGCATGCGCGTCACCGACGGGATCCTGCGGTTCCTCGCGGTCCGGATCGACGCGGAGATGAAGAAGGCGGACCGCAAGAAAACGATTCGCGGCAAGAAGGAGTCGACGCGGCGCGCGAGCGTTCGTGAGAAGGACCGAGCCTACGAAGGAGGTGCGCAATGAGCGACATGGGAACGCCCGAATTCAGGGGTCGGAGTGGTGAAGGACGCGGCCCGGCCGGCGAAGGCCGGGGCGGCGAACGAGGCGAACGCGGAGAACGCGGGGCCAAGGGAGCGGGCGGCGGCAAAGGCGGGTTCTTCCGGCGACGCAAGACCTGCAAGCTGTGCTCGGAAAAGGTCGACTATGTCGACTACAAGAACACCAAGCTCCTTCTGGCCTTCATTCCGGAACGCGCCAAGATCCTCCCCAGACGGATGTTTGGAACCTGCGCGCCGTGCCAGCGCAAGGTCCGAACCGCCATTCTGCGCGCTCGTCAGATGGCGCTCATTCCGTACTCGACCGAGTAGCTTCCATAGATCGCGCGGCACGACCAGGGACGTTTTCTGCCTTCGGACCGAAATTGAGCGTACCGGTGTCTGCACCTTCGTCTTCCTTGCTGGCGGTTCTCGCGGGTTCGATGGCCGGAGTCCTGTTTCTCCTGCCTCGGCTCGCCGCGAGCGCCCCGTTTCTCGCCCTGCCTCTGGGGATCGCCGGTCTCTTCTCGGCCTTGCCTCTGCTGGTGGTGCGTATCTCGGGGCGCCTTGCTCACGCCGGCCTCGCTCTCGCCATCGCCCTGCTGCTCATCTCCGTCACCGAATCCCCCGACACCGCGGTCGGTTTTCTGATTCTGTTCGGCTTGTGGGCCCTAGTGGCGGGCGAGATCCTCGCTCGGCACAAGAGCGTGCTCGCCGGATGTGTGGCCGGCTTTGTGGTACTGGCTCTCGAGGGCCTCCTCGCCGGCTTCGCCGAAGGCACCGCCTCCATCGAGGCCACCCTGCGCACGCCTCAGGTGCAAGCCGCATTCGATCAATGGGCGGCGCAGATTCCCCTCGAACCTCAGGAAGCCAAGGCCACCATCGAGCGCGTGCGCGCGGGCATCGTGGCTCTTTACCCGTCGCTCTCCGTGGTTTCAGCGGGCACGATCGTGGGCTTCAATGCCCTGGCCCTGGGACGCCTGGTCCAACGCCGGGGCGCCGCCGCCTTTCCGAAGGACGAGCTTCTGATGCTTCACTGGCCGCTGGCCCTGGTGGTGGCCTTCGTCGCCTCGGGCGCCCTTCTCCTGGCGCCGGAACTCAAGACCGTCGCCTGGAATGGCCTGGTCGTCACCTTGTTCCTCTTTCTTCTTCAGGGCCTTTCGGTGCTGAGCTTCGGCCTCGCCCGGCTGTTTTCCAGCGAGCTGATGCGGACGCTCCTGATCATGGCTTCCCTTCTCGGCCCCTGGGCGATTCTTCTCTCTCTCCTCGGACTGTTCGATCAGTGGTTCGATTTCAGGAGCCGATTCGTGAGCAGCGAAAAACCCGCTGCTCCCTCGAACTAAGCTCTTCGGTAAATTCTCTTTTTGAGGTAACAAAACAATGGAAGTCATTCTTCGTGAAGACTGGGAATCACTCGGACGGCGGGGCGATGTCGTCAAGGTGTCCGAAGGGTACGCCCGCAATTTCCTCCTCCCCCACGGCAAGGCCCTCGCGGTCACCCCCCAGAACAAGGCGCGCATCGAGAAGGAACGCAAGGACAACGCGATCAAGCTGGCCAAGGAGAAGGCGGTCTTCGAGGAATTGGGCAAGAAGATCGACGGGATGCGCTTCGTGGTGCCGAGGCGGGTGGCCGACGGAGACAACCTTTATGGCTCGGTTTCCTCGAACGACATCGCCGACCTTCTCAAGGCCAAGGGCTTCGAAGTCGAGAAGCGCAAACTGTCCCTCGACGAGCCCATCAAGAAACTGGGCGAACACACGGTCAAGGTTCGTCTCCACCCCGAGGTTGAGACCAGCATCCGTCTGCTCGTGACCAAGGAAGCGTAGGCGCAAGCGAAGGGAGAGGGGTCGACCATGGCGACCACGGCGTTTTCAGGCGGGGGCGCGCCCCTGGGCCTTTCCGGCGACCGGGCGCTTCCGCACAACGCCGACGCCGAGCGCACCGTGCTCGGAGCCATTCTGGTCGACAACCAGGCGTTCAACTCCGCCGCCGAGGTTCTGACCCGGGACGACTTCTACCGCGACGCCCATCGTCGAATCTTCGAAGGCATGGCGACGCTGGCCGAGAAGAGCGAGCCCATCGACCTCGTCACCCTCAAGAACGAACTCACCCGCAGCCAGAGCCTCGAAGCCGCGGGGGGGGTCGCCTACCTCGCCGGCCTGGTCGAAGGCGTCCCTCGCCTCGAAAACGTCCTGCCCTGGAGCCGGATCATCCGCGAGGCTTCGGTTCTCCGAAATCTCATCCACGCGTCTTCACGGATTGCCCAGGAGGCGACCGACGCCCAGGACACCGCCGATGCGATTCTGGACCGCGCGGAGCAGGCGATCTTTGCCATCGCCGAGCGGAAGATTCGCGCGGGGCTGGTGCCGGTCAAGGACTTCATCAAGACGACTTTCGAGGCGATCGAGAAGCTGTCCCTCTCCAAGGATGCGATCACCGGCGTTCCCACCGGTTTCATCGATCTCGATCGGATGACCAGCGGTTTTCAGAAGGGCGACCTCATCATCCTGGCCGCCCGGCCCTCCATGGGGAAAACCTCGCTCGCCCTCAACATCGCGCGAAACGCCGCCCAGGCTACCGCCGAACCGGTGGCCATCTTTTCCCTCGAAATGTCGAAAGAGCAGCTGGTCAAGCGTCTCATCTTCGCGGAGGCCCGGATCGAATCGGGCCTGGTGACCCGAGGTCAGCTGCGCGACTCCGACTGGGGCAAGCTCACCACCGCCTGGGCCGACCTGCACAAACTGCCCCTCTTCATCGACGACGCTTCGTTCCTGACCCCGCTTGAGCTCCGGGCCAAGTGCCGTCGACTGAAAGCGGAACACGGCCTGGGCCTTATCGTGGTGGACTATCTCCAGCTCATGGGCTCGGGCGGGAGAGTGGAGAACCGGCAGCAGGAGATCTCCGCAATCACCCGGTCTCTCAAGGGTCTCGCGAAAGAGCTTGAAGTTCCCGTTCTTGCCCTCTCCCAGCTGTCCCGCGCGCCGGAAGCTCGGACCGATCGAAGACCCCAGCTTTCAGATCTTCGCGAGTCGGGCGCCATCGAGCAGGACGCGGACGTGGTCATGTTCATCTACCGCGATTCGGTCTACAAGCCCACCGAGGAGAATCGCGGCTCGGCCGAGCTCATCGTCGCGAAGCAGCGTAACGGACCGACCGACACCATCAATCTCGTCTTCCTGCGGGAGTTCACGCGCTTCGAGAACCGGGCGCCCGAGGACTACTCATCCGGTTTCGGCGGCGACACCGGATACTGACTCGCCCTGCTAAAAGGCATGAAAGACTCAGGGCCGTCTCACCACCCCGCGACGGCGTGGGTGAACCTCGACCGGATCCGCGACAACTTCCGCGCCCTTCGGAACTACGCGGGCGCCCAGGCGGTGATCCCGGTTCTGAAAGCCAACGCCTATGGTCATGGAGCTGCTGCAGTGGCGCGAATCCTCGAACCCATGGGCGTCGCCATGTTCGCGGTGGCCTACGTCGACGAAGCCATTGCTCTCCGTCAGGCTGGTGTGTCCGCCCCCCTTCTCATCCTGACCGGTTTTGCGCCGGAGCAACTGGGCGACATTCTCAAATTCAATCTGACTCCGGTCATCTCGACCGGCGAACAGGTGAGCGCCATCGAGGGACTGAGCTCAGACGAGGATGGGCGCCGCCTCGATGTTCACGTCAAGGTCGACACCAGAATGTCCCGCCTCGGTTTCTCCATCCGCGAGATCGAGCCGGTCATTCACCGGCTGGAAGAGGTGCCCGGACTTCGCATCGAGGGTCTCATGACTCACCTCGCTTCGGCCGACGAGGATCAGATCGCCACCGCCGGGCAGCTCGACGCCTTCGATGAAGCGATGGTTCGCCTCCAGACCCTGGGAGTGAGACCCCGGTTGATTCACGCCGCCAACAGCGCAGGGATGGCCTACGCACGCGACACCCACACCGCGGTGCGGCCAGGACTTCTTCTCTACGGTATCGCACCTCGTCCGCTCTCGCCCGAGATCGCGGTTAGACCTGCGCTGGAGGTTCGGGTTCGGGTGGCGGCCATGAGATCAATCGCGCCGGGCACGCCGGTAAGTTACGGCGGAAGATTCGTGGCAGCCAGACCGAGCCGCATCGCCAGCATCAATGCCGGATACGCCGACGGCATTCCCCGAACCGAGGCGATGCGCGAAAGAGGCGTACTGCGGCAGGGGCCGGTCGCCTTGCCGGTGGCCGGCACGGTCTGCATGGATCTGACCATGGTCGATGCGACCGACGCTCCCGCCCTTCGAGTCGGCGACGAAGTCACGGTCATGGGCGACCTGCCCACGGCCTGGGATCTGGCCGAATGGGCGGGCACCAACGCGTGGCAGATCCTGACCGGGGTGGGCTCGCGGGTGCCCCGTCGATACACTCTTGGCGGTGAAATCGTGAATGAAGAACTGGTTCCTCAGGTCTGAGATGAGCAACCCTCCGGTCAAACGCGTAGCTAGAAGCGGGTTTCGCGGGCGGGCGCTTTCTCGGGTCGGCCTCGCGACCACGATGGCCTTCCTCCTCCACGGCTGCACGGAGTCGATTGTCCTGGACGGCCTGGCCACGGCCAGCATCATCGTCCCCAAAGACGCTCCGGTTGAGGTCATTCGCGCGGCCAAGGAACTCCAGGCCTACATCCTGAAAACATCCGGAGCGGAACTTCAAATCCGGGCAGAAGACGCACCGCGAAAGGAAAGGGTGGAGATTCGACTTGCGGTGACCCCGCTGGGGATCGACGCAGCCGGCGATCCAAAGGCCCGGATTGTCCATGAAGACGGGTACGCGATTCAGAGCGGCGGCCGGATGATCACCATCATGGGCGGATCCCCCCGCGGGACGCTTTACGGGGTCTACGATTTCGTAGAGCGCGGTCTGGGCGTCCGCTGGTTCATGCCCGCCACCCTGGGCGAAGACATTCTGGAAACGAGGACCATTCCGGTGCCGGAACTCTCCATCGTCAAGAATCCTGCCTTCCCGTCGGTGAGCGGTTTCATCTGGGCGGGAAGCCCGGGGGCGGAAGACTGGGAGCTGCGAATGCGGGTCAAAGTCGGCCGGGCCACCAGCTTCGGCCACAACTGGTACAACATTCACCCCTTCTCCAAGGAGAGCCTCGAGAAAAACCCCGAGATGTTCGCGCTGATCAGCGGGAAACGCGGCTGGAGCAGCCAGTTGTGCTCGAGCAACCCGGAGGTGGTCCGGGTGAGCGCGGAGGCGGCCCGGCGCTACTTCAAGGCGAACCCGGACTCCCCGCTCTTCTCCATCAGCCCGAATGACGGGAACGGCTGGTGCGAATGCGACCGCTGCCGGAAGATCGACGAGCTCTACGGCGTCACTGATGGGACCCTGGCCGATCGCTTCGTTCACTATGCGAACGAGGTTCTGGCCGATCTCGAAAAAACAAACCCTGGGAAGCAGGTGGGCATTTACGCGTACGCCGAACATACCGCTCCCCCCCAGAAGGCGCGACCCAAAGCCGGATACGTCACCGCCCTGACTCACATGCCCTGGGAGTTCTGCCATGTCCACGCCATCGACGATCCATCGTGTCCGGCGAATCGGCGATACCTGAGTTATCTGAAGGGATGGCTGGCGGTCACGAAGCATGTGGGCGTCTATGAGTACTACGGCCATTTCTTCGCGTTCACCCCCTGGCCGATTATTCATTCGATGCGGCACGACATCCCCCTTTACAAACAGCTGGGAATAGAACGCTTCATCAGCGAGACCCAGCAGAACTGGGCCAATCAGGGGATCAATTTCTACGTTGCCGCGAAACTCGTCGACGACCCTTCCCTCGACGTGGACGCGCTTCTGGCCGAGTATTTTTCCCGGTTCTATGGGAAGGCCAGCGTCCCCATGCGCCGGTACTTCGATCACTGGGAGAACGGGATGCTGAATACCACCGCGGCCGGAGATCGAGGCTACGCCTGGCTGTCAATGTTCACGCCTGCCCTGGTGGCGGAGGCCGGAACCATCCTTCATGAGGCGGAAGAACTCGCCGCCAAAGACAGCGAGAAGATCAAAAGCCGCGTGGCTTTTGCTCGGGTGGGCTTCGGTTACACCGAGGCTTACGCCAACATGCTCGATGCCACCCTGCGCAAAGACATGCCCGGGGTTCGGGAATGGTCCGAAGAGGCGCAGAAACGGCTGAAGACCACCGAGGGTTCAGCGCCGCAGGCCTTCTTCGTTTCCCTCGCGGTCGACCAGACCCGCTACCTCGCCAACAACATTCTGATCCGCGGGGTGCCGCCCTGGGTGGCCCTGCGGCCGGTTCCCTTCCCCGTCCCGTCTACCACTCCTTGATGGTGTTGAAGACGGTGTCGCGCTCGACCGGCCGGCGGCCGGCTTCGCGAATCAGGCGACACAGCTCTTCTACCGAGAGGGACTGAGCGGTGGGCGCGCCGGCGTCGTGCGCCACCTTCTCCTCGGTGACCGTGCCATCGAGATCATCGGCTCCGAAGGAGAGGCCGATCTGCGCCACCCGCGGGCCGATCATGATCCAGTACGACTTGATGTGCGGGATGTTATCGAGCATCAGACGAGCCACCGCGATCGCCTTCAAGTCTTCGAACCCGGTGGTCTCGGGCAGCTTCATGGCCGGCGCTTCCCAGGGCTGGAAGGCCAGGGGAATGAAAGTGACGAAACCATTGGTTTCGTCCTGAAGTTCGCGAAGGCGGATCAGGTGATCGACGCGGTCTTCGATGGACTCGATGTGACCGTACAGCATGGTGCAGTTGCTGGGGATGCCGAGCTTGTGCGCCTGGCGAGCGACGTCGAGCCACTGCTCGCCGTTCGCCTTGCCCTTGATGATCTTGTTGCGGGTTTCCTTCGCAAAGATCTCCGCTCCACCCCCGGGCATCGAATCCATCCCGGCGTCCTTGAGGGTCTGAAGAATCTCGGGAACCGACTTTTTGTAGAGCTTGTGGAAGAAGAAGATCTCGACCGCGGTGAAGGCCTTGACGTGGATGTCGGGACGGATCTGCTTGATCCCCTTCATCATGTCGATGAAGTACTGGAAAGGAAGATCGGGATGGAGGCCGCCGACAATGTGGACTTCGCGGCACGCCTTGGGTTGCCTGGCGACATCGGCGAAGACCTGATCGAGAGTCATGGTGTACGCACGAGCCTCGCCCGTCTTCGCCGCGAAAGCGCAGAAGTCGCAGGTAGCCGCGCACACGTTGGTGTGGTTGATGTGGGTATTGCAGACGAAGTAGGCGATATCGCCATATTTCGCCTCACGCACGTGATTGGCCAACCGGCCAAGGCCGAGCAGATCGTTGGTGCGGTACAGGGCAACCCCGTCTTCGAAGGAGAGCCGGGTACCGGCGAGGACCTTGGTGCGGATCGCCTCGAGCGACGTGTCGCCCAGGGCGAAGGTTTCAAGAACAGAAGGGACGGCCACGGCCGAGGCGTTCATTGGCTCGATTTTATTGGATGAAGGCCATTTGCCCCTTGCCTTCGGTCGGACCAACGCGCCTATAATTTTCGGCCGAGGACCTGAAGACCCTGAAGAAACTCCTTTTCTGCCTTGTCATGGCCACCGGCCTCGTGGGCCTGCCCACCGATCCGTACTCCTTCCTGGGAGGCTCGGAACCGCTCGCCCTGGCCGCGGTCACCCCCAGGTTCTCGGTAGTGCGCGGTGAGATCCAGCGCGGGAAGACGCTGGCCGCAGCCCTCTCCCCCCTGCTTAGCGATCGGGAGATCCACGACCTGGTCGAAAGCGCACGCTCCCGTTACGACCTCAAGGATGTGCGACCCGGCCAGCCCTTCCGGCTCTCGCTGACCGAGGACCGGAAGCTCCGCACCTTCTCCTACGCCATCGACGAACTCCGCACTCTGCGCGTGTCGAAGCAGGGCGATGGGCTCCACTCCGATATCGCATCGCGCCAGTATGAAGTCCGGATGGGCGCAGCGACCGGCGTCATCGAATCGAGCCTGTTCGAGACCATCGATGCCATCGGAGAGAAGGACGAACTGGCGATGGAACTCGCAGAGATCTTCGCCTGGGATATCGACTTCAACACCGCGATCCAGCCCGGCGACACCTTCCGGGTGGCGGTCGAGAAGCTCTATCTCGATGGCGAGCTGAGGCGTTACGGGAAGGTTCTGGCCGCCGAGTTCGTGAACTCCGGAAAGAGCCTCCGGGCGGTTCGATTCGAAGGCCCGGATGGAAACGCGGCGTACTACGAACCGGGAGGAGACCCCCTCAAGAAGGCCTTCCTGAAGTCGCCGTTGCGATTCAACCGGGTCAGTTCGGGCTTTTCCAGTGGCCGGTTCCATCCCATCCTGCATGCCGCGCGCGCGCACAACGGGACCGATCTGGCCGCCCCCTACGGAACTCCGGTCCGAGCCATCGGTTACGGCGCCGTGACCACCGCCGGGTTCGTGAGCGGCTACGGGAACCTTGCCGCGGTGCGTCACGCCAACGGCTACACCAGCTATTACGGACATCTCTCCAGGATTCTGGTGCGGGCGGGCCAACGCGTTTCTCAAAGCGATCTCGTGGGCCTGGTGGGCGCCACCGGTCTCGCGACCGGGCCGCATCTTCACTACGGAATCACGAAGGACGGAGCGTGGGCCGATCCCATGCGGATTCAAAGCCCGCCCGCCGAGCCGCTGCGAGCCGAGGACCGGCCGGCCTTTCAGGAAAGGGTGGGAAGGTCTCTCGCCCTTCTCCCTCCTCAACCTCTCACTCACAGGGCCGCGAACAAGCCGCAGGGTTAGAGTCCCCACATGAGGCTTCGCAGTTTGATGAGCCGCGGTCTGCCGGGCCTGTTGGGGATCAGCGCTTCGATGCTGGCCGTCCCGCTCATCGGTTCGGCCGACGCCGCCACCCCCGTAGTCACGATCGGGACGACCGGGGCGAAGATCCAGATCGTCTCCGCTTCGCTGGTTGACACCATCGACGCCCTCTCTCGCGCCGCCGGTTTCAAGGTCACCTACGAAGGTTCCCCGCCGGCTACCATGCTCTTCAACGCCGAGATCGACACCCCCACGGTGCCTCAGACTCTTTCCCGTCTTCTCGACGGACAGAATCTCAACTACGGCGTGGTGTTCGATCTCTCGGGCCGAAGAGTCACCAGGCTCATGATTTTCGGAGTCGCACCCAAGGCCGGCGCGACATCCGGAGCCACCCCCGCCCGGCCGCAGCCCTTCGCAACGCCAAGAAACCCTCGGGAAACCCTCCCTCCGGTGGACGACGATCCGCCGGAGAGTTCCGAACCGGAGCCCGCGGTCCCGGAGCCAACCCCTTCTCCGACCGCCGCTCCTCAAGGGCCGGGCGGGCAGACTCCGCCAGCGTCGCCCTTCCCTCCGTCTCCGTTTTCCCCCAGGCCGTTCGGAGGACCGTTTGGACCGAGGCCTACGCCTTTACCGTCGCCATCACCGTGAGACTCGCGGCATCTCCAGGTCGGGAGCGCGCGGACTGCGCGGAACCGGAGCCTGATTTGGTCCTCCGCGATTCCCACCCACGAGAGTTTGCCCGCCGACGATGAAAGGGACGCTAGGGGAAAAGACCCACTGGTTGTAACTCTGGGTTCCGTTGGCGGTGCGAAGTCCGGTCTCCGGGGAGAGACTTGCCACCCCGGCGATCGGTCCGGCCGGAGAGCCGGAGTTTCCACCGAAGAGAGGGGTCGGGGCCGGGGTGGGAGTGGGGGTGGGCCGGCCGGAGCCACCGCCGGGAAAAGGGCCGCCGGGTCGAGCTGGCCCTACTTCCCCGGGCCGCATGATCCGCCACTTTCCGTCCCGGGCCATCGGATCCTTATAGGCCTTGCGCAAGAACTTTCCCTGCACGAGCTGCTCGAACGACGCGGGAAAGGCGTTGCCGTGCTTCTTCTGGAAGCGGGCGATCGCACTGGAGATCTGGCGTCCGCGGAAGATCAACTCCTGCTCTTTGTCGTCACGAACGAGATAGCGCCATGAAGGCATGGCCAGCAGCAGGGCCACCGTCATCACCGCCAGGATGGCCAGCAGCGCAGGCATGGCGAACCCACCCTCTCCATTCGCCCGTTTCGCGCGGGAACCAACGCTGCTCATTTTCTCTTCTCCGTCGCCGGTGAAGCGCTCGGCTTCTCACCCTTCTCGAAATCCTTCACGACTCTTCGGATGTAGCCGCGTGTTTCGCCATAGGGCGGCACACCCTTGTGTCTGGCGACCGCACCTTCGCCGGCGTTGTAGGCGGCCAGAGCCTCGGCCACACGGCCTTGATACTTTTCGAGGAGCTGACGCAGAAGACGAGCGCCCGCATCGATGTTTTCGCCCGGGTCAAAGGCGTCTTGAACGCCGAGCGATCTGGCCGTGCCTGGCATCAGTTGCATCACGCCCTGAGCGCCTCTGGGAGAGACGGCCGCGGGATTGAAAGCCGACTCCGCTCGGGCGACCGCGCGCAGCAGGGACCGGGGGAGAGCGTATTTGAGAGCGGCGTCGGCCACGACCTGCTCGGTGGTCCGGGGGACGGTCGAATCCGCGATCCCAGTCGCGGTGGCCGCCGGCTCAGGATCCACGTCCTCGTTGGGCTCAACCCGCAAGACATCCACCGCGCGAACCTCGACACCCCCACCCAACAAAGTGACCAGGCACGTTTTGGAATCGCACGAAAGCGCTTCTATCTTGAGCGCCTTCCCGCTGCGCAGAAAGAGGGTGTCGGCCGTGGCCGGGGGCGAGGCAGCCGAGATCAGAACCACGACCCCGAGTGCGCCGTCCGCTGCTTTCACTTTCGGCGCCTCACTATTCGACGACGGGAATCGTGAACTCCACCGACAACGCCGTCGCCGAGAGGACATCCGCGCGAATCCTTATGGTGCCGGGCGTGGTCCGCTTGGTCTGGACGCGGCCGAACGCATCCCCGCTGTTGTTGGTCGCGACGTCCGCCTTGTCCAGGATCGTGTCGACGGCCGGGCTGTCGACCACCGAGAAGCGCACCGGTACCCCGACCACCGGATTGCCGTTGACGTCGAGCACCGTCACTTTGAAGTTCCCGATGGTCCGGCCTTCCGAGAGGTCGATCCGGGGGTCGAGCACCGAGGCCAGCACTCTGGTCGGGCGGGTCGCCCCGATGACGACATCGGCGGTGGTGGTGGCCGGGCCCGAGAACGCCGTCACTCTGGCGGTTCCCGACCGGGTGTCCGATACGAGGTTGACTCTGGCCACCCCATCATTGGTCTTGCCCTGTTCGGGGATGGTCCCGAGGGTGGT
>JANLSZ010000105.1:0-6731 GCA_031362685.1 Vicinamibacteria bacterium | reverse complement strand
GACACTTCCATGGCAACGCCACGGCAGCCGTTGTCACGCATGATCTCTAACAATTCGGCGAGGGCGATCGGGTCTGGCGGTTCCTCCAGAAACTCGAGCTGAATGAAGACATCGCCTTCGAATCCCTGGATACGGATGGCTACGATCATGTGATTCTTCCCGATGGCAAGCGGGTGGCCATTCCCTGCGGCTACGACCGCCTGGCCCAGAACATCGAGGCCGCCTACCCGGGCCAGGGCGCGCGGGTGCGGGCGTTCACGAACATCCTCGACCGCCTGAGCGAGGAACTCCATCGGCTGCCTGAGAGGGTCCGCTGGTGGCAGTATCCCGCCATGGGCTGGCGCTTCATGACTCTCCTCCGCTACCAGCACAAGACGCTGCAGCAGGTGTTCGACGAATGCGGGCTCAGCCACGAAGCCCAGGCCGTGCTCATCGCGAACGCCGGCAACTTCATGTGCCCGCCCAAGGACCTCTCGATCCTCGCCTACAACGGTCTCTTTTCCGGCTACAACCGGGGGGCCTACTACCCTCGCAAGCACTTCAAGCACCTGATCGGGCGTCTGGTCGAGTTCATCACCGCCCACCCGGGATGTCACATCTACTACGAGCAGGAGGCGACCTCGATGGTCGCGGCGGGCGACCGCATCGAGTCCGTGCGAACCCGCGATGGCAAGGTCTTTCAAGCACCTACCATCATCTGTAACGCCGACCCTAAGAAGATGGCCCAGGTCATCGGCCTGGACAAGTTTCCCCGCGCGTATCGCAAGCCCCTGAACTACGAATACTCACAGACCGCTCTCACCGTCTACCTGGGGTTGCGTGGGGTCGACTTGAAAGAACACGGCTTCGGCCGGCATAACACCTGGCATCTCGAGCAGTGGGACATGAACGAGACCTGGGCTCAGGCCATGCGCCAGGACTGGAGTCGCCCCTGGGTCTTCATGGCGACCCCGTCGCTGCACACGGACGAGCCGGGCACCTGCCCCCCTGGAGCTCAGATCCTGGAGCTCGCCACCACCGCCAACTACGACTACTTCCGTGAGCTGCACGACCGCGATATCCGGGCCTACCGCCGCCAGAAGAAGGACGTCGAGGACAAGCTCATCGACATCGTGGAACAGCACCACGTTCCCAACCTTCGCAAGCACATTGTGCTGCACCTGGCCGGCTCGCCCACCACCAACGAGGATTTCTGCTGGGCCCCGCGCGGGCACTCCTATGGTCAGCATCTCACTCCGGAGAACATGGGCCTCGGCCGGCTCAAAGCAAAGACACCGTGGAAGAACTTCCACTGGTGTAACGCCGCGAGCGGCTACCCGGGCGTGAATGGCACCATCGGCACGGGGATGGAGCTTTACATGAAGCTCACGGGAGATCGTTTCTGGAATCCGCGGAACACGCCTGACACCGCCACGCTCCACCGTCAGCTGTTGGGGCGCTGAACCAGGCCGCCAACGAGCTGCCGGGCCACCTTCGCTCCGCTGCGGCTCGCCCCTTCGATCCAGGGCGCGTTCATGTAGTCGCCGCACAGGTAAAGTCCCTGGCCGCCCTGCCCGTCAAGTAGAAACTCCTTCACCCGCGCGATCTGTGCGCAGTCGTACTTCGGTATGGCCTCGGGCCAGCGCTCCAGGTCGTAGGGTTGAACCCGGTCGGCGACTTCCCGCAGATTCGCGTTCAGGCTCAGCAATTCGGCCTTGACCACCTCGAATATCTTCCCGTCTTCCTCGTTCAGCATTTTCAGGGCCGCCTCTTCGTGCAGGCCGACGTTCACCAGGGACGTCCCTTCGTGGGTGGTGTGGTCTCCTTTAAGGGCCTCGTTGGTGAACTCGGAGATGATTCGGTTCTCGACGTAGGGAACGTAGAAGCAGTGGGTGCGCCCGAGGGTCTCCTTCGGGATGCGAAAGGACAGGTTGATGGTGGCGGCGTAGCGGGTTTGCGCGAGCAGGCGGCGGTGAGGCTCGGGACCGTCCTTGAGCATCCCCAGCGCGGCCTTCGGCGTTACCGCCAGAACCACTTGATCGAAGAACGCGCTGGCTTGCGCGGTGACCACCTTCCATCCGCGGTCGTGAGGCGTGAGGGCCAGGACCGGACGACCGCGGTGTACGACCAGCCGGTCCGCCAGGGCCGCGGGAATCGCCCTCATGTCGCCCTTCGCATACAGGACGCTGAAGTCGATGGCAGGATCGGCCATCATGCTGAAGAGGGACACAAAGGCGGCGACGCTGGTTTCGGTCGATCGCGAAAACATCATGCACGCGTTGAAGGAATCGAGAATGTAGTCGGCGAACTCCTGGCCCACCTCGCGCCGCGCGTAGCTGTAGGCCTCTTCCCGGTTCAGAGCGTCGGGAGCCAGGCCGAGGTCGAAGAAGTCCAGGCCGGCGTGGGTGGTGCGAACCTTCAGGGCAAAGCCCAGAAACCGGAACCGGCTCAGCAGATTCAAACCGTCCATCCTGAAGATGTCGCGGATCGAGGTGAAGTTCATCAGATGAAAGCGTCCGCCGCGGTAGACCCTATGGGTCACTGGACTCGCTCTTCGCAGTTCCACGCCCATCTCGTCGGCCAGTCCGTTCACGCCCCGGTAGGCGCGGATCAGGAAATTGGCGCCCACATCGAAGGCCAGGCCGTCCTTGGTGCGGGTGTTCATGCGCCCCCCCACGCTGGCGTCGCGCTCGAAGACCTGAACGTCCACTCCCGCCTTGTGGAGTTCCCAGGCGCAGGTCAAGCCCGCGATTCCGGCGCCGATCACCGCTACCCTCATGGCACAGCTTTTAGCAGAACGCGACCACCTCCTGCGGGGTCGGCGGCCGCGCTACACTTCCACCATGATCCGACTCCTCGCCAGGTTTTCCGCCGGCCTCGCGGTGTTCTCGCTGGTCGCCCTTCCTTCATCTTCGCCGCTGCTCGCGGCGGACGCGCCCATCACCCTGCGCGCCATTTCCGTCCTCGACGGCCGGGGCGGGGTGATTCACAACGCGCGGATCACGGTGGTGGGCTCGCGGATCACCAGGATCGAACCGGAGGCCGCCAACGGCGCCAACTATGACCTTGGGACGGCCACGATCCTGCCCGGACTCATCGACGCGCACGCGCACGTGGCGTGGTACTTCAATTCGAAGGGCCGGCTTCACACCGATTCGGATGGCGACACCAAGACCGAAGGCATGCTGGCCGCGGCCGGAAACGCCTGGGCGACGCTGATGAGCGGCATCACCACCCTTCAAAGCCCGGGCTCACCCGAAGACAAGGAACTGCGCGATGCCATCAACCGGGGCGTGGTGGCGGGCCCTCGAATCCTGACCTCACTCGAAGCCTTGAGCGAGCGCTCGGGCACGCCCGAGGAGATCCGGGTCCTCGTCCGCACCCGCAAGGCGGAGGGGGCCGACGTGATCAAGGTGTTCGCGTCGAAGAGCATTCGCGAAGGCGGTGCGCAGACCATGACGGACGCTCAGCTCGAGGCCGTGTGCTCGGAGGCACGGGCGCAGGGTCTTCGCACTCTGATCCACGCCCATAGCGCCGAAGCCGTCCTCGCAGCCACGAAGGCCGGGTGCGCCCAGATCGAACACGGCGTCTTCGCGACGGATGGAGTGCTCAAGCTGATGGCCGAGCGAGGGACATATCACGACCCGCAGTGCGGTCTGGTCTTCCGCAACTATCTCGACAACCGCGCGAAGTACCAGGGAATCGGCAACTACAACGACGAGGGCTTTGACGCGATGGAGAAAGCGATCCCGCTGGCTCTCGACGGCTTCAAGCGCGCGCTCGCGACTCCGGGCCTGAAGATCGTCTGGGGCACCGACGCGGTGGCCGGCGCCCACGGCCGCAACGTCGAGGACCTCATCTGCCGCGTCAACGAAGGCGGGCAGAAGCCGATGGCCGCGATCGTCTCCGCGACCTCGCTCAACGCCGAGGCCCTCGGCCTGAAGGATCAGATCGGCTCGATCGCGGTGGACATGGAAGCCGACATCATCGCGGTAAACGGCGACCCGACCGTCGATATCACCGCTCTGCGCAAAGTGAAGTTCGTGATGAAGTCCGGCCGCGTGGTGAAAAACGAGAAATAGGCGCCCCGCAGGGAAAAGCAAGGTCATTGCGAGGAGGTCTTCGAACGAAGCCCGACGAAGCAATCTCTCGGGCATTTTCGTTGCGGCCCGCGGGTCCCGGGAGGGAGCCGAAGCGGCCCTGAGCGTACGGCGCGAGGCAGCATATAATTCGCGGCTCGCGAGCGTCCTTGTCGCGACCATTCTCGACAGATGTGCCTGTAGCTCAATGGTAGAGCAGCGGCCTTTTAAGCCGTTGGTTGGGGGTTCGAGCCCCCCCGGGCGCACCATCCTTTAGGTGGGGGGCCGCAAACGCAACACGGACCTCCTGCTTAGCCCCCCACACCCCCGGGGCGGACTGCGCCGAAGTGAATTCGGCTCCGTCCTTGTTTTGCGTGAGGCCGCAAACGCATTTGGCGCGCCGGCGGTCCCTGAGCGAAGCCGAAGGGCAGCCTCCCAGACCCCCGGGCGGACTGCGCCGAAGTGACAAACGAGCGATAGCGACCTTGCTCGCGCGAAGCCTGCCCTTGGGGCATGGAGGGGGTCCGCGAAGCGGAGCCACTCAGGAATTCGGCTCCGTCCTTGTTTTGCGTGAGGCCGCAAACGCAACACGGACTTCCTGCTCAGCCCCCCAGACCCCCACAACCGTCATTGCGAATGAGCCGAAGTTCCGGGATCGAGTGAAGCAATCTCTCGGGAGATCGCTTCGGTGGCCCAAGGCCAGGCTGCCGCTCCATCCCAAAACGACGGGTCCTTCGCAATGACCGTTGGAAGTTCTTGGCGGTTGAGTATTCTTAGGACGGTTACGGGCATCGTCCGTCCACGACTCGCCCGCGTTCAGTCGTTTCGGAGGAGGGCTTCGAAGGCGCGGCCGTTCCAGGCGTAGACGCGACGCCAGGTTTCGTAGCTGGTCAGGACGATCACCTCGTTCGTGCTTTCCCGGCTGGTGGTCGAATGCGGGTCGCCATTCGTACCCGCCTTGTCCTTCGAGACGACCGCGGTGGTCCCGGCGTCCATCTCATCAAGTTCCACCAACGTCCAGGTGGACATTGCCGGCCGCGCGACCACCAGTCGGATGTTTTTCCGGGGTTCGATGTCGAGAAGAACGAGGGCGATGGCCGGGCGCTCCTTCGATCCGAAGAAGCGGCCGGTAGTGAGTCCCGGGCACGCGCCGGGATGCTCCACCTTGAACAGGCCACGCTCGTCCTCGAAAAGGTCGGTGGCCTTCAGCACGCGTGAGGACCCGAAGCGCTGTTGCAGGGCAGCGCGCAGGGTCGGCGCGAGCGCGCAAGGGCCGTCCGTCGCGGGTGGCTCGGCGGCTTCGCTCGAGAAGGCCAGGCCGAAGATGACCAGGGCGAGCAGGCCCGACCGCGAAATCCGCGGAGCGTTCAAGAATCGGTCCAACCTCATTTCCACCGCCATTCCCCCTACGGCCTCAACCAGGCTGCGGTCCGGGTTTTGTTGTCGATGACCGAGGCGTCGCGCTCCGGGCCCACGGAGACCAGGGGAACCTCGACGCCGACCAGGTCGCCGATCTTCTTGATGTAGTCGCGGGCTTCCACCGGCAATTCAGCCCACTCGCGCGCGTGGCCGGTGGTGGCCTTCCAGCCCTTCATGTTTTCGTAGATGGGCTGACAATCCTCGTAAATCGTCACATCGGCAGGAATATCATCGAGACGCGTGTTGCGATATCGGTAGCCCACGCAGATCGGAATCTCCTCGAGCGGATCGAGCACGTCGAGCTTGGTGAGAGCAATGCCTTCGAAGCCGTTCACGCGGGCCGAATAGCGCGCGACCACCGCATCGAACCAGCCGCAGCGCCGAGGACGACCCGTGGTGGCGCCATACTCACCGCCCCGTTCCCGCAGTCCCTCGCCCACCGCGTCCTTGAGTTCGGTGGGAAGCGGACCGGTTCCCACCCGGGTCGTGTAGGCCTTGACGATGCCGAGGACACCGTCGATCTTCGACGGGGGAACGCCGAGGCCGGTGACCACGCCTCCGACGCCCGCGGACGAAGAGGTCACGAAGGGGTAGGTGCCGTGATCGAGATCGAGCAGAGTCGCCTGCGCTCCTTCGAAGAGAACCGCATAGCCATCGGTCATCTGCCGATGAAGAAGGGCGGCCACGTCTCTAACCCGCGGAGCGATGCGAACTCCGAAAGCCTCGAGATCATCGGCGGTGGTCTTCCAGTCGATGTCCTTGGTGACTCCATAGCCGCGACAAAGGGCTTCGAAGTGTTCGCGCAGGCCGGCGAGCTTCGAGTCGATGCGTTCGCGGATGAGCACGTCGGAGATGCGCATCCCGCGCCGGGCCGCCTTGTCCTCGTAGCAGGGCCCGATGCCGCGGCCGGTGGTTCCCAGTTTCGCGCTCCCCTTTCGCTCTTCCGCCATGAGGTCGAGGGCGCGATGGTGCGGGAGAAGGACGTGGGCGCGGTCCGAAACCACCAGATTTGCCCAGACATCGATCCCGAGCGCCTCGACCTCCTTCGCCTCAGCCTCGAGTGCTATGGGGTCGATGACCAGGCCGGGCCCAAGGACGCACAGGACGCCTTCATGCAGGATCCCCGAGGGAATCAGATGCAGGACGAGCTTCCGGCCCTCGCGGATGACGGTGTGGCCGGCGTTGTGGCCGCCGTTGAAACGCGCCACGATCTCGAAAGCCGGGGTGATGAGATCGACGATCTTCCCCTTGCCC
>JANLSZ010000093.1:0-1724 GCA_031362685.1 Vicinamibacteria bacterium | reverse complement strand
GGCCTCGGGCCACGCAGGACGTAGCGCAGCAGTGCCTCGCGACCCTCGGCGTCGAGCCCGCCTGCGCGGGTCGCCGCGTGGCAGGGTGAACCCATTGAGTGACGCACAGAGCGGCTTATCGTAGGCGAGCGCGTGGAGCCGTCCAGCGCGATCGTGTGCAGATGTGGATTTAAGCGCAAATCGGAGGATGTCCTCTGTACCGCGGTGATAGCACCGGTCTTTGCACCCTTGGCGCCCGCGAGCGCCGCTCGACGGACATAGAACGCCTGCACCGTATCCACGAAGATCTGGGTGAGCCGCCCGAGCAACTCACCGTCCTGCGCGAGCCTCGGCCTCCACGAGAACGGGAAGGTCAGCACCCACTGGCGCAGCGGGGTTGAAGGCGGCAGCACGCGCTCGATCAGATTTGCGGCCCTGGCACTCATCCGCCGCCCCATGCAAGATGGGCAGAACCCTCGTCCCTTGCAACTGAAGGCCACGAGCCGGGTTTCGCGGCACCCGCGGCATTTCAGCCGAGCAAAGCCGCGGCAGAGAAGCCCGCAGTCGAGGTAGGCGAGGAGTTCTTCCCGGGCGTGTCGGGAGATGCGGAACGCAAGAGCCCCATCGCCGATCGCGCCGAATAGAGTCTCGAGATTGTCCCGCACCACCTCGTAGAGCGCCTTGGTCTCCGGCCGCCGCCGCCGGTAGACGCCCGGTGCGGCGCCGGTCTTCGGCCGTGGGGTGGTATTGGGCGTGCCGCGCCACGATGCCGGCTGGCGCGCGAATCCTGCTTGCACTACAAGCACTCACTTCCCGTACCGTCGAGACGGTGGGGCGGAGTACAGCGTGCAACCTCGACCTTGCCTTCCGGCATGGGGACTCCAGGAAGTTCGAGGGAGAGGCCCCGAGGGTAGCCTTGGTTTGCGCCGTCTGGGGTCCACTCATCGTTGGAAAATCAGCGCGGTGAGGCGGGCCGGGTCTGCCGCGCAGACGCCTTGAGTGCCGGAGCGCGACCGGATGGCGGTGATTCTGGACAACCAGGACGAGGCGTTCGTCATCACGGTGGACCGGCAGGGCCGCGTGCAGAGTCTGTTGCACGGCGCCTTCGACCCGGCGGCTCTGAAGGCCGAGCAGGCCAAGCTCGTCGCGAAGTAGCAGGGTCTTCCGGGTTACATCCCCGCGAATGAAACACTCTCGAACACCAGAGTGGGTGTCCGGAGGGGCGAATATGCGTAGGGGCCGTTGCCAACCCCTACCAGTCGCTTCCATAGATCCAGCTGATTTCCGGAGATGTTCATCTCCGCCACCGGTTCGGCGAGAGCTCCGCTCCGGATCATGAAGCCTTGAATCCCCAGGGAGTAGTCGCCGGTCGTCCCGTTGGAGTTTCCGCCCAGAAAGCCGGATACGAAGACGCCCTCCCTGGCCTCGGCGATCAGTTCGGTCTGCGACTTCGGGCCCAGGGCCCAGGACAGGTTCGATGTTCCACCGGTGGTGGGCGCCATCGAGAGCTTCTTCCCGTAGTAGGTGTCGACGGAGTAGTTCTTCAAAGAGCGTAAGCGAAACGAGCGCGATTTGCCAGTCCATTCGCGCGGCCGCGGGGCGGTGGTGGCGCCCGGCCGGCGCACTCCAGGAGCAGGCGGGCGCGCCTGACGCCGCCTCCGAGGGGCTGCGGACGGGCCAAACCCCCGCTGTGCGCGAGGCTCCGCCACCGCGACGGAATTCGGGGCTTCCCGTCCGCTTGCTAC
>JANLSZ010000377.1:0-4833 GCA_031362685.1 Vicinamibacteria bacterium | reverse complement strand
CGCTTCGAGGGCCGGTTCGATCGACGGATCGAGTTGGCGCGGCGGCGGGAAATCGCCGGCCTCCACCTTGCGCAGGACCTCGCCCACAGCGCCCGTGAACGGCGACTTGCCGGTCAGCAGACTGTAAAGGGTGGCGCCGAGGCTATAGACGTCGGAGCTAGTCCCCACCGCGTCGAGGTCGCCGCGCGCCTGCTCCGGGCTCATGTAGGTGGGGGTTCCCACGGCCGAGCCCTGCAACGTTTCGGCGGTGCCGCTCTGCGACGACGGAGTCAGGGGTCGTTCATCCGACGGCGCATGGATGTCGACCTTGCCCACCGCTTTGGCGAGGCCCCAGTCGACCACCAGCGTCTCACCGTGCCGGCCCACGATCACATTGCTGGGCTTGATGTCGCGGTGCAGCACGCCCCGGCTGTGGGCGTAGTCGATGGCGTTACAGACGTCGAGGAACCGACGCAGGAGTTTTTGCAGCTCCAGGGACCTTCGGCCCGGGTCGGCTTTGTGCGCTTCGTCCTTGTGAAACCGCGCGATCGCCTCCTTGAGGGAGTCGCCGCGGATGAACCGCATGGCGTAGTAAGGGCGGCCCCCGAGGGAAGTGCCCAGGCCATAGACCGGGACGATGCCGGGATGCTCCAGCCCTCCGGTGATCTCGGCCTCAAGAACGAATCGCTGGCGGCTCACCGGATCGTCGGCCTGGACGTCGAGGATCTGCTTCAGCGCGACCTCTCGATGTAGTTCGCCGTCGAGCGCCACGAAGACCTCGCCCAGGCCGCCCCGCGCGTGAGGGCGCAGCACGCGAAACCGCTGGCCCTCGCGGGTCGTCACCTCGAACGCGTTCGAGGTTGTGCGGTTTGGATCGGCCTCGCCGGCGCCGGAACCTACCAGGCCGACCGTGGCCTCCAGATCGGCGTCACCCAGGGCCGCCAACCGTTCGCGAGTGGACGACCCGGCGGGGATCGTAGCCAGGCTCTTCTCGGCATCGTCGCCGTGTTTCTTGAGGTGCAACGCCACCATGGCCTCGACCGCGGCCCGGCCTTCGCCGGTGAGCGCGCCGCTCAGGGCGAGGTGGTCGGCGAGAGGCCGGGCCTTGTCGCGGGCCCACGACTGGAAGGCGGCCACGAGTTGCGCCTGGTCGATCAACCCGTTTTGCAAGGCGAGCAGGCCGAAGAGCAGGTTGCGGTTCGCGGCCTCGCGGTCATCCATCATCGGTCTCCGGCCCAAGCATAGGGCTACATTCTGGACATTCTGGCTGACGACGGTGGCCCGGGTCAGCGGAGGGATGCGGCCCAGGGGAGGTCAGCAGTGGGAACTGTCCGCCGGTGGAATCTCCAGTCTCGCAAGCGGACGCGACCCCCCCGCCTTCATCGCCCCCGCCGCGATCTCGTAGGACCGCAGTCGCGCCGCGTGGTCATAGATGTGCGAGACGATGATCAGCTCATCGGCGCCCGTGCGTTCGATGAAGTGGGACATCTCCTCGGCCACGGTGCGGGGCGAGCCGACAAACGAGACGCGCGGCCGTTGCACGGGATCCGCCGGTTCCTGTGGGTCGGGCTCCCATTCCTTCGATGGGGGCGGCAATTGGGTGGGACGCCCCGCCCGCAGGTTCGCGAACGACTGGCGACCGGACGAGGCCAGGAACCGCGCCTCTTCGTCCGTGTCGGCGGCCACCACGTTCACGCCCAGCATGACGTACGGTTTGGCGAGGCGGTCCGACGGCTTGAAGCCATTGCGATACAGGCTCATGGCCTCGAACAGCAGGGCGGGCGCGAAGTGCGAGGCAAAGGAGAACGGTAGCCCGAGTGCCGCTGCCACCTGCGCGCCGAAGGTGCTGGAGCCGAGAATCCAGACCGGCACGTCGAGCCCGGCGCCCGGCACTGCCTGCACGAGTTGATCGGGCTTTGCCTCATGGAAATACGCCATGAGCTCGAGCACGTCGGCCGGAAAGTCGTCGGCGCTGGAGTTGAGCGCACGCCGAAGCGCCCGCGCCGCCGCGCGATCGGTGCCCGGCGCGCGACCTAACCCCAGATCGACGCGACCAGGGAATAGCGAGGCCAGAGTGCCGAACTGTTCAGCCACCTGTAACGGCGCCCAGTTGGGCAGCATGACCCCGCCCGCGCCAATCCGAATGCGCGAGGTGTTAGCGCCCACATGTCCGATCAGGACCGCGGTGGCGGCACTTGCGATGCCCGGCATGTTGTGGTGCTCGGCCACCCAGAAGCGCGTGTAGCCCCAGCGCTCCGCGTGTTGGGCCAGGTCGAGGGTATTGCGGAACGCCTGCGCGGCCGTGCCGCCTTCAATAATGGGTGAGAGATCGAGAACCGAGAATGAACTCATCCGCTTGACCCGCGCGAGAGCGGGTCGTCCTCAGCTTTGCGGAAGGTAAGGACCAGCACGTCGCGGTGGGCCGGGCGATCTGGCGCCAGGATCTCGATGGGCGTGACCCCGTGTCGCACGCGGTGGTCGTCGAGGAACACCGCGTCCAGCGGATCGGAGAGGGTGAAGGCGCCAAGCGGACGTCCGGCCGCGTCGCCGATCCCCGTGACACCCCCCGCGACCCCCGTTCGCGAGATCAACCCCACGAACACCCAATCCACACCATCGCGATGCATACCCTCCGGCGTGGGCTTTCCGACCTCGCGAAGACTTGGTTCGATCCGGAACTGATGCATCTCGATGTTCCAGGCGGTAAGGGCGGAGTCGGCGGACGCGGCCCTCGTGAACACCTCGAGGCACCGTTCCAGAAGTCGTCCCGTGATGGGGTGCGTGGCGATCGCTTCGGTGACGGGTTCGAACCAGCGATCGATGCCGCCGTTGAGTGCGTTGTAATCGCGGCTTTGAAAATGCGGCCCGTGCGGCTCGCGAGTGATGGCTCCGCGAGCGGCCCGGAAGCGCGCGTAGCGTCGGCGGCGAAACCTCCCGCCGTCGGCCATGTAGTGATCGGTTTCGAGGCGGTCCCAGCTCCGGGCGAAGGCCGGCCAATCGACGAGCACCGCCTCGCCGACGAGCGCGCGGAATTGAGGCGCCTCGACGGCGACGAAACCCGGCCCGCCCGCGAGACCGGCGGCGATCGAATCGGCCGTGATCAACCGCGGTCCGCCATCACCCGCGCCGCCATGGTGAGAACGAAGGGAGGCGAGCTCGGCACTGACGCGTCGAGGTGGGGCAAGGAATCATCTGCGGGTAGGCTACCTCGACCGGCCGCGTTGACGACCGAGACCCGGCGTTTCGATCACGGCGCCCGCAGCAGTTTCGTGCCGAATGGCGAAGAGGATGCGACGGTGCCGATTGAAGGCGAACATGGTTCTGTGCGCGAACGCGGTGTCGCCCGGCGGCCTCGATCCTTGATCCGGCTAAAGCTGCTCAAAACCTTGACAACAAACTTTTGGATCCGTAACATCGGGGTGCAAGTCCCATGGTCACCCGCAAATCCCAGGATCCATCGAGCGAGATGGCCTATCTCTCGATCGGCGGGCTGTCTCGCGCGACCGGCGTTCCCATCGAGACCCTTCGAACCTGGGAGACCCGTTACGGGTTTCCGAAGTCGGTGCGCAAGCCCTCCGGCCATCGCCAGTTCGAGGTGGCCCAGGTGGAAAGGGTCCGCCGCATAGCCCTGGCGCTCGAGCGTGGTTTGCGCGCCGGAGAAGTTGTGCCCGCTTCGGACGCTGTGCTCGCGTCGCTGGTCGCCACCTTGCCGGCGAAGCCTGTGCCCCGCGGTCAGGCTCCTCCCTTCGAAGGCCGGGCCTTCATAGAACTTATCAAGAGGTTCGACGCGGATCGCCTCATGAGATCGCTCCACAGTGATCTCGCCCTCCAAGATCCGCTCGCCTTCATCGAGACGCGGATCGCGCCCTGCCTTGAAAGGATGGGAGCGGCCTGGGAGGCGGGCGAGATCGACATCGCTCACGAGCACTTCGCCTCGGAACGGATTTCGGATGTCCTGCGTGAAGCCCGGCTTCGCTTCGAAGAAACGGCAAACGGCCTGCTGGTGGTACTCACGACCCTGCCCGGGGAGCCTCACGGTCTGGGCCTTCAGATGGCCGCCCTCGTCCTCTCCGCGCGCGGCCTGCGGGTTTTGAGCCTGGGCACCGAGGTCCCCATTGGTGAAGTCGTGGCCTTGGCTGAGAGCATCCGTGCGGCCGTGGTCGGTGTTTCGGTTTCGGCTTCTACCCACAGGATCGCCGCGGCCAAAGTGACAACGTTGAGATCCCAACTGTCACGGAAGATCGAGCTCGTGGTCGGTGGGGCGGGAGCCCCCACTCACATCAAGGGAACGACGGTGTTTGCGAATCTGCGCGAACTGGACGCCTGGGCCGAGGAAATGACACGAGCACGGCGGGGGCACTAGCCGGGAAAAGAAAAAGCCCCGGGATCCTTTTCAGGATCCTGGGGCGCTTCGCCGTCTCGGAGGGGTGGGCGGCGAAGGACGAATTACATCTTGGGGAGGATGACGGTGTCGATCACGTGGATGACGCCGTTGCTGCACACGATGTCGGTCTTCACCACATTGGCGCCATCTACCTTCACGCCCTTGGCGGTGTCGATCATGACGCTGCTGCCCTGAACCGTCTTGGCGGTCTTCAGCTTCACGACATCCGCGGCCATGACCTTGCCGGCCACCACGTGATAGGTGAGGATGGAGGCGAGCTTGGCCTTGTCCTTGAGCAGGGCCTCGACCGTGCCCGCGGGGAGCTTGGCGAAGGCTTCATCGGTGGGAGCGAAGACGGTGAACGGACCCGCGCCCTTGAGAGTGTCGATGAGGCCGGCCGCGGTCAACGCGGTGGCGAGGGTCTTGAAGCTGCCCGCGGCCACCGCGGTGTCGACGATGTCCTTGGGGGC
>JANLSZ010000269.1:0-25121 GCA_031362685.1 Vicinamibacteria bacterium | reverse complement strand
AGGAGGAAGCCCCCTCCCGGGACCACGATCTTCGAGCCGTAGCCGTCTTCCAGGGTGTAGGTCATCGATACGGCGTTCTGGTCGCGATCGACCACGGAGAGGTGGGTGGTCTCATTGCTTTCGGCCGGCCACTCGAAGGTCGTCGGAGTCGACACCGACGCCTGAGCCTCGCGGATGGTTTTGCGCAAGCCGAGGGCGTACTCCTTGGAAATCAAACGCGCGATCGGCATTCCCTTGTTGAAATCGGGGTCGCCAATGTAGCGCGCGCGATCGGCAAACGCGCGTCGCATCCCTTCCGCAATACGGTGGATGGTGGTGGCCGACCGAGGTCCATCCTTGGCGAGGTCGTAGCCTTCGAGGACGTTGAGCATCTGGATGAGCGCCATCCCCCCCGAACTGACGGGGGGCATGCCGATCACGTCGTAGCCGCGGTACTTGCCCATCACAGGGTCATGCTTCTTCGCGGTGTAGCTCGTGAGGTCGGCTTCCGTGATGAGGCCGCCATTCGCCTTCATCTCTTTGGCGATCAGGCGGGCGGTCTGGCCCTCGTAGAAACCGCGCGGACCCTGCTCGGCGATGCGCTCCAGCGTGTTTGCCAGATCGGGCTGCCGGAGAATGTCGCCCATTTCGTAAGGCACGCCGTTCCGCGAAAACTGGGCCACCGACGCCGGGTACTTCTGCATCCGAGGCAAGACACCCTTGAGGGATCGGGCGAGGCCGTCGGTCACGATGAAGCCCTCGCGAGCCAGAACGACCGCCGGGTCCACCAGACGCCGCCACGGAAGTTTCCGAGAGCCCTGGCTTTCCCAGGCCGCGTAGAGGCCGGCCACCGTTCCCGGCACCCCGACCGCGAGGTGGGAATTGTGGTGACGATCCACGTCGTACTTGCCGTCTTTCAGAAACATGTCGGGAGTCGCGAGGGCGGGCGCAATTTCCCGGAAGTCGTAAGTGGTGGCGGCTCCACTGGCCAGCCGGCTGACCAGAAAGCCTCCGCCCCCGATGTTGCCGGCCGTAGGATGAACCACGGCTAGAGCGAACGCCGTTGCGATCACCGCGTCCGTTGCATTGCCGCCATCCCAGAGCACATCGGCGCCCACCTGCGACGCGATGAACGACTGGGATGCCACCAGTCCGTTCTTGGCTCGAACCGGCTGCGCGGCCTGCGCCGCGGTCGGCCACGTCGTGACCAGAAGGGCCAGGGTGGCCACACCAGATGAGAAACGTGAAACGCGCATCGATTTTCTTCCTCCAAGGAGACGTCCCATCTTACGAGGAACGAGCCCCCCGTACTCGTGCGATCCACTTTGACGATTTATCCTCCCCGGAATGCCGCGAAACTCGCTGAGCCCATCCCTTCGAACTTCGATGCGCATCATCGCTGCGGTTGGCCTGATCGGTGCTTTTGCGTCAACCATCCCGGCTCAGGCGCCACCTCCGGCCCAGTGGCTCCGGCTCGATCCTCTTCCCGGCGAGATGCGTCTCACCGCCCGCGAGAGCTTCGACGGCGTTCCGCCCCGCTTTGTGCTCCTGACCGACGGCTCGGTTTTCGTGGGTGGCCGAAGAGAGGTCTTGCGCGGCTCTCTCGATAAACGTGAGATGCAGGCGATCTCCACCCGGCTCGACCTGGCCATGAAGTCGCTCGGCAAAGCGGGGCCGCCCCCGACCCTGGTGGTGGGCGAGGGTCCGGCCATCTTTCGGTTCTCCGTGCTTCTCGGTGCGCCTCTTCAGATGGTGGTGACGGGTACCCTTCCCGCGACCGGACCGCCGGCGCTCCTGCCCCTGCCCGACTTCATCCGCCGCCTCGCCGGGTTTCGCCATCCCTCTCTGAAGCCCTTCGATCCGGAGGAGTTCACCATGACGGTTCGTGAGAAGACTCTGGTGGGCGGCTGCCGCACCGCTCGAGGGCTGCCCTCGCTTTCGCAGTCCGTCTCAAACGAGGTGGTGGTTCCCGAATTGCTCACCCGGGGCTTTCCCACCGGGGCCGACATGGCCCAGGTGTGCGAAGGCGCGAAGCGTTACACCGTGGTGTTCCGTCCGCTCATCCCCGGAGGGCGCTAGTGGGCGACGGCTTCGGTCTTTGGGCGCCCCTTCATGACTGAACTGCACGCGATCAGTCCGGGCATCCTCACCGTCCTGGTTGTCTGGGTCTTATGGTTCCTGCTGGATCCGTCCCTTCGCCCGGAGAGCCTCTCCTGGACTCGTCTGTTCCTCTGGCTGGTGGCGCCCCTCGGCATGTACCTGGTTCTGGCCAGCCACTCCTACCCGCCCGATCCGCCCGCCTCTCCGGTGGGTCAGGAAGGGATGATCGCTCAGCTTTCTCCTTTGCAGGTCGAAGTGTTCGGCTCCTTCTGGCACGCTCGATGTGAGGCCGCGAAGGATCTCCGTCTCGGCGACCGGGTGCGCGTGGTGAAACGGGAAGGGCTGACCCTGGTGGTTGAGCGCGATTCCTGAGAACTCGATTTTCGGGCCGCCCTTCCCGCCTGGGCGCTTACAATCGCCCTCCCATGACGCGCGCCCAGGTTCTTGAGGTGGTCGGCAGCGACCGCGACGAGCAGGCTCTCGTCGACGTTATCGATTTCGATGGTCTTCCGCGGCACGTCGCCATCATCATGGACGGCAACGGGCGGTGGGCCAAGAGTCGCTTTCTTCCGAGGCTCGAAGGTCATCGGGCCGGAGTGGAGTCTGTTCGTTCTGTGGTCGAGACCGCGGCGCGCCTCGGTCTTCAGGCCCTCACGGTGTACGCGTTTTCGACCGAGAACTGGAAGCGGCCCACCGATGAGGTGTCGGGCCTGATGGGCCTTTTGAAGCTCTACATCCGCCGCGAACTAAAAACCCTGCAGGACAACAACATCAAGTTCGGGGTCGTGGGAGGGCTCGACGGTCTTCCCAAGGACGTCAGGGACGAGCTGCGCCGCGGCATCGACGAGACCGCCCATCTGACCGGCCTTCAGTTTTCGCTCGCTCTCAACTACTCAGGCCGGTCGGAACTGACCGATGTGGTGCGACGCATCGCTGAAGGCGCCAGGGCCGGGACCATTGACCCTGCCACCATCGACGAGGCGACCATCGAGCGCCACCTGTTTACCGCCCATCTGCCCGAGCCCGACCTTCTCATTCGAACCAGCGGAGAACTTCGGGTGTCGAACTTTCTCCTCTGGCAGATCGCCTACGCGGAAATCTGGGTGACCGACGTCTTGTGGCCCGACTTCCGGCGTCGTCATCTTCTCCAGGCCATTGTCGATTTTCAGAAGAGAGAACGTCGATACGGCGGAATCAGCGCCGCCGCCGGCAAGGCATGAGCGGTCTGTTCGCCTCGAACCTGTTCCGCCGCGTCTTGACTGCGGTGGTGGTTCTTCCCACCGTGGGAGCGGCGATCGTGTACTCCCCGCAGCGCGGTCCCTGGTTCTTGGCCGCCACCCTTGGCGTTCTTGCCATGGGCGAAGCACACACCCTTCTGGCCCGCGCCTCCGTGAAGGCGTCCCCCATCTCCTTCCTCCCCGGGATCGCGCTCTTCTTCGAAATAGCGGGGACCACGGGTGCGGCCCGGGCTTTTCCCATTTCGGGCTTGCCCATCCTTGCCTCGGTGGCTGCGGCTCTCGTTGCGGTGAGGCGGGCGGACCGACTCGGGATCCCGGTTCTCGCCGCCGAAGGCGCGGGGGCGCTTTGCGGTCTGGTGATCGGTCTCGGGGCGGGCTCTTTCGCCGGCCTCGCGTCTCTCTCTCCCCCCGAGGACGGCACGGCCCGAATCGTTCTGCTGCTCGCTACCATCATCAGCTCGGACGTGTTCGCCTATTTCGTGGGTCGCGCCATTGGTCGCCACAAACTGGCTCCTCTGGTCTCCCCCGCGAAGACGGTGGAAGGAGCGATGGGCGGCCTCATGGGCGCGGGTCTCGCGAGCGCTGTGGTCGGCTATCAGCTTTTCAAGGATCAGCCTCTAGGGCTCGTCGTCACCATCGGTGTTCTGGCGGCCATCGCCGGCATCGTGGGTGATCTGCTCGAAAGTCTCTTCAAGCGCTATGTCGGGGCCAAAGACTCCGGGACTCTTTTCCCCGGCCATGGCGGCGCCCTCGATCGCACCGACAGCTTCATCCTGGCCGCGCCCGTTCTGTACGTTTTTTTCCGGGCGTTTTCTTAGGCGGGGGGCCGCAGGTCGCCAAACAGACCTCCATGCTTGGCCCCCCGAACCCCCGTTCGCTCCGGCCCAAGTGACAAACGAGCGACAGCGACTTTGCTCTGGAGCGAGTCCGCGCAGCGGAGCCGCTCAGGAATGGGCCTGCGCTTTGGCCCGTCTTTGGCGGCTACGGGGTCGAGTCGGTTCGCCGACCGCGGTCAATTAAGATCGCAGCCCCCTTTACCCTTTATATGTAAGGGTGTTTTCGAGAGGTATGGAATGGACTTCGAGCTGAGCGCCGAGCAGCGGCTCCTCAAAAAAACCGTCCGTGATTTCGCCGAGCGGGAGCTGAAGCCAAACGCCCGGGCCTGGGACGAAGCTCAGCTGTTCCCCCGCGAGATCTTCAACAAGCTGGGCGACCTTGGACTGCTCGCCGTGGTCTTCCCCGAGGAATACGGCGGCTCGGGCATGTCCACCGTCGATTACACGGTCGTGATCGAGGAACTGGCGCGTGTGGATGCGGGGGTGGCGCTTTCGACCGCCGCTCACAACTCTTTGTCCTCCGGCCACATCTTCCTGGCCGGTTCCGAGGAACAGAAGAAGAAATATCTTCCGAAGCTCGCGACCGGCGAGTTCGTGGGCGCCTGGGGCCTGACCGAGAACAGCGCCGGATCGGACGCGGGTGGAACCCGGACCACCGCGGTGAAAGACGGCGACTCATGGATTCTCAATGGTTCGAAGACCTTCATCACCAACGGCAGTTTTGCCGAGATTGCCGTGGTCATGGCCGTGACCGACAAGACCAAGGGCAAGAAGGGAATTTCTGCGTTCCTGGTCGACAAGGGGACCAAAGGTTTTCGGCCCGGGAAGAAGGAAGACAAGCTGGGCGTCCGGTCGTCGGACACGTCGGAGCTCATCCTTGAGGATTGCCGCCTTCCCGCCTCGCAACTCCTGGGCGAACTCGGCATGGGCTACATCGATACCCTGAAGATTCTCGATCGCGGCCGTATCGGCATCGCTGCTTTCTCGATCGGCATCGCCCAGGGCGCCTTCGAAGCCGCGTTGTCCTACGCGAAAGGTCGCAAGCAATTCAATCAGGCCATCGCGGAGTTCCAGGGGATTCAGTTCAAGCTCTCCGAGATGGCGGTGAAGATCGACGCGGCCCGGCTGCTCATGCTGCGCGCGGCCGCGCTGCGTGACCTGGGTCGTGAGCACAAGACGGAGTCGGCCATGGCCAAGCTCTTCGCCAGCGAAATGGCGGTGGAGGTGGCACTCGAAGCGATCCAGATTCACGGGGGGTACGGCTTCGTCAAGGACTATCCGGTCGAACGCGCGCTGCGCGACTCGAAGCTCGGAACCATCGGCGAAGGCACGAGCGAAGTGCAGAAACTCGTCATTGCACGTGCGCTTCTCCGCTAGGTGACGGGCTCCTCGAAGTGACGACCGTACTATGAAGCTGCCGGACGACCAGGACATCCTCCGTGGCGATATACGCGCGGTGGCTCGAGCGATCCGCGCGGTCGAGGACGACTGGCCCGGTTCAAGGGCGCTCCTGACCCGTCTCTTCTCGCACGGCGGTCGCGCTCTGACCCTTGGCATCACCGGTCCGCCGGGGGCGGGGAAGTCGACCCTGGTCGATCGGCTGACCACGCACTTCCGGAAAGCGGGCAAGACGGTGGGCATCGTGGCCGTCGATCCCACGTCGCCATTTTCCGGGGGCGCCATTCTCGGCGATCGGATCCGCATGCAGAATCACGCGACCGACGAGGGCGTCTTCATTCGTTCCATGGCCACCCGCGGCGCCCTGGGCGGCCTTTCCGCCACCACCGCGGCGGCCCTGCTGGTTCTCGATGCGTCGTCCAAGGACATCCTCATGGTGGAGACGGTGGGGGTGGGTCAGGACGAAGTCGACATCGCGTCCGAAGCGGACATTGCGATTGTGGTTCTGGTGCCGGGCCTCGACGACGAAGTCCAGGCCCTGAAAGCCGGGATCATGGAGATCGCCGACATCTTCGTGGTGAACAAAGCGGACCGGGAGGGCGCCGATCGTCTGGCCTCCGAGATCGAGATGATGCTGTCGCTCACCGGTGAGACCAAGGGCGATCGACCTCCGGTGGTTCGAACCGTGGCCCCGTCAAGCCAGGGCATCGACGAACTGGTGAAGACCATCGAAGACGTTCACGCGCGCCGTGAGCACAGCGGTCAGTTCGCCGCCCGTCGTCGCGAGCGACTGCTGCGCCAGTTCGAAGCACAAGTCGAAGGGCGGCTGCGAGAGAAGGTGCGCGGTCGCATCGACGCCCTCGACTCCACCCTGCACCTGCGCGAGCGGGTGCAGAATCGCACGATCGATCCATTCTCGGCGGCCGACGAAACCCTTGCTGGCCTCGACTGACGACCGCGAGCACGTAAGCTCTCTTCGAGGAAAAATGATTCTCAAGATCGACCACCTTGGCATTGCCGTGAAGGACATGGCCGAGGCCAAACACGCCTATGAAGCGCTCGGTTTCAAGATCGAGGCCGAGCACGACGTCCCTTCGGAGAAGGTGAAGGCCGCGTTCATCGCCGTGGGCGAGTCGCACCTCGAACTGTTGGAACCCACCGATTCCACCTCGCCGATTGCGAAGTTCCTGGAGAAGCGCTCCGGCCTGCACCACATCTGCCTGCTGGTGGACGACATCGAGAAGTCGATGGCGGAGATGAAAGCGGGAGGCGCTCAGCTTTTGGACGAGGTTCCGAGAATTGGCGCGGGCGGTTGCCGCGTAGCCTTCATCCATCCGCGGTCGGCGGCCGGTGTTCTCCTGGAACTGAAGCAGGCCTGAGATGGAAGCCAAGAGCACGGCGGAAATCGGCATCATTGGCGGGAGTGGGCTCTACGACATAGAGGGCTTCGAAGCCCAGGGCGAGGTCAATATCGCGACGCCGTTCGGTCCGCCTTCCGACGCTTTCATCATCGGGAAGTTCGGCGAGCGCCGGGTCGCGTTCCTGCCCCGCCATGGCCGGGGCCATCGTATTTCTCCTTCCGAGCTCAACTTCCGCGCCAACATCTGGGCCATGAAGTCGCTGGGGGTGGAGTGGATTCTTTCGGTGTCCGCGGTGGGTTCGCTCAAGGAGCAGTACGTCCCTACCCACATGGTGACGCCCGACCAGTTCATCGATCGGACGTATGGTCGGAAGTCGACCTTCTTTGGAGACGGGATAGTCGGTCACGTGGGCTTCGCCCATCCGGTCTGCAAACACGTCCGGCGGATTCTGGGCGAGGCCTGTCGACGAAGCGGCGCTACCATCCACGAAGGCGGAACGTACGTCTGCATGGAGGGTCCGCAGTTCTCCACGCTGGCCGAGTCGAATCTCTACCGCTCCTGGGGCGCCGACCTCGTCGGCATGACCAACCTTCAGGAAGCGAAGCTCGCGCGTGAGGCGGAGATCTGCTACGCCACCCTGGCCATGGTCACCGACTACGACTGCTGGCATCCCGGGCATGCCGCGGTCACGGTCGATCAGGTCATCGCCGTTCTGCAGAAGAACGCGGCCATGGCCCGAAGCATTCTCAAGGCAGCGGTGGAGCAGTTTCCGATCCCTCGTGACTGCGAGTGCGAGAGTGCCTTGAAGTTCGCGATCATGACCGCCCCCCATCTCATTCCGGACAAGGCGAAAAAAGACCTCGCCCCGATAATCGGTCGTTACTTGAAATAGGCTTCCCAACAACCCAATGTCTGTTCTCGTGGTCGGAAGCGTCGCGTACGACACGCTCGAAACTCCCGCCGGTCGCGCTGAGAAAGTGCTGGGCGGCTCCGCGTCCTATTTCGCGCTGGCCGCTTCGTACTTCACGGATGTGAACCTCGTCGGCGTGGTGGGTGATGATTTTGGACCGGAGCAGATGAAGGCTTTCGAGGGGCGGAGGATCGACCTCCAGGGCCTCGAACACGCGAACGGGAAGACGTTCCATTGGCAAGGCAAGTACTCGACTGACCTCAACTCCCGCGAGACCATCTGCACCGATCTCAACGTCTTCGAGCACTTCAAGCCGAAACTTCCCGCGAGCTACCGAAAGTCCGATCGCCTCTTCCTGGGCAACATCGAACCTTCGCTTCAGCGTGACGTGCTGGAACAGGTCGACGCGCCCCAGTTGGTCGGTTGCGACACCATGAACCTGTGGATCAAGCACCGACTCGAGGAGCTCAAGAAAACGCTCTCCAAAGTCGAGCTTCTTCTAATCAACGACTCCGAAGCCCGCGAACTGGCGGGCGACTGGAACGTCATTCGCGCCGCCCGCGCCATCCGCGCCATGGGTCCGAAGACACTGATCATCAAGAAGGGCGAGCATGGAGCCCTCCTGTTCCAGGGTGAGAACTGTTTCCTGGCCTCCGCCTTCCCGCTCGAGCACGTCAAGGATCCCACCGGTGCGGGCGACTCCTTCGCCGGAGGTCTGATGGGATACCTCGACCAGGCTGATTCACACGATGAAGCGACCTTCCGTCAGGCCGTCATCATGGGCTCGACCGTGGCCTCCTTCTGCTGCGAGGCCTTCGGAGTCGAGCGCCTTCTGACCTTGAAGCAAAGCGAGATCAACGACCGTTTCCATGAGTTCGCCCGGATGGTTCATTTTGATCGGCTGTCCTGAGGCGGGGGGCCGCAATGGCAAAACGGACTTCCTGCTCAGCCCCCCGTACCCCCGATCGCTCCGGCCCAAGTAAATTGGGCCTGCGCTTTGCTCCAGGCGCGCGCGCGTGGCGTGATGGCGCCGGAGGGATTGCCGGTCGATGACTGCGACGCCGATTCGCCGAGACGCGATCTGGCTCGTGGGTGCGATCGCTCTTTCGTACCCGATCGGGCTCGCTCTCGATCCGATGTTCCTGCTTCCGTTCCTGAACGCGGCGCCCGCGTGGTGGGTCATGACCCGTCGCCTGCGCGCGGGCGACCTTCGCGGCGCCATTCTTCTGATGCTCATCTTCCCGCTGGCTCTGGCCGTGTTCGGAACGGTTTGTCTCGCCCTATGGCCCACTACAGATGGTCTGCCCCCGAGGGTCTTCAACGGTCCGGAGTACCGCGAGGAGATGTTTCACTGGATCCGTTTCGGGGGAGGCTCGGAAGGTAACTGGCGGCGTTTTCTTCCCCTGCACATCACTCATCTTGTGGCCTTTGTTTTCGTGAGCCTCCTGACCGGCAGCCTGGTTTCGATCACCGGCGGAGCCGTCTTGACCAACTACATGAACGGTTACGTCGCTTCGATCCACCGCGCCAATGCGCCGTGGTGGGCTACGGTCTTTTTCGGCTGGCAACCGTGGGCGATCTGCCGGGTGGCCGCGTTCTGCATCCTCGGGGTCGTGCTCGCCGGGCCGGTTCTGTCCCGTGTCTTCCGATATCAGCCCCCGCCCTGGCCCCGCCTGCGGCCGTGGGTCTTGATCGCTGCTCTTCTCATTCTGGCGGACTGGACCCTGAAGGCCTCCTTGGCTCCGACCTGGGGCCGGACCTTGAATTCCGCGATCCCGGTTGTGTTGCCTCCGGCGCTGCCCGAAGGACCCCACGAAGGACACGGCGGGCACGAATAAGGGCGCCCAGGGGGACGAGTCCTGACCTCAACGTCCTCTCAGGAAGGCCTCGACCTCGTCGGCGGCATGAGCGGTGGCGCCGCCCTTGCCCAGCCTCCCCCGCACCTCTTCCAGGTTTGCAAGCATCTCCGCGCGCGGTCCGCCATCGTCGAGTACGCGGAGCGTCTCTTCACTCACTCGCTCCGGCGTGAAATCGTTCTGGATCAATTCCGGCACCACCACCCGCCCCGCGATCAGGTTCACCATTGCGTAGTTCGTCACGTTGAGGAGGGGTTTGCCCAGGGTGTAGGTCAAGGCTGAGAGTCGATACACCACCACCATGGGGGTGAGAGTGAGCGCGGTTTCAACCGTCGCGGTGCCGGAGGCCACGATGGCCACGCGAGCGGCGGAGATCACGTCCCGGGTTGCACCCTCCACCACGGTGATGCCGAGGGTCGCCGCATCGTGAAAGGCATTCGTGCGCAGATGAGGAGCCGCGCCCAGAACGAACTGAAGGTCGGGACGCTTCTCCCGCAGAAGTTTTATCGCACCCAGCATGGGGGGCAGGTTGAAGGCCACTTCCTTGTTTCGACTGCCGGGCAGCAGAGCGATTACCGGACGATCGCCGTCGAGGCCGAGCTTGCGCGCGGCTGCGGCCCGATCGGCCGGCGGCTTTACATGATCGATCAGCGGATGCCCGACGAAGGCCACCGGGACCGAGGCGTCGCGATAGATCTGCTCCTCGAAGGGGAAGATCACCAGCATCTTCGCGACGTCCCGTTTGACGTTCTTGATCCGTCCCTGTCTCCAGGCCCAGAGCTGGGGCGAGACGTAGTAGACCACCGGGATACCGAGCTTCTTCAACTCCCGGGCGAGACGCAGGTTGAAGTCGGGGTAGTCGATGAGGACGGCAACGTCGGGACGCAGGCGCTCGGCCTCCCCGACCACGGAGTCGAAAAGGCGCTTCAATCGCCGGAGGTGAGAGAGGACTTCAACCAGGCCCACCACCGCGAGATCCTTGAGGTGGGCTAGAAGCCGCACGTTTTCGGAGGCGAGACGATCGCCGCCGAGGCCGAAGGCTTCGAGATCCGGAATGCGTCTCCGCAGTTCCGCCACGAGTTCGGCGCCGTAGAACTCCCCGGAAGGTTCTCCGCAGGAAATCAGGAGGCGCGGCATTCTTCCTTACTTCGCATGGTTCACGAATTTCTTTCCTCGAAGAGTGGGGGGGTGAAGCTCAGGCGTTCAGGAACGACAGGATGGTCGATGCGATTCCCTTTGGGTCGACGTCGAACAGGCCATTGCCCAGATCGATTCTCTCCACGATCTCGATCCGGGGCTGCAGGTGTTTGGCCAGGGCCGCGTGATCGTAGAGGGTGTCCTTGGATTGCAGGATCAGGATGGGCTGGGTGAGCCTGGGAAGAAACTCTTCGATGGAATAACGGGCGAGGGCTTGAAGCGCCCAATACGACTTGTCGGGATCCGCGCGCAGTTTCTCGGTGTAGTTCCGGTGGGTCATCTCCAGGGTCTGACCCGGCCCGCGACCGGCCACCGCGCTCTTCCACGGCTTCAGGATGTGCAGCCCGTCCTCGGTGATGGGGTCGGGCACGAACGTCTTGAGAAGCTCGGCGCGACGCGCCGGATCGAAAATCGGCATCGAGGAGAGGACGAGGCGGCGGACGCTCTTCGGTTCTTGAATCGCCATCGCGACTCCCATGATGGTTCCAGTGTGGTAACCGAGAATGTCCACCGGCGCATCAGGCCGGCGATCGGAGAGCGCCTGGGCGGCCGCGAGCAGAACCCTCGCGTAGTCTGCAATCTCCGGGGGGTTGGGCGGAGCCTCCGACTCCCCGTAACCAGGGGTGTCGAGGGCGATGGCCAGCCGATCCACCGCAAGTTCGCCGAGGAGGTTTGCGAACATCCGCGAGGAAAGCGGGGTCTGGTGAAGGCAGACGATGGGCGGCTTCGTCGCGCGGCCCCGCGGTGTGGCCACCCGCGCGTGAATCTGACCCCAGGGGCCATCCACGAAGACGCGCTTCACCGACGCGCCTGGCCGCGGTTCGCCAGTGCTCGAGGCGAGAGGCCCGACGGCGGTGAGGGCGAGACCCGTGACCGACTTCGCCGCCTCCCTGCGCGTGATCATTCCACTCATCTACTTCGCCGCCCCTCTCTGGTTGATTTCGAGGACGTGACCGTCAGGGTCCATGCAGAAGAGAAAGGTGGCGAGGCCTTTGCTTCCATCGCCGAAAGCGATCTCGCTGGTCTTCGGCTCCCGAACAATCCGGTACCCGCGCTGCTTCAACCGTTCGCGAATCCCCTCGAGATCGCTGGTCTCCATCATCAGAACCGCGTCGCCGGGGCCGATGATGTCTTTCTTGGGCGCAATCTTCTTCTCTCCGTATTGCAGGAGGCCGACCATTCCGAGCCAGGGGTCACGCCCCTTCATGATGACAAAGTGGCTCGCGGTGCCCACCGGGTCGCCGGTCGGGAGTTCACCCCCCGACTTGCCTTTGTTCTCGAGCCAGACCGAGAGGCCGATAGCGTCGCGATAGAACGCCACCGACTTATCGATGTCGTGAACCAGCAGAGTGGCGCGGCGGAGTACGGTTCCCGGCGTCGGTGTCGGCGTCTGGGCGAGCGTCGAACCGCTGCTGGTGGCGACGATGGCGAGGGCTACGGCAAATTGAAATCGCATGATTGGACCTGTCTCCCGGGGAGAAACGGTGTTTCCTAATGTGTCCAAGGATACAGACCCCCCCCGTCCGCTTACGCTACTGTCTTAGTGCGGGTTCGGTCCCCACCGGGGCCGGACCGAATGAGGCCAAGCCAATGAAGACACCAAGATTCCTGATCACCATCGCACTTGTGGCGTTCGGTTGCACGCCCGTCGCCCAGAACACGCCACCGCCGGTCGCCAACGCCACCCCGCGGCCTCCCGCGGTGGCCGCGGAAACGCCTGCCTCCGTGGCCGGCGCCCCTGCGCCCCTGGTCAGCGAAGGCCGCGTCCCTTCATCGCCCTCGAAAGCGACTGCGGCAAGCCCAGTCGACGCGAAACCGGCCTCCCCAGGTTCCGGTTCATCGGCGGGCGCCACTACTGCATCGGCTCCAATCGCCGAAAGATCAACTCCGCACCCGGTCGCCCCACCCACGCGCGTTCGCCTCATCATTCCCTCCGGAACGCTCCTCCCCATCGAAATCCAAACCACCGCGTCCTCGGCCAGCAGCAAACAGGGTGATCCCGTGCTGGCCGTTCTGACCGCGGACGTCGCCCTCGCTGGCTTCAAACTCGACAAGGGCGCGGAGGTCCGGGGACACGTGCGCACCGCCATTCCCGCCAAGCGAGTGAAAGGCCAGGCCCGGCTGGTGGTGGCCTTCGACGCGGTGATGGAGAAGGGAGAGAAACTCTCCATTACCACCGAAGCCATTGACAACATGGCCGCGTCCACCAGGGGCAAGGACAAGAAGATCATCGCCGGCGGCGCCGCGGCTGGACTGATCCTGGGCGCGATCAAAGATGGCGGGAAGGGCGCAGCGGTGGGCACGGTAATCGGGGCCGCCGCCGGCACCGGAGCCGTCCTCATCATCAAGGGCGCCGAGGTCGAACTCCCCCGCGGCGCCAGACTGACGGTGGTGGTCACGAAGTAGGGTCAGACCGGATACTTCGCGGCGAGCTTTTCCATCGTCCGCATTCCGCGAAACGTCGCTTTGACCTTCAGGGCTTTTTCAAAGACCGCGTTTGAGATCTTTGATTCGCTCTGTTTCTTCTGGCCCATCCAGTAGAGCTCCGAGCCGTGCGCACGAAAATCGTCGCTATCCGTCTTCAGCCTCGAAAGTGCCTGAAGCCCGTTCTGGTCGAGCGGTTTCTTGAGCAGCCCCACGTTCAGCGACAACGCCGAAGCCATCTTCGCTCGCGCGAACGGCTGGTAGCGGGCGATGGCCGCCACTTCCGCCGGCGTTCTAAGGAACGTCGCGACCTCGTAGGTGAGGGCCTTCTCGAGAGCCTGCTCGATTCTTCGCTCCATGGCGCTCCGATTTTTGGATCGGGACTCGAAGACCACGTTGCCGCTGGCGATGAACGTCTCCACGTTGATGAAGCCCAGACCCTCGAACCGCGAGCGCAGGACGTCCATCTTCACGACATGACCGCCGACATTGATCGCTCTCAGAAACGCGACGTACTTCACTGGATTGATCATCGATCGGGCCCGGAGGATTCTCGAGCCGATGCGGCAGGGCGGCGCGCGCGGGCCTCCACCCCATTCCCGGCCGGGCGCGAATCGATCACCTCCAGGCCGGCGGCACGCAACGCGTGGGCGATCTGGGCGGGCGTGCGCACATGTTTGTAACGATCGGTCAGGGCATCGTGGGTGTCGAGCACCGCCCACTCGTCGAGATGGGCTCCAAGCTCGGGGTGGGAGTCGTAGTAGTCGAAGACCGGTGAGACCAGACGCCAGGCTCTGCGGATCCGGTCCACCACCGTTCCTCGATGCCAGAGTCTTCGGTGAATGGGAAGCAGGGCGCCCACGATCGCCCTGCTCGCGCGGAAGGCGACCGGCGGCGACACGCGGAGCAGAATCTGGCGGAGGATGGCTCGCGGAGTCACCGGGTAGACCAGCCGAATCAGTGCACCCGGAGTCCGATAATGATCGATGACCAGAAGGCCCCCTGGCCGCGCCGCATCTGCGAGGGCTTGTATGGTTGCTTCCGGCGAGGGTGTGTGTTGAATCATCCCCAGCGCGATGACGAAGTCGAAAGCTGCGGGGGCCACGGGCAGGGACAAGACGTCGGCCTGAGCCACAAGATACCCCGATGCCTGACCGCAGTTTGCGTAGTTGGCCTCGACCGCCCCGGACAAATCACACGCAAACACCCGGGCTCCCGCGCCGAGCAGGATCTCGGTGAAGCGTCCCGCGCCGCATCCCACCTCGAGCACGCTCGCCCCGCGCAGGGGGTCGAGCGAGCCTCCGAGACATCGGGTGAGACGGTCTCGCGAAATCGTCGTCCCCGTGTAGGAATCAAGCTGGGTCTTGGGGAATGCGTTCCACTGGATGCCGAAAGCGTCGGCGTAGCCGGCGTCGGGAACGAAGCGGGGAATGCCCTTGCGCACGGCGAAGACGCATCCGCAGGATCCGCGGATCTCGGTCTCCTGGCTTGCCTTCAAGTCGCCCGTCGACGAAAGAGGCGTGTGGTGCACCGGGCAGCGCGCCTCCCCTTTCACATTCCTCTCGTCCACCGGGTCCAGTCTACGTGGCGAGGATCAGCGCCTTGATTTCACTTCCGTCCACAGCCGATCGTGCAGGGCGGCGGCTTCACCGAGGTCCTCAAACGCTCGTAACTGCTTCATCTCCGCCTCGCTCGGGAACATCGCCCGGTTCTCCCGCACCGCCCTCGGGAGGAGGTTGCGACCGGCCAAGGACGGCGTGGAGTAACCGGTAGTCAGGCAGATCTCGGCCGCGATCTCCGGCTCCATTACGAAGTCGAGGAATTCACGAGCGAGATCCGCGTGGGGCGCGCTCTTCGGTATCGCGAGATTGTCCACGAACAGCATGGCTCCTTCGCGGGGGATGGTGAAGCGCACCCACGGCGCCTCCTTCATGATCTTCGCGATCTGGCCCGACCACGATTGGGCGAGAATCACCTCCCCGGAGAGGACCGCGTCATCGAAGCTGGCCGAGTCGTAGGCCCGCACCAGGGGCTTCTGCTCAATCAGGATTTTCTGAATTCGCGCGAGGGTCTCCGGGCTTTTGGTGTTGGGATCGGCGCCCAGGAGCAATGCGCCGAAGGCAATCGCCTCGCGTGCATCGTCCAGCATCAGGATCTTGCCCTTCCACTGCGGATCGAGCAACGCACTCCAGGAGTCGACCGAGGAGACACGGCGGGAGTCCGACGCGATGCCGGTCACGCCCCACAGGTAGGGAATGGAGAACCGGTTCTCCCGGTCCCAGTCTTGTCCGAGGAATTCCGGGGCCGTACCGCGGAGATGAGTCAGTCGATCGTGGTCGAGTTCGGCCAGCACCCCGGCCCGGATCAGGGGGGCCAGAGCGTAGGTGGTCGGGCAGATGACGTCGTAGCCGGGATTCCCCGCGAGCATTTTCGAAAGCAGGGCTTCGGCTGAGTCGTAGACGTCGAGATTGACCTTGGCCCCGGTGCGCTCTTCGAATTTCCGAATGGTCTCCGGTGCGATGTAGTTCGACCACAGATACAGGTTGAGTTCCCGGGTTCCGTGGCGCTGCGACCGCGCCAGAACCACCGGAGTAGCGAGGATCGACAGGCCGACCGCCATGGCTACCATCGACAGGCGGGGGCGCGATTCGACCAGCGCCGTGGCGAAGAGCAGCAGGGTGGTGGCCGCGAGAAGAAGGGTGGAGGCGGCGGCGATCTCGGGCGAGAGCGAACTCTTGAGCAGGGAGTAGATGTACACCGGGAGCGTGGTTCCGCCCGCGCCGGAAACGAAAGAGGTGACCACGTAGTCGTCGATGGAGAGTGAGAAGGTCAGAAGCCCGGCGGCCACCAGACCGGGCGCCAACAACGGCAGGGTCACCCGGCGAAAGACCTGAGCCGGCGTGGCCCCGAGATCCCTCGCGGCCTCTTCGACATCTTCAGGCAGAGCGTGAGCGCGGGCTCGGACCACGAAGAAGGCGAAGGACATCGAGAACACCACGTGCGCCGCCACCACTGTTCCGAGGCCCAGGGGGATGAAAAGGCGGGAGAAGAAGGCGAGAAGCGACGCCCCGAACACGATCTCCGGCGTCACCAGGGGCAGGAGGAACAGGGAGGTCGACCGTTGACGAAGCCGGGTCGAGTCCGCCCGGGATCCGAGAGCCGCCGCGGTGGCGAGGACCAGGACGATAAGGGTGGCGAGCGTTCCCACGATGAGGGAGTTCTCCATCGCTCGCATGAGCGGACCATTGCTCAGGAGCTTCTGGTACCAGACCAGGCTCGGCCCGTCGAACGAGGCGGAGAGGCGCGACCGCGAGAACGAGAAGATGGCGAGAGCGAGGACCGGAAGATGGAGGAAGAGAAGGGTGGCGACGAGAATCGCCCGCAACCGTTTCATTCCTGCGCCTTCTCGAGGAATCGTCCGAAGAGAAGAAAGGCGCCCAGAGTAAGAACGCTCAGAGTGAACGCCATCGCCGATCCAAACGCGGGGTCGCGAGCCGCGCCGAACTGAGAGGTGATCAGGGTGCCGACCCAGGCGGTCTTGGCTCCGCCGAGTAGATCGGGCACCAGGACCGAGCCGAGCGAGGGCACGAAGACGAGGACGCATCCGGCCATGATTCCCGGCCACGCGATCGGAATCACCACTCGGCTGAGAGTGAGGGTCGGGCTCGCCCCGAGATCCTGCGCGGCATCGATCAACGACCGGTCGATCCGCTCCAACGAGGCGTAGATCGGAAGAATCATGTAGGGCAGTTCCACGTAGAGCTGACCGATGGCCACCGCGGTGGTGGTGTAAAGCAGGCTGGGCGAGTCGGATCCGAAGAAGGCGAGCAGTTGAGAGAGCAAGCCCCCGGAACGCAACAGGAAGACCCAGGCGTACAGCTTCACCAGCACCGAGGTCCACAGCGGCAGGGTGATGAGCAGGAGGAAGGGGCCGCGCCACCGTTCCCCCACCGCCCGGACCAAGGCCCAGGCCACCGGGAAGCCCACCAGCAGGGTCGCCAGGGTTGTGCCGAAGGCCATCAGGACGCTGCGCCCGAAGATCGTGGCATACAACGGGTCGAGAAGCCGAAGCCACACAGACCCGCCCCCGGTCAGGGAGAGCAGCATCAACTGGGGGACCGCGAAAAGAACGAGCAGGGTCGCGAAGGCAGGGGCGAGAAGCCGGGCGCCCTTCATGGGGACAGGGTCACCCAGGACGAGGCATCGATGTCGAGGCCGACCTGGTCTCCCGTTCGGACCACTTCTCGAGGCGATATGTTCGCGACCAGCGTGGCCTCGCTCACCCGAATCTGACAACGGGTGGCCTCGCCCAGATACCGCACGTCCACGACCGTCCCGCTCAACCCCCCGCCCGTCCGCGACAGGTTGACGTGTTCTCCGTGCAGTCCGATCTTCAGGTCCGTTTCGGTGGCCACACCTAGGACTTCAATCTGAGTGAAACCCAGATCCACCCGAGCGCCGGTCGCGGTTCTCGCGACCACGCGGCCGTCGAAAATATTCTCCATGCCGACCAGTCGAGCCACGTAGACGCTTTTCGGGTGCTCGAAGATTTCTTCGGGTTCCGCATACTGGGCGATTCGCCCCGCCCGCATGACCGCGATTCGCGACGAACACTCGATCGCCTCTTCCAGGTCGTGGGTGACCAGGACGAAGGTGATGCCGAGGGAGCGTTGGAGAAGGACCAGTTCGGAGCGCATGGCCGAGCGAAGTTGCGCGTCGAGGGCGGCGAGGGGCTCGTCCAGCAACAGAATGTCGGGCTCGAGAACAAGGGCGCGGGCGAGGGCCACCCGCTGTCCCTGCCCGCCCGAAATCTCGGCGGGCGTGCGCGCGTCGAAGCCTTCGAGGTGAACGGCGGAAAGAACCTTGGAAACGCGCGACTTGATCTCGGCTTCCGATCGGTCACGAATCCGCAGTCCAAACGCCACGTTCTCGAAAACCGACAGATGCGGGAAAAGCGCATAGCTCTGGAAGACGGTGTGGACCGGCCGCAGATGGGCCTTCATGGTGGTGACGTCGTTTCCCGAAATCGAGATCCGACCGGCGTCCACCTCGTCGAGACCAGCCACCAGTCGCAGCAATGTGGTCTTGCCGCAACCCGAGGGACCGAGCAGGGTCACGAACTCGCCGGGACGAACATTCAGGCTGACGTTCTCGAGCACCGCGACGGCGCCGCGCGTCTTCGAGACCGACTCCACCAGGAGCGAGCCGCGGGTCTTTTCTGGGAAAATTTCTGGGCTCACGTTCCAGGGGAGATTATTTCCTAAGTTGTCGCTTGACTTGAGCGCCCCGCATAAAAGACAGTAGATATCTGTCGCCAGACCGAAAACCGGCGGAGAGAGCCGTACAAAAGGAGAATTCAGATGGGTGAAGCACTTGGAATGATCGAAACCCGCGGTTTTGTGGCCATGGTTGAGGCCTCGGACGCCATGGTCAAGGCCGCGAAGGTCACAATCGTGGGCTGGGAAAAAATCGGTTCCGGATATGTGACCGTGATGGTTCGCGGCGACGTGGCCGCGGTGAAAGCGGCCACCGACGCGGGTGCGGCCGCGGCCCGAAGGGTCGGCGAGCTTCTTTCCGTCCACGTCATTCCGCGTCCGCACGACAACCTTCAAGACGTCTTCCCGATCGGCAAAGCCGGAAAGTGAACCTGACGCGCGAGGTCGGTAGACACCTCGTGTAGCTGATTCAGCGAAGGATCGATGCAGGTTGGTCGAGTTGTCGGCACTCTTGTCGCCACCCGCAAGGACGAACGCCTGGTGGGGACGAAGCTCCTCGTGGTGCGCATCATGGACCCGTCCTTCAAAGAGGAACAGGGCTACGTGGTGGCGGTCGACACCGTGAATGCGGGCATAGGCGACCGAGTGCTGCTGGTGAGCGGCTCGTCGGCCCGGCTGGCCCAGGGAATGAAAGACTCGCCCGTCGACGCGGCCATCATCGGCGTGGTCGATCAGGTTGAGCTCTCGAAACCCCAGGCGAAAGGCTGATTCGATGCAGCTCGGAATGGTCTGTGGGACACTGGTGGCGAGCCGAAAGGACGAGCGACTGGAAGGCATCAACCTTCTCGTCATTCAGCCCATCAAGCCGGATGGTGATTCAACCGGCCAGACCCTGATCGCCACCGATTCCATGGGCGCGGGCCCGGGCGAGCGGGTTTTCTGGGTGAAGTCGAAGGAGGCCACGAATCCTTTTGCGCCCACGGAAGTCCCCACCGACGCCACCATCGTGGGCATCGTCGACCGGATCAACGTCGAGGGTTGATGCGATGTTGATCGGGCGCGTGATCGGCAACATCGTGGCCACCAAGAAGAACCTGAAGCTCGATGGCGAGAAACTTCTGCTCGTGCAGCCGCTGGAACTTTCCGGCGCGGCCAAGGGCACGCCGATCATCGCCATCGATCGGATGAGCGCGGGGCCGAGAGACCGAGTTCTGTATACCCAGGATGGTCGCACCGCCCAGCAGATCCTGGGCCGCGGGCCGGCCGGAGTCGATGCGGCTGTCCTCGGCGTGATCGACGAGATCGACTACGGGTCCTCGGCGGTCACGAAAGCGTCCGCCTGAGGGACTCGCTTTGATTGGAAGCCGAAACAACCACCATGGACGACGCAAAAATCGACGCCATCGCCCGAGAGGTTCTCACCAGCCTGAAGAAGGCCCACGTCGAGGGGGCGGGGCCGGCCGCAAGAACGGCCGACCCTTCGCCGCCGGTGGTTATTCACCTGCACCCGTCCCTGCAACTTCTATCCGTGCCCGGCGGAGTGGTCGGAGCGCCCTGCATCATCGAACCCGATAAGCCGTGCGTGGGTTCTTTGAAGTGCCGCACGTTCGGTCACTGAGCCGCCACCCCTTTCCGGGGCGGCAGGTTGCCTAGAAACAGACGCCCGAGCCGCTGTCGATCACGATGCCGACGCTGTTGAGGAAGGCGAAGTCGTAGGAGGCGTCTTTCATCACGATGCGGAGCGCGCCGAAGTGCGCGTTGGTTCGGAAAGCCGAGTGTGGGAAGGGGGCACGCACGAAATTCGTAAGGTCGCGGCCCCCGGTGCCGACCACGAAGAGCCGAAGACCCTTCGCCGGATCGGGCACCAGGTCCGGAGTGATCGGATTGAATCGTTCGTAGGAGTGCTCGTGGCCGGCCAGCACGATCTCGGCGTTGTTTTCGTACAGAAGCCGCATGAAGGGCAGGAGTTGCGGGGTGTTTCCATTCGGCCCGGAGGCCTGGAAGGGGTGGTGCATGTAGGCGACCGTGCACTTCTGACGGCTGGTCGTGAGGTCGGCCTGGAGCCATCGGTATTGGACGGACCCCACGCCGCATCCGCCGACGGAGGCGCAGTTGCTGTTCAGGGCCACGAAGTGCCAGTCGCCGACGTTGTACGAATACCAGCCCTCGGTCCGGGCGCCCACCGCCACCCCCGAACCCGCGAAGTAGTCGAAGTACCCGCTGGCGCCGAGGGTGTCGTACTCGTGATTCCCTGGAACCGGGTGAGAGTTGTCATTCAGGCGGCCCCAGGTTGTGTGATAGTTCTTCCTGAACTCAGCGAGCGAGCCGGCGTCGTATTGGAGGTCTCCCAGGGGCAGGATCAACAAGGCGGAGCGGAGAGCCCGCTCGCTCATGAGGAGGTCGGAAGTGTCTTTGGACTTGCAGGGCAAGCTGGGGGTGGCGCTGTCGCAGGAAATGTCCCCGGCCGCCATGATGGTGGGGAGGTTCGGGGTGGAAACCGGGGTGGAAACCGGAGTCGGAGCTTGAGGCGTCGAACCCCCGCCGCAGGCGTAGAGAATCAGCGCGCCCAGGAGAAACACCGAACCCACCTGGACGCGGCGGAACTTCAGGAGAGACACACCGCGAGGATAGCCCGGTTGCGCCTCTGGTCCGGAGTGACGACTCATCACTCAGAACCGGAGACGCACCCCGAACGTAGGCAAGAAGGGAAGGGCGGCCGCGGCGGTTTCCTCGATGGAGGGTTGAACGCCCCCGACCGTGGGCGTTAGCGTCGCCTCATACCGGCCCACGTTCTGCCGGTTGGTGGCGTTGATGAACTCCAGATAGAACAGCCACCGGGACCGATCCCCGTGGGGTCGCCAGTTGACTCGTAGATCGAGTCGGGCGAACCACGGGTACCGGGCCTGCAGCAGGTTCGTGACCGAGCCGTAGTCGGCGACGTACACCGGGCGAAAGGCAGCGTCCCGTTCCGGTATCAATTCCGTCCGATTGCCGTCCTGGTCGAGGTCGAGAAGATCCTCGGTCGGGACCACCCGAACCCCGAGGGGCTTCGTGCGCGGGAAACCGGAAGCCGCTCGGACGGTAAAGGCGACGTTGATCTTCTCGGAGGCGTTCCACTGACCGACCACGGACACCGCATGACGGCGGTCATACTCGAAGGGCAGGGTGAGATCGTAGGCCTGTTTAGTGGCCCTTCCGAAACTGTACGACGCCCAGCCGGAGAGCCGCTGATCGCCCCGGCGCTGGGGCCGGGTGGCCACGAACTCGACGCCATAGGAGTTGCCGGAGCCGCCGTTTTCCGGGTTGGTGGTGATGAACTTCTCCTTCGGGATGCTGGATTCGAGGGTCTTCGGGAAGTCGTATCGCGAAAGCCGCGCCGCCAGTTCGGCATCGGTCTCGAGCGCTCCCCCGATCAGATCGGTGAAATTCTTGTAGTAAGCCTCGGCCTTCAGGCTCACCCCCGCGAAGTCCTTCTCGAAGCTGAAGGTCGCCTGGCGGGAGTGCTCGTTCTTGAGACCAAGGCCGGAAAGGTCCAGGAAGTAGTCCGACTGAATGAGCTTCTCGATTCCCGGACTCTGCGAATGGGCGCCGAAGGCCGCCCGCCATCTGAGGGTATCGCTGCCCCGAACCAGAAAGGAGACTCGCGGTTCGACCTCGACGTTCTCGGTGAGCGACGAGCGAGACAATCGCAGGCCGGCCTCCAACGCGAAGCGCGGGCCCATGCTCATCCGGTCCTGCACGTAAGCACCCCATCGATTCGAAGGCACCTGCTCGTCATAGAAGGATGGAAGCGCCGCCCCGCCCCGGTTCGACGAGGGATTGGCCTCCGACAGATTGCGGTCGCCCCGAATGATGTAGGTGGCTCCGGTGCGCAGGCCATGCGCCTCGAAGCCCGCTTCGATCAGGTTTTTCGGGGACCAGGCGAAGCTCCAGTCGTTGCGAAGCGAGAGGTCCCGGGTGGCCGTGGTCTGGTCGAAGTTGACCAGGATCTGAGGCTTGGTGTCGCCGGTGCGCCCGTTCGAGCGTCTCGATCCATCCTCGAACCGCGCATCCACCTTCAGGGTCTGGGCGAACTCGTAGTACGCGGCGGCGAGGGTGGAAGAAAGCCTGGTTCCAAAGAAGTGGCGCGCCCTCAAGCCGAAGACATCGTTCTGGGCCGAAGTGACAAAAGCGCCATAGTCTGAGTTGTCGCCCTCGAACCTGGCATCGCCTCCTTCGCGCGATCGAATCCCGAACAAAGTCACCTTCGTGGCGGGTGATGGCTCGTACGATCCCCGGAACTGAACATCCTGGAAGCCCGGCAGATCCTCGCCCACGATTCGGTCTGCGATCAAATCGTAATAGGTTCGCCGGGCGCCCAGAATCCAGGAACCCTTTTCCCGGTTCCGCCACGGCCCTTCGATCAGCACATTGCCGTCGGTGATCGAGAGCGTGGTCGAGCCCTGAAGGCCGCTTTGCTTCTGGCCGTCGCGGTTCTCGACCAGGAGAATCGATGACAGGCGATCACCGTACTTGGCGGGGAAAGCGCCCGCCGAAAGCTCGAACTTCTCGACCGTCTCGGGATTGAATGCACTCGTGAGTCCGAACAGGCGATAGGGATTGTGGATCTCGACCCCATCCATGATGGTGAGGTTCTGGTCGGGTGTTCCACCGCGCACGGACAGGCGCGAACCGAACTCCTCGGTGGCGGCCACCCCGGGCAAGGTCTGGAGCGCTCTGAAGATATTGTCGACCGCCCCGGCTACCTGAAGGACCTGCTGGGGTCTGATCGGGATGGAGGCGGGGGAGGGATCGTCTTCTTGAACCCCGAACACTTCCACGATCTCCTCCCGGCGCATCTTCGGATCGAGGAGCAGAACCACGGTCGAAAGCGATTCGACCTCCGAGACGTCACGTATGACCCCCGTCTGACCCGGTCTGGACAAAGATAGCCGATAAGGAGGAGTGCCCCGGCGGATGGAGAACTGACCGGAGGCATCCGTGGTTACGACCTGATCCTCCAATCGAACCTCGATGCCGGGCAGGAGATCTCCCGACACGCTGTCGCGGACCTCGCCCCGGATGTCCTGGACTTCCATCGAGGACGAAGCCTGCGCTCGCCCTGCGCTTGCGAGGAACACCCCCACGCTCAGGGCGGCCAACACCATTCGATGCCTCGGATGTTTCACAATTGACACATTCTACTCAAATACTGTGCAAATAGCAAACGGCTAGTCGCTGCGGCCGCGGCTTCAGTTCCGACTCACGAAGCGGGTTGAGGCTTCTTCACCGGCCTGCCGCCTCTCCGATCGGCGGCCTTTTTCTCGATGCGGAGTTTCACCTCTCTGGCCGCTCCGATGGCGGTTGCCTCCCCGCGCAGTTTCGAGAAGTGGGCGTATCGCTCCGCATTGAGCTCCCCGTTTTCCGCGGCGGCGCGGACCGCGCACAAGGGCTCGGTCTGGTGGGTGCAGTTGCGGAACCGGCAGCGCTCGGCCAGGGCCTCGATGTCCGCGAAGGCGCCGGAAATGTCCTCGGCGCTGGACCAGAGTTGCAGTTCCCGCATCCCCGGCGTGTCGATGGCGAGGGCGCCGCCCACCAGCCTGAACATCTGGCGTTCGGTCGTGGTGTGCCGCCCCCGGGAGTCGGCCTCGCGCACTTCGCGGGTGGCCTGGCGTTCTTCGCCGAGCAGTGCGTTGATCAGGGTCGATTTGCCGGCGCCCGAGGAACCCAGGAAAGCGATGGTGTGGCCGGCGCCCAAATAGGTCTGAAGAACATCGAGGCCGATTCGCGGCTTAGCCGCGATCAGGTGCACGGGAATGTCGCCCGCGATCACCGCCACCTCGCTCATCGGCTTCTTGGTATCCGCGCATTTGTCGGACTTGTTGAGCAGGACCACCGACCGGGCGCCGCTCTCCCGGGCCAGGATCAGATAGCGCTCGACCCGCCTCGGCGAGTAGTCGGAGTCAAGACCGCACACGATGAACACGGTGTCGATGTTCGAGGCCACGATCTGCTCCTCGGTGAGGTGCCCGGCCGCCTTGCGTTTGAAAGCGGTGGTCCTGGGCAGCACGAGTTGGATGACCCCCCGCCCGTGCTTATGGCCTTCCTCCCGCACTTCCTTGAGGGCCACGAAGTCGCCCACCGCGGGAAGGTCAGAGGCGTGCTCCGCGTTGTGCTTGAGCCGTCCCGCCGTGGTGGCGATGAGTTCGCCCTCCTGGGTGTGAACCCGGAAATAGCCGCGATGGTCGCGAACCACCCGGGCCGGGTAGGACCCCGCCGGGGCCAGGCGTTTGAATTTCTTCTGCCAGGCCTCCGAATATCCCCACGACTCGAGCGCTTCGGGATAATCGACGGGCAAGGTCACGGATTCACGGAGAAGCTGGTCTTGAAATCAATCGACTGATTGAGCGAGTGCCAGACCGAGCAGTACTTCTCGCGCGACAGTTCGATGGCCCGGGCGATCCGGTCTTTCGGGACGTCGCCGGTGACTACGAAGTGAAGGTCGATGCCGGTGATCCTTCGCGGCGTTGCCTCGGCTCGGAAGACATGCAGGTCGCAGGTAAGGGCCTTCAGGGGAAAGCGCCCCTTTTCGATCACATCCGCCACGTCGATGGCCATGCAGCCGCC
>JANLSZ010000329.1:0-8847 GCA_031362685.1 Vicinamibacteria bacterium | reverse complement strand
ACCGCCGCCTCTTCCAGTTCCCGGGGAATCGAACGCATGAAGCCGACAAGAATGAAAATAGCCAACGGGAGGCTAGTAGCGCTATAGAGCAAGATTAAGGCAAACAACGAATTAGTGAGGCCAATAAATTTAATCAGCATGAATGTCGGTATCAATATCACGTGAACAGGCACTATGATACCAAGGACAAAATATGAGTATAAAATCTTGTTGGGACTAACTCTCGCAAGAATATAAGCTGCCATTGGGCCTAATGTCAGCACCACCACGAGTGTCGGAACTGTAACTAGAACGCTGTTGATCATGTAGACGGACATGTCACCGGTGTACCAGGCTTGCTCGAAGTTCTGAAACGACCAGCTGTTTGGCAGCGAGAGAATGCTTCCAAAAATCTCCTCATTGGTTTTGAAGGCCGACAACGTCATCCAGACCAGCGGAAGCAAATTGACGAAGCAGTACGCAGAGAGGAAAATATAAAGTGCGATTGTCGCAATATCCGTATTCGCCCGCGAGGGAGGCAGGATTGCGGTGTCGCTCGGCAATGAGATGCTGGTCATCTCGTCTCCCGGATCAAAATCAGGCGGAGCATTGCCACTAGGAACATGATATAGGCAAACAGCGTCATGGCGATGGTCGAGGCGTAGGCAAGTTGACCGTCGAGGAAGCCTCGCTTGTAGATCAATGTTGCGAAATAAGAGGACGCTTGCCCGGGTCCGCCCTGCGTCATGATCCAGGAATGGTCGAATGCTCGTATGGCAGTGGTCGCGGCCAGAACCACGCAGACGACAATCACATCCCGCATGAGCGGGATTACCACCGAGAACAAGATGCGGACGCGTCCCGCGCCATCCATAGCCGCTGCCTCGAAAAGCTCGGCGGGAAGTCCTCGCATTGCTGCAACGAAGATGATCACGAATAGCCCGAGGTGGTGCCAGAGATTGGGAATGTTGACAGACCAGAGAACGACTCTGCGATCGGACAGCCAATTGGTCTTCCAAGCTCCCAGACCCAGCAGGTCCAGCAAGGCATTGAAACCCCCAACGTCGCCGTTGAGGAATACGGTGAAAGCGAGGCCAATCGCTACTGCCGCGATCACGACAGGAAGAAACAGGATCGAGCGATAGAACCGGAAGCCCACGCCGATCCAGTGAAGAACATAGGCGAGAACCAAAGCGGTCGGCACCTGCACCAGGACAGCGGCGACGACCAATGTCAGCGAATTGACAGCGACTCTCCAATATTGACTATCATTGAGGAGATCAACATAGTTCTCAAACCAGATGAACTCTATGTCTCGACCTAGCCGCCAATTGGTCAAGCTGTAATAGAGCGAAGCGACGATCGGCAGAAAAACGAACACGGTGTAAAGAAGGAAAGCGGGTAGTAGGAAGGCGACCGCAAACCTGGTCCTCGCGCTGAAGGTCATGACGTCCCGAGCCCTACGATCTTCACCAACCCGACCCCGCCTTCCACTACCTCGCCCGGGGCGAGCCGGGGCACTTGGGCTGGGGCTGTTCCCGCCTGCGCGCGATCAGGCGCAGGCTTCGGCTTCATCCCATTTTCCCGACGTGACCCGCTCACTTCACTCCAAGACGTTTCAGCGCCTTTCGCGCGTCACGACGGACTGGAAATTCTCGAATACCTCGTCGGGGTTCTCGCCTGCGAAGACCCGGTCTATCGACTCAAGGTAGGCCGTCAAGGAGCCTGGCGTGGGCAGCAACGCAGCGACGACGGCGTGCGTCTGCGGCACTTGGGACGTGAAGGCGTGAACTTTTGCGGCGAGTGGGTTGATGTTGAAGCTGCTGACATCGCCGGCCTTCCAGGCCGGAAACAATCCAAGCTCAATCAAACCTTTCCTGACTTCCTGGCTTTGCAGGGCATCAAGCAGGCTGACGATGGCTGCCGTCTTCCTGGGATCCTGAAACGAGGCTTTGTTGACCATCCACCCATTGTTGATATTGCCAACATGAAAGGATCGTCCATCCACCTTGGCGTCTTTCAGGGTTGGAAAGGACATCACCTCGCTGACCCTGGCGATCTCGGGCTTGATCTGACCCAGCATCCATGGGCAGGTAAACACCATCGCGGCCTTGCTGTTGTTATAAAGAGCGATTGAGCCGGGCCAGTCACCGTTGCCCACGCTGTCCTGAGGAAAAACTTTCCTCTCGCGCAGCTCCTTCACAACTTTCGCCGCATCGCGAAACACGGGCTCCGAGACCCTGAATGTTTTCGCAACGGCTTCCGCCGAAGGCTGCCCGCCGAGCTGGCTGAGAAATACATTGTAAAGAAGGTGCCCTGGATTACCTCCTTTGCTGCCGATGTTCACCGGCACAATGCCAGCGTCTGAGAAAATCTTCGAGACGGCCAGCAACTCGTCCCAAGTGACTGGAGGCTTCTGCTTAGCTTGCTCGAATAGTACGGTGTTGTACAGCGTGAAGCATTTAAAGCCGACGTTCGGTAGCATAATGATGTTCTCACCACGCCGTACGTAATCAAGCTGCGCCTCAGTCCATTGATCAGCTTTGACGGCAGAACTCTTGGAGAAATACTCGCGCATGTCCAACGCAACGCCGGCTTCGACAAACTTATTGGTATCGTTGGGCGGCGCCCAATTGTAGAAGATGTCCGGAACGTTCCGCGCTGCAAGATCCGTGGATAGCTTCAAGCGGTGATCGTCGTTCGCTGTTTCCTCTCTGACGAGGTTGACCTCGGGATGCGCGGCGACCCAGGCGTCGAGAGCGCGACGGTAAAGAGGTGCGGACGTGTTTGCGCCCGTGAACAGATGGGCGATGCGCAGGTCAACCTTACGGTCCTGAGCGAGAGCGGCTCCGGCAAAAGCGGTCGAGATGACGACCGAAGCCGAAAGAGCCAACACGATTCTCTTGAGTGCCTGATGCATGATTTGTCTCCCTCCCTGGAGAAGCTTTTCCGGACAATTGCCGCTGGCCTCGCTACCGGCCCAACTGGTGATCTGGTTCTCCGACTCGACCGGCCACTGGCCCACGGGCTGTTCGCCGAGAGCGACCTTTCATGCCATCATACTTGGAGACAAGTCAATGTCCAGCTTGCTATAAGGCTACGCGACGATTGTGCGCCGGCGCGAAGCGGCCTTCTTTGGCCACTCACGCTTGGTGCTCGGCCGAAGCGTGGATCGGGACTGCGGATTGCGCAACGCAAACGTGGCGAGAGTGCTGCTCAGCGTCAGCGTTCACCGCGAAGCGCAATTGCACCAAGCATGGAGGATCGCCCGTGATCGAACTTACCGTCGCGCCAACCAAAGATCATTTTCTCTCGCGTGGCGCTCCCTTCTTCTACCTCGCCGACACGGTCTGGGCGACGTTCTTCACTGTGACTTTGACGGAGTGGGCGCGGTACCTTGCGGTGCGAAGGGCCCAAAACTTCAACGCTCTTCAGATTAGCATCCTGCCCGTCACGCACGACCGCAGCGTGCCTCCGAGCGAGGACCCGCCATTCGAGCTGCATCGCGACGGGCGCTGGGATTTTTCGCGGCCGAGCGAAAGCTACTTCGCAAGGGCAGAAACGATGGTGGAGATGGCCGTGAACGCCGGCTTTCTGCCGGTGCTCCACCTTCTGTGGTGCAGCTACGTTCCCGACACGCGCTGTTCACGGGCAAGCCCCATCGCCTCGGCGATGGAACTCGAGCACGTTGGACCTTACGCGACCTACGCGACGCAGCGCTTCAAGCGCTATAAACCCATCATGGTGGTAAGCGGTGACACGCGCTTCGAGTCGGTGGCGGAGGAGCCCTACTACGGCGCCGCTCTGGAGGCTGTGAAGGCGGCTTGGCCGCAGGCTACGATCTCCATGCATCTTCATCCGGAAGGCGATCTGCCGCCGCGTTTCGCCGAAGTGGTCGACTTCTACTGCTTCCAGTCAGGCCACCAGATCGCTCATGTCGACCGGCCCTACCGGCTTGCCGAAAAGTTCTGCGCGTATCCGCGCAAACTGCCGACGCTCAACTCCGAGCCCTGCTACGAGGGGCATGGACGGCTTTCGCAGGACGGCACGCGTTGGTCGCGCGAGGAGGTCCGCAAGGCGTGCTGGCAAAGCCTTCTTTCCGGCGCCAAGATGGGTATCGCCTATGGAGCCCACGGCGTTTGGAGCTTTCATCGGCGCGGCTATGAGTTTCTCGCCCGGCAGCGCTCGCTCGAGCCTTTCGACTGGGAGGACGCATTGCTGTTTCCGGGTGCCGCGGACATGGGCTTCGCGCGCTGGCTGTTCGAAACTGAGAACCTCTTCGCGCTCGATCCGGCGGATATTCTGACGACTGGCAAGCCCGAGGCGAGGGCGATGGCCAATGCCGACAGAAGCCGACTGGCGGTCTACGTGCCAAGCCCCACCGATCTCGAGGTCGAGGTCGACCTGACAGACTACGAAGTGACGGCGTTTGACCTTTCGGCGCGAGCGATCCTGCGGCTGGCCGTTCGTCCCGGGCGGCGGTCCATCGTGGAGCTGGCGTCCGTCAACACGGATTGCCTGCTCCTGGCAAAGCATCGCCGTGCCGGCTCTTCTTGAGGAACCCGCCTGTCGCCAAAGCATGCCCCGACATTCCAGAACCACCCCACATATTTCGGCCGAAGGTAGTTGGGAGGGGTCATGCGATGTCGATCTCGCCGAAAAGGCAGACCACCGCAAACGGCTCAAGAATGAGGCGGGGGCCGGAGAAGGGCTGCCACTCGGCAAACCCGTCCGGCGTCGAGGTGCCCAGGCGCCCCAGGCGGGTCGGCAAGTAGCCGGCCACGACAATCACGAGGGAAGTCGAGGTCAGATTGGCGAGCCAGAGCGCAACGCCGCCGTCGGCCTCGTGAGCAATGGCCGCCACGCGCGCTCCGTCCGCCTTCGCTACGACCCGGCGTTCCGAGCCCGCGCCCGCCGCGAGCCCTTGAACCACGGCGTACAGCGGCGCGATGGGTTCCCCCGGCAAGTCTCCAAGAAGCCCGAACGCCCTCGTCGGCATGGCGAGCGTCAGCGCCTCCACGCCCGCCTCCGCCGCGCGGGCCGCAAAGCCCAACGCCCAGGCCGCGCCGAACAGCGCCCGGTGGCGTGGATCCGTTCGCGTCGCTGCGAGCCTTCGTCCCTCGAGATTGGGGACAGGGCCGGCACTGTAGGGCGACTCGCGCATCGCGATCGCCGCGAGGCCGATCCGGTAGGGCGTTTCGCCGGCGAGGGCGCGCACGCTTCGGACGATGTGCGGCACCGTTTCGAGCGTTTCCATCACCGAGCCGTCGTCGGCGGCGTGGATGTTGGCGGCGAAGGCGTGGGACACGAAGTCGAGGCCGGCGGGCGGCGGGTTCCGGTTGAGCTCCGTGAAGTAGGCCAAGGAGCCGCCGCCGATCCGTGCACCGGGGAAAGCGGCGCGGGCGGCCTCGGCGAGCGCTTGAAGGCTCGCTTCGCCCGAAGGCAGGCCCGTCGGCCGGGAGCGGAGGTCGCGCGCCGGCGCCACGAACAGCTCCGCGACGGGCAAGCCGGCCGCCGCGACGGTGCGGGCGAGGGCGCGAAGCTCGCTGTCTGGATCCCGTCCGGTGACGACGGCTTCGAGCGTCACGGGGACTTTGAGCGCCCGGCTTGCCTCGGCCAAGAGCGCCGCCTCCGTTTCCCCGTGCCGGCCCATGTCGAAACGGGCATTCAGTCCCTGGACCCGTAACTTCGTCAGCTCACCGGCCCGCTCGATTGCCTCGCGAGCGTCTTCCGGATCGAGAGCAAGGCGTATGGCGGGCATCGTGCCGCCGAGCGGCCCGACGGCGATCCGGACGGCATCGTTCTCAGACTGCGTTGGCCGGGGCGGAGCGGCGCCCTCCAGCTTGACCTCAATCCGTTGGGCGAAAGACTCGCCGGCCGACAGCGCATAAGGGAAGCCGCGGGCGAGTTGGCGAACATAGGTCTTGAAGGAGGCGTCGCCCCAATTGCGATGGTCCTCCATCTCGAAGGCCTCGCCGTGAAAGTGGATAGCGACGAAGAGTCCGGGCGCGGGCTCGTGGCGGAGCCCCCGGATATCTGTGGCGGGCTGCCAGGGAGCGACGAGGTCGGGAAAGCGAATTTCCGTGCTCCGCCCGTCTGTGTGCGTGACCGTAAGCGGCGCGCCGGCTACGCCCTCCAAGGGATGGAGCGCGACGAAGCCGGTGCGGTTCGTCGCGAAGTCGGCCTCGGCGACGCCCTCGGCCGCGAAGCTGATGGCGCTCGTGCGGCCCTCGATCCGCGCCGCGTAATGCAGGGTCCCATCCGCGGTGCGGCAGGTGGCCCGGTAGGACACGCGGAAGACGCTGTTCCCCTCCTGAACAACGAGGCCATCGATCTCCGGCGCCGCCGTGCCCCAAACCGTGTCGCGCACCACGAAGGCGAGGGCGCGAACGATCTCGACCTCGCCAAAGCGGACGTAACGGAGATTGCCATCCTCCAGAACGGCGCTCAACGGGCCGGCGCGCAGGAGGCGGCGTTCCGCCGGGGGCTCGCTCGTCCCGAACAGCCGCAGCCGTTCGGACGCGGACCCGCTTCCGGCCCCCGCGCTCGTCACGTCAAGGCCTGAGCGTCTTCGCGGACGTCGAATTCGACCACCGACAGGCGCTGGACGAGCGGCCCGCTGCTCCGTTCAGGGCGCTCATGAGGCGGCCTCCCCTACAGCGACGCCGGCCGGACCCGCCCGCCAGGCGAGGGGCCTGACGGGAACGCCCGAGTGGGCGGAAGCGTAGGCCGCCGTTACCAGGGCATAGGTCTTGAGGTTGTCGGCGCCCGAGGTCTCGGGCTCCTCGCCCCGGTCGAGGCAGTCGAGCCAGTGAGCGCAGGCCGCGACCACGCTTTCTTGTACGACCAAGGCCGGACCGGCCGCCCAGGGTCGCGGTTGCGGGGCGGCGCGCTCGCGGTGGACGGCGCCGTCCGATACCAGCGTAAGCTCGAAGTCCGGCCCGATCGCGAGCGAACCGCGCCGCCCCTCGACCTGCAGGAGTGTCTGGGGAAACAGGTCTCGCGCGCGCCGGCTTTCGAAGCTGCAATCGACCACGCTCACCGCGCCGCCCTCGTGCCGCAGCAGCATCGTGGCTTGGTCCTCCGCCCGCACCCTGGGGTTAACATTCTGCGCTTCGCAGTAGACGGTCTCGACGTCGCCGAGAAGGACGCGGGCGAGATCGAGGAGATGGATGCCGAGGTCCAAGATGATGAGATGCTCTTCCGCGGCAAGGTAGGGCTGATTCGCATAGACGTCGTGGGCAGTGCGGAACTGGATGCGGGCCCAGGTGGGTTCGCCGATGCTGCCGGCACGGATCAGCTCGCGGGCGCGACGCACGGGGGCCTGAAAGCGGAAGTTTTCGTGGACCATCAGCGGCACACCGGCCGCGCGCGCCGCTTCGACCATGGCGACACCGTCCTCCCAGGTCGGCGCGAGAGGTTTCTGGACGATCGTCGGCAGGCGATGACGGAGCGCGAGCGTCACCAGCGCCCGATGGGAGGGCATGGTGGTGACGATGTCCACAAAATCGAGGTCTTGGGCGGCGAACATGGACTCCGCGTCCGTGTAGGGCGTGGCGCGGAATGTTCGGGCCGCTTCCTCCGCCCTGGCCTCATCCCGATCGCACACGGCGGCGAGGACGGCGCGGGGGGATTCCGACCAGGCGTGGAGGTGGTTGCGGCCAAAGAAGCCGCAGCCAATCACCGCGCCGCGATGGATGCGCTTCCCGGCCAACATCGTCAGGCCAGTTCCGCCGGGCGGGCAGCGGCACCAGCCGCCAGGATCCGATTCTCCAATCGTCCGATCCCCTCCGCCTCGATCGCGATCACGTCGCCGGGCATCATGAACACAGGAGGGTCCCGGAACAGCCCGATCGTCTGTTCCATCACGGCCGGCACGCCCGTCGCCTCGATCACTGCCGACATGCCCTCGCTGTCCATGAGGGCGAGCACATGGTCGAGGAGCCCGTTCGAAGAGAGCGGTGTCGCACCAAGGAAAGGAGCGTTTTTGTCGGCTGCGAGCACCGGACGGCTTGGCGCAGTTTCCAGATTTCTGTAGTTTCTCGTCTCCGGCATCGGAAGCGCCTCTCGTGCGCGTCTCATGCGGCTGACCCGGCATCCCAGAAGGTTGCAGACAGCTGCAGAATATGGGCGCGCATTGCCGCTTCCGCGCCATCCGCGTCGCGCGCCGCCACGGCCTCGCAGATCGCCACATGAGCGTCGAACGCCGTCCGGTCCTGATTTACGCGCGCCAGCGTCTTTACCCTCTGATAGCGCAACCATCCCGACATCGCGTCGTGGAGGGCGAGGAAGACGGGGTTGCCTGTGATCTTGGCCAACACGAAATGGAACGCGACATCGGTATCAATGAAGCGCTCCATATCGCCCAGCGCCTCCCGGTTGTTGTCGAGCGCCCGGCGCAGGCAAGCCACGTTCTCATCCGTCGCATCGAGCGCGGCGCGGCGCGCGAGCCCCACCTCGAAAAAGAGGCGCGCATCCTGAAAGTGGCGCTGCCCCTCCTCGGAGCCGAGCATGTGCTGGACAGCAGGCCAGATGCCCGCCAGCACGCCCTCCGCAGTGGGCTGCGCGACCCTCGCGGGCGCTCCGTTGCCGATGTCGATGAGACCGGCCTTCTGCAGCGAGATCAGCGCCTCGCGGATCGCCGGCCGGCCCACTCCAAATATCGCCTGCAAATCCCGCCCAGGCGGCAGGCGGTCGCCGGGCTTGAGCAGCCCGCCGAGAATCTGCCGCTCCAGGTGGCTGGCCACCTGCTCGAAGAGCTTCTTCCGCTCAACAACGAACGTCTCCAATGGTATACCTCTCATGCCATCATGCTTGACAACGACTATACCAGCTGCGACTTATCCGCTCAAGGTCGGCGAAGGGGGC
>JANLSZ010000282.1:0-2304 GCA_031362685.1 Vicinamibacteria bacterium | reverse complement strand
ATCTGTATGAATTTTGCATCGGCGGCGAAGCGCGGAGGCAGGCCAAGCCCGAGCCGTTGCGTCAATCGTGCGCCCACCACGAGAACGCAGTCCGCGTGTTGGGCCGCCATCTGTCCGTACGGCCAGCTCATCACTCGATCGAAGTCTTCCGGAATGAGGCCCCGGCCAAGACCATTGGCCAGAAGCGGGATCTTGAAGTCATGGACGAGAGAGTGGAGACCTTCTCGGGCCTCGCCCCACGCGGCGCCGGCGCCGGCGACGATCAGCGGACGTTTGGCACCGGCGAGCAACCGCGCGGCCTGTTCGATGGCGCTGCGCTCGGGTTGCGGGAGGGAAGGCCGAGCGGGCGGGGCGATCACGGAGACCTCGTGGCCCTCGGCCGAGGCACTCAGCAAATGCTCGGGTATGAGCAAAACTGTCGGACCCGGTCGACCGGTGGTGGCGTGCTTGATGGCCGCGTCGAGATGATCGCGAAGGCGCGCGATCGAGGGCACGGTCCTCGCCCACTTGGTCAGCGGGGCCACCAGGGCCAGACGGTCCTGGTCGATCGCGCCATCGGCTTCGACAAAATCCCGCGGAGGAGTGGCTACCAGCACGAGCACCGGCGAGAGCGCATGCCACGCGACCGCGAGACCGCCGATGGCGTTGGGCAAGCCCTGATCGGCCACGATCAGCGCGACTCCGAGTCCGCCTTTGACCCGGGCGTAGCCATCGGCCTCGCCCACCGCGCCGCTTTCGTGGCGGCTCGAGACTATCTTCACCCCCGCGCGGTCGAGCGGATCGAGAAGGTGAGTGTGTGACGCCCCCGCCACCGCGAAGACCGTGCGAACGCCCTGCGCGGTCAGGACGCCGGTAATCACTTCTCCGCCCGTGCGCATCATCCCGCGGCCTTCGTGGCGTTTGATATGGGCTCGAACCGAAGGGTCAGCAATGTGAACGCCGCGACAACGAGAAGACCAAGGCAAACCGAGAAGGCCATGGCATAAGCGCCGGTAGAGTCGTAGACCGCCGCGGCAAAAGGCGCGCTCATCGAAGTGATGGGAAGAACCGCGAGATTCATGGCTCCGAGCGCGCGGCCGAAACTCGCGCGGCCGAAGCTGCGGGCCACCATCGTGCCCCAAACCGGGAGCAGACCGCCGGCCGCAAAACCAAAGGCCGCCGCACCCGCGAACAGTCCCAGAGTCGTCGTGGTCGAGAGGAACAAAGCGCACCCCAAGGCCATGAATCCCTGGGCGATCCACAAAGTGTGCCGCAGATCGATTCGATCGGAGATTGATCCCAGGGCCAGCTTCCCGATCACCGAGAACACCGTCAACACCGAAATGATCGCGGCCGCCTCGGTGTTTGAAAAGCCGAGGGTCACCGCGTGGGGCACGAGATTGCTGAGGACGCCGAGATAAACGAAGAGGCCGATGCCGAACACCACCGTTTCCGTCCAGAACGCTCGCATCCTCAGGATGGAACCGAGGGAGAGGGACGGTTCATTCGATGCGGTTGTGGTGGCCGCCGTCTCGGCCTGGCCATCGGGTCCCGTGCCCATGTCCTCGGGGCGATCCACAACCACCAGAGCGATAAGCGGCGCAATGAGGATCCAAACGGCCACGCCTACGAATGTCACGGCACTGCGCCATCCGAGGGAACCGAACAGAGTGGAGAGCAGCACCGGAAACACAAAGCCGCCGAGCGATGTGCCCAAAGCGGCGATTCCCATGGCACGTCCACGCCTCGCCCGAAACCAGCGGGTCATCAGGGTCGCGGTGGGCAGCTGCCCCAGCATCAGATTGCCGAAAGGGATGACCAGACCGAACACCAGCCAGACCTGGGTGAGCGAGCGCGCCTGACCGAGGAGGATGAAACCGAGGCTCAGGGCAGTGATGCCGCCGAGCATCAGTCGCCGGGCGGATGAACGGTCGATGGCGATGCCGCCGAGCGGCGAGAGCAGACTGGTCGCGATAGAGAGACACGTCGCCGCGAACATGATGTCCTTCCGCGGTCCGCCGAACTCCTTGCCCAGCGCGAGGGCGAGTATGCCGATCGAATAGATGAGCAGGCCGGCCTGAACGGCCTGAGTCAGGATGCTGACCGCGACGATCTTCCAGCCCTGAAACATGGTGCGGGACAGCATAGGCTGTAGCCCTCTCATTTTGGAGGCCCCATGCCGCTTCTTTCCGTTCTGTTTTCGACCCTGCTTCAAACCACCGGTGCGGTCCCCGTCGCAGCCCTGCCGCCGGGCGCGGGCCTGCCCGATCAGCGCCGCGTCTTGACCGCGGAGGGTTCAGACGGCCATGCCATCGTCATCGCCGA
>JANLSZ010000268.1:0-12547 GCA_031362685.1 Vicinamibacteria bacterium | reverse complement strand
CCCGCCGCGGCTATCGAGGGTGCCGCCTTGGTCGGACCCGCGCGAGGTTTCGCGGCCGACGGCCCTGTCGTCCGAAAGATGCCGGCCACGCCCCGCGCCCGAAACAAGGCTAAAATAGGGGCATAGATGAGTAAAGAAGATCTGGTCGAACTGCAGGGCACCGTGACGGAAATTTTCGCCGGTGGGTATTACAAGGTGAACTGCAGCGAGGACCACGAGGTGCTGGCCAAGCTGAACGGCAAGATGCGCCGGTTCCGGATTCGGGTGATCATCGGCGACCGCGTCACCGTGGGCGTGTCCCCCTACGACCTGAAAAAGGGTTTCATCACCTATCGCGCCAAGTAGGTTGGGCGTGAGGCCGGTCCGGGCCGTTCTCTTCGACCTCGACCACACGCTTTTCGACACCGAGAAGACGGAGCGCAAAGCGCTCGCTACGGTGGCTCAGGTGGTCGGAGTGCCCTTCGGAGTGCGCGCTCTCGAGGCGTATCGAATGGTCAACACCCACGTCTGGAGCGAATACCGCGCGGGCCGTCTGACCTCGAAAGAACTCCGGGTTGTGAGGTTTCATCTCTGGCTCGAGAAAATGAAGCGCGACCCCGCTCACGCGAAGAAGCTGGCGCCCCTCTACCTCGAGGAGTTCTCCTCTCGCGGCGACCTGATCGCGGGAGCGAAAGCCGCGGTGCGGTCGATCTCGCGTCTGGGTTATCGACTGGGCGTGGTCACCAACGGAATCGACCGCGTTCAGAGGCGACGGCTTCGAGCCAGCGAGCTCATGGACTCCTTCAGGGTAGTCGTCACCTCGGAGCGTGCTGGCTTCACCAAACCGGATCCCCGCATCATGGAGCTGGCGCTCAAGCGCCTGCGCGTTCGCCCCCACGAAGCGGTCTACGTGGGCGACGATCCGCACGTGGATGGACTGGCTGCGAATCGCGCCTCCATCCCTTTCGTCTGGTTCAATCCCCAGCGCGCCACAGCAGCCGCGAGCATCGTAGTCCACTACCAGATCACCCACCTCAAGCACCTACGCAGCGTTATCTAACCGATCCGGCTACGTCATTGGTCAGACCGTCATTGCGAAGGCCGCTCTCCTTTCGCATGGCCTGAAGCAATCTCTCGAGGGATTGCTTCGGTGGCCCGAGGCCAGGCTTCGCGCTGCACTCCAAAACGACGGGTCCCTCGCAATGACGGTACTTCTCGCCGCGCTGGTAGATTGCGCGGCATGCACAAACGCCACCTCCATGACGGCCGTGAAGACCGGCTCGTTCCCCTCAAGAGTCTCGATCTCGACGAAGTCACTTCGTTCGCCTCGCTGCTGCGGGGCATGAGCCACACCGCATTTTCCGGTCGCTCCCTCGGCGAGGCCTTCGAGATCATGGTGGCCATGGCGAAGGACCCGGACTGCAAGGTGGTGATGACTCTTTCGGGAGCCATGACCATCGGCAAGATGGGCAAGGTCATCCAGAAAATGATCGATGAGGGCCTGGTCCACGCCGTGGTCTCCACGGGAGCCCTGATGGCGCACGGTCTATCGGAAGCGATCGGCCTTACCCATTATCGCTACAACCCCGAAGTCTCCGACGAGGAGCTTTTCGACAAGGGCTACAACCGCGTCTACGACACCCTGGAGATGGAAGCGAATCTCAATCATGTCGAGGAGTTCTCAACGAAGGCGATGGAACTTCTTGGACCGGAGAAGGAGCTTTCCTCCGAAGTGATCTGCCGGGCCCTCGGCCAGGTTCTCGCCGAGGACACGGACGGCGGCGGCGTCCTTCGCAGCGCGTATTTGAAGGGCGTGCCGGTCTACGTTCCCGCCCTCACCGACTCCGAGCTCGGCCTGGACCTTGCCACCTGGGCCATGCGCCATGCCCGCAAGCGCGGCGAGATCAAGACACCGATGGATCTGTTCAACGTGGTCCCACGCTACAACCCGTTCCACGACCTCATCAGCTTCGCGCGTTTCGCCCTCGGCGCCAAGAAGCTCGGCATCTTCACCATCGGCGGCGGCGTCCCGCGCAACTGGGCCCAGGAAGTGGGCCCCTTCGTCGACATCACGAACGACCGCCTCGAAGAGAGCTTCAGGCCTCCTCGCTATCACTACGCCGTGCGCATCTGCCCCGAGCCCGTTCACTGGGGCGGCCTCTCAGGCTGCACGTACTCGGAGGGCGTGTCGTGGGGCAAGTTTGTCCCGAGAAGCGAAGGAGGGCGGCAAGCCGAGGTCTACGCCGACGCCACCACGGTCTGGCCCTTGCTGATCAAGGGAGTGCTCGAAGAGCTGGGCCGGAAGTAGGGGTTACGTCCGAGCCGGCTGGGTAGTTGGGGGACGGGGTTGCTTCGGCCACTGCGAACGGACTGGGGCCTTCGCAATGACGAGAGGTCCAATTGCCTGGGTCGTGGGCTGGGCCTCGCGGTGACCCCGGCCACGACTGCGGCCCCCCAGCTCAAGGCCAAGCGCAGGCCCAATTCACTTGGGCCGAAGCGACGGGGGTCTGGGGGGCTGAGCACGGCAGTCCGTGGCAGGACTGCGGCCCCCCAGCTCAAGGATGGTGCCGGAGGCGGGATTTGAACCCGCACGGATTTCTCCACACGCCCCTCAAACGTGCGTGTCTGCCAGTTCCACCACTCCGGCTTGAACCAAACCGCGGCTTTTGAAGGCCGCTGCGGACGACTCAGGAGATGACGATCCCCCGCGAGGGACGCGAAGGATACCTTCTTTGGCCCGAAACCCACAACGCCTTTCGCTTCCCTGCGACGGGTCCTAAAGCGACAGGCCGTTGAAGGCGAGAGCCTCCTGATATCGGGCAAGAATGTCGAGGCCATACGTTGAAGAGCTGGCCCAGATCCCTCCTCCAAATTGATTCCACAAGGGCGCGCGGCCCTTGGGAGTGACCAGCGCAAAGCGCGGATCGGCGCACGGGCTATGCAGCGGCGGCATCGTGCACGACACGGCGAGTGGATCGGCGTAAGCGCGCAGGTGCTGGATCTGGGCCCGCACGCCGGTGCGGGCATCCGGGAACGAAGCCGCTTCCGCGGGACTACCGTCCACCGCCCCGATGCCGGCGAAATTGTTCTTCGACCCGGGCACCGCTCCGTTGAACCGGAACCACCCCGTCTCGACGATGCTCTGAACGAAGCCCACATCGCCGGCCACGCCCTCGAGGGCCCCCTCGTCGATGAAGTAAGACGCCAGAAACTCCACCGGCTCCGCGGCCCCATAGACACCCACGGGTTGAGGCTGCCTCCGGTTGAACCAGGCGACCAGCTGCGAAGCGTTGAGGCGCGCACTCCCCATGACCGCCACCGAAGGCAACCCGCGGGTCGGAGGGCCCGATCCGGAGGGAGAGGTCGGACTCGACCCGCAGGCCACGGTGAGAATCGTCGCCAGCAGGGCGGCGGTGAGACGGACGCGCGGCTGCATTCAGCTCTCGTCGATCTCGACCAGAGCGTCGAGAATCAGGCCGTGGAAGCGATGATCGCCCCGACGATAGAGCCAGCCCAGAAAGTCGCGACAGCCCGCGCAGACTTCGCTCTGCCACGTGAAGCCGGCGAACCAGGTCCACTCGAGGCTCGACGGACCGAGGCGGAGGAGGCCGGTGGCGTCGCCGAAGCAGCCGATCCGAAACCGCTCCCCGTCCGGATTGGCGAAGATGTGCTGGTGCGCCCCGTTCATCTCGATCCGATCCGCGGCCGAAGCGATCAGGCGCCGACAGCGCGCGCACGCGAGGAGGCGGGAGGCGCCTGGTTCGGCTTCAGACTGATCGGCCGGCGCGCCCGAGGCGTCTCTCAGCATGCGGTTACGGTATCGCGTTTGGCGGCGGTGGCCGGGGGACGTCGTTGAGTTATTTCCCGGCGGCGCGCTTGGTGGCGGTCTCGCTGATGTAGCGCTGGGGGTCCTTCAGCAACATCCGAGAGAGCGGAATGCTGTCGATGGCCTTCTTCAATTGTGGGTCAAGAGCGTACAGACGTCGGCGGGCCTCGCCTTCGCCGAAGACCTGACGCATGGTCTCTTCCAGAATCTCCGCTTCGACCTCCGCGCGGCTCGCCTCGAACTCCTTCTGGTCGAAGACGACCTTCTCGGCCTTGAGGAACTCCGTGAATTGCGCCACCACCTCCGGCGTCACCTTGAAGTCCTTGCCGATCAGGCGCACCTTGTCGTTGCCCACCCTCGCCCGCGAACCGGCGCCTTCAACTGCGGTCTTCTCCGCCACCTCGGCGGAGTCGAAGAAGCGAGTGAAGTTCACAAAGGCCTGACGCGACTGCAGGCTCGCTACCACGGTTCCGGTTTTCAGCGGCTCGATACAGGTGTCGGGCGCAATGCCGTCTCCGCCGAACACCCGGCGACCGGCGTCGGTGAGGCGCGGATCCGCGCCTTCCACGTCGCAGCCGCTCCGCTCCTTGGGCGCCTGATAATCCTCGAGCGCAGTGTTATCGCCGTAGGGACGTTGAATCGAGCGCCCCGACGGAGTGTAGTAACGGGCGGTGGTCAAACTCAGAGCGTAGCCGCGCACGCTGCGCAGCGGCCAGATCGTCTGGACCAGACCCTTTCCGAAGGTCCGCTCGCCGATGATGAGTCCGCGGTCGTGATCCTGAATCGCGCCGGCCACGATTTCGGAAGCGGAAGCGGAGTGGCGCGAGGTCATCACCACCAGGGGCACGTTGGCCCAGGGCGAATCGCTCTCGGTGATGTAGCTCGACTCGTCGCGCTTGTAGCGGCCCTTGGTGTACACCACCATCTGGCCCTTCTTCAGGAAGAGATTGGGAACGGCGAAGGCCATGTCGAGGAGGCCGCCGGGGTTGTCGCGGATGTCGAGCACATAGGACGTGGCTCCCTGGTCCTTCAAGGTGCGAAGCGCCTTCTCCAGTTCCCGCTCGCAGCCCAAGGGCTCGCTCGGACGGCAGGCGGTGGTCTCGTTGAAGTCCACCAGCCGGATGTAGCCCACGTCCTTCGCGACCATGAACGAGTAAGGCACGGAGTGAATGGGAATCTCATCCCGGACGACGACGAACTCAAGCGGCTGCGCATAGCCCTCGCGTTCGAGCTTCACCTTGACCTGCGAACCCTTGGGCCCGCGCAGGCGCTTCACCACCGCATCGATGTCCATGCCGCGCGCGTCTTCCGACTCGATGCCGACGATGATGTCCCCGGCGCGGATGCCCAGGCGATGCGCGGGCGAGCCCTCGAACGGCGAGACCACGGTGATGCGCCCTTCGATAGAGACGATCGTGATCCCCAGGCCGAAGTAGGAGCCCTTCTGCCTCTCCTGCATTTGTGAGAATTCCTTCACTTCGAAGAAACTCGAATGAGGGTCGAGGGTCCGCAGCATCTCCCGAATGGACGAGGCTACTGGCTTACTGGGATCGATTTCCTCGACGTAGCTCGACTCGATGGCGGCCAGAATCTCGGAGTAGCGCTTGAGGTGCAACTCGCGCGTATCGGCGGCGGCTTGAGCGCTCTTCCCGAAAGCCCCTCCTACCAGAGCGGAGACGGCAATCAAAGCCAGGCTTGCGAGTGTCGCGCGAACAGAACGGCTCATGCCATCACCTCGGTCAATGATTTGAACTGCGTGGAACGGCTGGAGGCCCGATTATGTGTTGTGCGGCCAACCACTACCAAGCCCCCTGGACCGGACGTCATTGCGAGCCGGTCCACGGACTGCGTCCGTGACCAGTGCCACCCGCAACGCAACCGAGTCAAGAAGATTCGGGGGGGGGCACGCGGTGGCTCCGCCACCACAGGACGAAACCGACGACGAAAAGGACAAGGAACGCGGCCACTATCGGGAGATTGTTCTTGACCCAGACGTCGAGGTTCTTGACCCAGCCGATCGCCTCGTCCCCATAGGCGGCCCCGAGCAGGGCCCAGACCACGTAACGGATGCCGCGGGCGACGAACACGGTAGCCATGAATTGCACGCGCGGCATCGCGAAGATCCCGGCGGCGAGGACAAAGCCCTTGAAGGGCATGGGCGGCGGAGACAGAGCGGGGATGGCGATGGCGAAAACACCGTAGCGGGCCAGGATCGTCTCGGCCTTGAGGAGTTTTTGGGGAGACACGAATCGGGTGGCCACCCTTTCGCCCCCCCTCCGGCCCACCTCGTAGAGCAGGAGGCACCCCACCATCGAACCCAGCGCGGTGGCAAGCACGAACTCCCAGGCGATGCTCGGGTCCTTGGCCGCGGCGGTGACGATGAGCAGATCGCTCACCTCGGGCAGCGAGACGAACGACGAGTCAGCGACCGCCACCAGGAACATCCCGAACCAGCCGAGCCTCGGAACCGCGACGTCCTGGATCCAAAGAATGAGTTCGTGCAATGACGCTTACTCTATTGAGGAGTCTCGGCCTTCGCGACCGCCGGACGTGGGCGGCCGGTCAGGCCGAACCACGGCGATCGCGGGCGTCTCGACTACTTCCCGGCAATGGAGAGAAGAGTGATGTCGAACTTCAGGGTTGAGTTCGCGGGAATCGAGCCCGTGGCCTGGTTTCCATAGGCGAGATTGGGGGGGATGGTCAGACGGCGCTTACCGCCCACCCGCATGCCCACCAAACCCTGATCCCAGCCCTTGATGACGGTGCCCGCGCCCACTCGGAAGGTGAAGGTCCCCGCATCAAACTGCGTTCCGTTGGTCAGGGTGCCGACGTAGGTGACGGTCGCGGTGTCCCCGCTCAGCACCGTGGGACCGGTTCCGACGACCAGGTCCTCAACCCCGAGCGTCCCGTCGGAGGGGGAGGTGGAGTTGCCTCCACAAGCGGGAAGGATGAGGGCCAGACACAGGAGGGGAGCCAGTCCCAGGACGATCCGGAGAGTTTTCATAGAGGTGGGAGTTTAAGGGCTGCTCGATGGCAACGCCGAATTGCTCAGCAACGCTCGGTCTCCGATTCCGCGAGGTCGTGCGCCACTTCGTCGGCGAGTCGAGCGATCAAGGGATCGTGGGTCAGACCAAGGCCCTCCTCCGCAATCTCCAGGGCCTCCTTATAGCGACGGGCTCCGCGCAGGATTTCGATCAACCGCGGATAGACGAGCGAGGCCGCGCGCACGTCCTTGGCCCTGAAAGCGGCGGCGCGCGCATCGGTCAGAACCTCGAGTCGCCCGGGTTCAGGAGCCAGGGCGATGGGGGGCCGGGCGGGCAGCAACGGGTTCGGCTCCGCGCGCCCGCGCAACGCCGACGCAACCAGGGCTGCGGAAATCTCCGCGGTGGCCGCGCGGTCCGGTGGCGCCGGCCCGGCGTCCCTCGTCCGCAGGTACTCCTTGAGCGCGAGGCGCGTGCTTGGAAACGCGAGCTCGTCCCACGGGATATCGCGCGGATCGAAGGCGTGGACCTCGAGGCTTTCGTCGCCCACCGCGGGCTCTCCAGAGACGTGCTGAGCCGCGAACGTCACCACCACCACTTCACTGTCGTGGAACGAGAACGCCCCGAGGAGGCCCGTGATCTCGACCTCGAGGCCAACCTCTTCGCGGGTCTCTCGCTTCGCCGCCTGTTCGAGGGTCTCGCCGCGATCGACGAAACCACCAGGATGAACCCAGAAACCAGCGCGCGGCTCGATCTCGCGGCGGAGCAGGACGATGCCGCCTTCGTACTCAACCACCGTTCCCGCGGCCACCTTCGGATTCAGGTACATCACGAACATGCAGCCGGTGCAGACCAGCCGCTCGGGCTCGAAGTCCTTCAGCCGGCGACGACTGAGCGCCGCCCCGCACTTGGGACAGAACTTGTAGCCGGGGTCGCTCAACATCCGCAAGGAAGCCTATCAGCGCGCGCGCCGCCGCCGTACCCGAGGGCCTCGTGGCGGCTGGTAGTGGTTGGACGGGGTTGCTTCGTCGCGGCGGGTAGTGGCTGGACGGGGTTGCTTCGTCGCATTGCGAACGGAGTGGCTCCTCGCAATGACGAGAGTTCCAATTACCTTGGCAGTTGGATCGGGGACGAACGGACGCGGCACCCCGCTGCCAAGCCAATTGGACCCTACGTCATTGCGAGTCGGTCCACGGACTACGTGGCCCAAGGCCAGGCTGCACGCTCCGTGACTGTTGGAAGAAACCCCATGACCGTCATTGCGAAGGCCTCGGTCCGTGTGTGTGGCCTGAAGCAATCTCTCGAGCCCAAAGAGACTGCTTCGTCGGCCCTCTTCGAAGGCCTCCTCGCAGTGACGGAAATGGGCTGAAATGGGCCAAACTCGCACGGGTTCCTTAGCAGGCCAACCCACACAACTACCAAGCCAATCGGACCTGTCGTCATTGCGAGGCCCAGGTCCTTTGGTAGTGGGCCGAAGCAACCCCCTTCCCCAACTATCAGCCCGCGAGCTACAGCTTGTAGGCGTCTTTCGACGGCCGGAGCGGCCGCTGCAACCAATGCGGCCGCCGAGTCCCATCCGGGGAGAACTTCCCGGCCGGCCTGGTCTTCGCCATCCATGTTTCGTAGTGCGCTTTCGACTTCTCGAGATCCACTGAGATGTCGCCATACCTATCCCCTTCGTGCGCCTTCTCCACCCGCACCGCCTGGTGCCAGCAGTGCATGCCCGACAGCGGATCGGGCTGGACCGGGAACGTGAGGTTCTGATGAACGCCCGCGTCGGTCCACCACACCCGCGAAAGATCCTTGTCCCGCGCATCGTCATGCGCCTCAACCCCGGAGAGCCGACGCAACATGTAGCTCGACGCGGTCCGCTCCATCGACACCGTGGCCATCGACGACCGCTGGCCTTCACCCTGTTCCAGCTTCCACCGGCCCATGTGATGCGAGCACGCGACCACGCCGGGCTTGATGCCCTCGGTCACCCACGCCTTCACCACGAAGTAGCCGATGCGGGTGGAGACGCGAACCAGTTCCCCGGTCTCGACGCCGACCTGCGCGGCATGCGACGTGTGGATCCACAGCGGGTTCGAGTGAGCGATCTCCGACAGCCACTTCGAGTTTCCGCTGCGGGTGTGGATCTGAATGGGCAGCCGGAACGTGGGAATCAGAGGCAGCTCATCTTTCAGCAGATTCTCCGGATGCACGTGGCTCTTGATGTAGACGGGAATCGCCGCCTCGGGATACCCCCACGCCTTCAACGTCGGCGAGTAGAACTCGAGCTTGCCGGACGGCGTCGGGAAGCCACGCAGCACGCGGCCATCGACATCAATCCCCACCGGCCGCCGTCCAGCCGAATCCGAGTCGGGCACAGGCTGCGGCGCGACGTTGAGTGAATCCGGCTTGGGCGACGCGGCATACACGCGTCCGAATCCATCCTTCGCAACATCGACCATTTCCGCCGCGGGCACTTCCTCCGCGAACAACGGCCCGATCCCGCTCTTGATCTCATACGCTCCGTACCGCCGCATGAAGTCGCCAGCCGACAGATCCTCGGCCGCCGCCTTCGCAGGCAAACCGGGCACCGAGTTATCGAAGATGTGGTCGTAGTACTCGTCGATCGAGAGCTTCGTCCCCGCCGCCTTCTTCGACTCGAAGAACTTCCGGATCCCCATCGACCCATCCGGATCGATCCGCCACGAGAGATCGATCCACATCTCGTTTTCTTCCCAGACCTCGCCGGGATTCACCGCGCGCGTGTCGCTCCCAGCTGGAGCACCCTTCCCCATCCGCCGCTTCGCTTCCTTCAGCACCGGCTGCCGGAACCCGATCCACTGCGCATCCTGGGTCTCGTACGAATGCAGATCGTGCCGCTCGCTCCCAAGCCCCATGGGCAGGATGTAATCCGCGAAGTACGCGGTCTCGCTCCAGGTGGGTGTCAAAGCCACATGCAACCCGATGGGCGAATCGTCCTTCGTGAATTGATCGATCCATGAGAAACCGTCGGGGTTCGTCCAGATCGCGTTGTAGACACGCGAGAAGTAGACATCCAGCTTCCCGCGCCCCTCACGGAGAAAATGCGGGAGAAGCATCGACATCTCGTACATCGACATGGGGAACTCTTTGGGCCAGGTGAGCTCGTTCCACGTCTTGGGGTGCGGCGGCATGTACATCGGCTTGGGCACGAACTTGTTCCAGGTGTTGGGATACGTCCCGCCCTCACAAGCAACAGCGCCCAACAGGCAGTTCAGGAAGAAGAGGCTCCGCGCGACCTGCCATCCGCCCTCCGCCCCCGCCGCCGCCGACCGCCAGTTGTGCGCAGCCAGCTTCGTCCCCGCCTTCGAAACAATCTCCGCGATCTCGCGAAGCTTCGAAGCATCCACACCCGACTCCGCCGCCGCGAACTCGAACGTGTACGACGCATACGCCTCGCCAATCGCCGTCTCGAAGCTCTCGAACGTCCGCGGCATCTCCGGCCGCTCGGCCGCGAGGTACTGCTCCCAGTTCCAGAACTTCCGCATGAACTCGCGGTTGTGGCGCTTGTGCTGGAGAATGTAGCTCGCGATCGCGAGCAGGATCGCCGCCTCCGACCCCGGGTACGGCGCGATCCAATGATCGGCATGGGTCGCGGTATTGGACAACCGCACATCCATCACGATCAGCTTCGCGCCCTTCTGCTTCCCATCCATGATCCGCTGCGCATGCGGATTGAAGTAGTGCCCCGACTCGAGGTGAGCGCTGATGAGCAGAATCACCTCGGCGTTCGCATGATCCGGGCTCGGCCGATCGAACCCCATCCAGAACTGATACCCCGCCCGCGCCGCCGAAGAGCAGATGTTGGTGTGCGAGTTGTGCCCGTCCACCCCCCACGCCGCGAGCACGCGCTCGGTGTAGCCATCCTCGCCGGGCCGGCCCACGTGGTACATGATGTCGTTCGGCCGCTTGTCGACGAGGGCCTTGCGGATCCGCCCCGCGATGTCGTTCATCGCCTCGTCCCACGACACGCGCTCGAAGCGCCCCGAGCCCCGCTTCCCCACCCTCTTCAAGGGATACAGGATGCGGTCGACGTCCTGAATCTGATTGAGCGTCGCCGGACCCTTGGCGCAGTTGCGCCCGCGCGACCCGGGATGCTCGGGGTTCCCCTCGAACTTCCGAACCTCGAGCGTCTCCTTGTCGATGTAAGCGAGCAAACCGCAAGCCGACTCGCAGTTGAAGCAGGTGGTGGGAACCAGAACCTGCCGCAGCTCCTTCCGACGAGGCCACGACTTCGAGTCGAGCTCGACCCAGTCGTCCCACCTCTCCTTGGGCGGGAATGAAGCGAGCTCCCCACCACTCGGGCCCTGATAGAACGTCTCGTCGCGCTTGTCGGTGTCGCGCTTGAAGGCGTCGACCGCCTTCTGATTGCCGGAGATGGGAAGCCTGTTGGCGGTCATGCGAGGGGCACCGATTGGCCGGCCTGGACATGCGCATGTTCCCAGGCGAGAAGGCCGAAGAGAGCGGACACGGCGCCGAGAGCGCCGATCCAGGGTGTGGCGAGGCCAATCGCCGAAAGGCCCAGAGCCAGAAGAAAGAATCCGCGGAACTCACCATGCGTGATCTCGTGAGCCGCCATGCGAGCGTGAGCGGTGGCATGAGTGAGGGTCACGTCGCCCGCCACCAGAAGCAGATGCACCAGCGTCGCCCCCGCGACCAGAGTCGCAAGCTCACCCCGGCTCGACTCCAGAATCGCCAGCACCGAAGCCCCCGCGACCACCGCCTGAACCACGAAGTGCCCCGGCAGCAGAGGGTTCTGCCAAAGATCCCGAGCCTTGGCCTGCGCAAAGAGGTAAGCGGTGTACACCGCCGTCAACCCAGCCAAAGGCACCCCGACATACCGCAGCGCCGAAGTCACCTCCGAATTCCCCATCAACCCCGCCACGAACTGCGCCACGAGCACCGCCCCGTAGGCCGAGATGATCACCGCCCCCCGCACCAGCCAGCTCTTCCACTGCGGCCGCAGGAACATGTAATAAAAGCGAGTGGGCTGCTTCAGATCCCAGACCAGAAGCGCCCCGGTGAGAGCCAGAAAGAAGCCGCAGATCACCGGAACCACGGTGTCCCAGAGCAGCGTGTCATCGGAAAGCCAAAGCGCCGCGACCAGGTAAACGCCCGCGGAGATCCCCTTCGTCCACGTGTAAGCCGAGACGCGCCAGTCCCAGGGCCGATTATGAGGAATGTCGTAAGAAAGCACCGCCGCCGCGGACGAAGTCGTGCGAATGCCCGCACCCAGAATACCGGTCGCTGAGCGAAGCCGAAGCGACCCCCCACCGGTGGCTGAGCCTGTCGAAGCCACCCCGGAAGCAATCGTCTTCCCTTCCAACCGCCCAGCCTGCTCCGACCACATGAAGATCCCACCGGTCGGCCGTCTCGCCGCCAGCGGATCCAGCGTCGCCGAATGAGCCCCCTTATAGAAGAGCTTCGGCCGAGTGTCCTTCTCCGGCCGCCGCACCGCCACCACTTCCCGATTGATGATCCCCGCCACCTTGGAGTTGGGATCATTCATATCCCCAACCAGAATCGCCTGAGTCGGACACACCACCACGCACGCAGGCTCCAACCCGACCTCAAGCCGATGCGCGCACATGTTGCACTTCTCGGCGGTGTGATCCTCGGGATTGATGAAGATCGCATCGTAAGGACAAGCCGCGATGCAGGCCTTGCACCCGATGCACCAGTCCTTGTCGAAGTCGACGATCCCATCTTTCCTCTGGAACATGGCCGAGGT
>JANLSZ010000242.1:0-31722 GCA_031362685.1 Vicinamibacteria bacterium | reverse complement strand
GGTGCCGGGCATGGGCGGCACCCAGCGCCTGCCCCGGCTGGTCGGTCTCGCCCTGAGCCTCGACATGATCCTGACCGCGCGGAATCTGAAGGCGACCAAGGCACTGCGGGCGGGACTGGTGGACGAAGTCGTTCCGCGATCGATCCTCGAAGATCGGGCGGCCGCTCTCGCTCTCGCCATCGCGGCGGGCAAGAAGCCCGTTCACCCCGGGATCAAACTGGTGGAGAGGCTCGCGCGCCCGATCATCTTCTCGAAGGCCCGCTCGTCGGTGATGGCCAAGACGGGTGGACACTATCCGGCGCCGCTGCGGGCCATCGAAGTCATCAAGGCCGGCACGGCCACCTCGCTCTCGGCCGGCCTTCAGCTCGAGGCCGAGGCGTTTGGCGAACTGCTGGTGGGCGACGTTTCCCGCGCCCTGGTGAATGTCTTCTTCGCCATCCAGGACATCAAGAAAGCCGTCCCCCTTCCCGACCCTCCGCCCGAGATCTCCAAGGTCTGCATTCTCGGGGCCGGACTCATGGGCGCGGGCATTGCCGGCATCGCCGCCGATTCGGGCCTGCGCGCGCGCATGAAGGATCGCGACGACGCCAGCGTCAACCGGGGTCTCGGTTACGTCCGCGGCATCTGGGACGAGCGCCGCAAGCGGGGAAGTCTCAACTCCCGCGACCTCGAACAGAAGATGGACCGGGTCTCGGTGACCACCGACTACGGCGGTTTCAAGCAGGCTGAGCTGGTGATTGAAGCGGTCTTCGAAGACCTGAATGTGAAGCGCCAGGTCCTGAAGGAAACTGAGGATGCGACCTCCGAGACCTGCGTCTTCGCCTCGAACACTTCGTCGCTGCCTATCACCGACATCGCCCAGAATGCCAGGCGCAAGGACCTGGTCCTTGGGATGCACTTCTTCTCGCCCGTTCACAAGATGCCGCTTCTCGAGATCATCGAGACCAAAGACACGGCACGAAGCACAACCGAGGTCGCGGTCGCCTTCGGCCGAAGGATCGGAAAACACGTCATCGTGGTGGGCGATGGCGCCGGCTTCTTCACCTCGCGTGCCCTGGCCCCCTACATGAATGAGGCCGCCCACCTTCTCGAAGAGGGTGTGGCCGTCGAAGCCATCGACAAGGCGATGAGGGACTTTGGCTTTCCCGTGGGGCCCATCACCCTCCTCGACGAAGTGGGGATCGACGTGGGGGCCAAGGTCCAGAAGATCCTTCACCACGCCTTTGGCGCGCGCATGGATCCCCCACCCTCGATGGCGAAACTGATCGCCGACGGGCGTCTGGGTCGCAAGAATGCGAAGGGTTTCTATCGTTACGACGCCGGACCGAGGTCCAAGTCGAAGGAAGTCGACTCATCCGTTTACTCTCTGATGCCGAAGGGGGCGGGACAAAAAACGATGGAAGCGAAAGTGATTCAGGAGCGTCTCTTCCACGCGTTCCTGAATGAGTCCGCCTACTGTCTGCAGGAAGGCATTCTGCGCAAGCCGGTGGACGGCGACATCGGCGCGATTTTCGGTCTCGGCTTTCCGCCCTGGTGGGGGGGGCCGTTCCGCACCATCGACACGCTGGGCGCGCGCACGGTGCTGGATACCCTGAAACGACTCCAGAGTCAGCACGGGGCGCGTTTCGATCCCGCGCCGATCCTGAATGACTACGCTTCTTCGGGACGCAGGTTCTATTGAACAGCCAGCCCCCGGGCGCCGGAAACGGCGGCAAGGCGCCGAAGGTCAAACGAGCGCCGCGTCGAACCCTGGCTGCGGTGGGTCGTCTGCCCGGAATCGCCCGCGTCATCTCCAAATTCGGGGCCCCTTTCGGCAAGCGGTTCACCCGCAATCACTTCGAGCTTCTCCGTCTCGCCTATTCGGCCTATGCCGGACTGAAGCGATCGGCTCCGCTGATCCGCGACCGCGGCGCCAACATCTACACCCAGTGGACCGGCGACCCCGATGCCTTTGGCAGCGCCATCATGCTGGAGGCCATCCTGAAGAAGCTGGGGGCCGAGCAGGTGCGCATCCTGACCGGAGCCCTTGGCCATCCCCAGAATGTTCAGATGGCGAAAGTGTGTGGCATCGAGTACTACCATCCCAACGACGCACGCATCGAGGACGGTCTCGCCTGCATGGTCGACGCCTCGCCGCCTTTGGGCGCGCGGAACACGTCGGGGGTGCTGCCTGAACGCGACTTCTTCTTCGTGGCCGATCATCACACCGGCCTTGAAGAGGTCGAGCGCCAGAGTAAGGAGCGAGGCGTCCGGTCGATCCGTCATGCCTTCGTCGGGCTTCCCGTGGGCTCGACCTCCGCCTTCATGGCTTCGATCGGCCTTGCTTTCGGGGTCTGGGAGGACATTGGCCCGAAGGGCCGCGCCGCCGCCGCCCTGGGCATCTACACCGACACCAGCGCCTTGCTGCATGGCTCGACCGCGCTCGACTTCCGGATGTTCGAGAAACTCACGCGCGACGAGGACACCCGGAACATTCTGGCCGAGCTGCGCGACTATCGCGTTCCCGCCGAGTGGTACAACTACAAGGCGATCTCCACCCAGTGGATGATGAGCCAGGGCGCGGTCAGGATCGCTCCCATCGGCCGGGTGCCCGACGAGCACCGCGATGTCATCGCCGAGATCGCGAGCGACCTGCTGCGGGTTGAGGGCACGTCCCTCGGCATCGCGGTGGCCTGGACGGATCGAGGCACGGAGGTGTCGGTCCGCGCCGATTCCCGCCTCCTTGGCTACGACAAGGACCGCATCATCCGTGTCGTCGAGCATCTTCTCGACAAGACGTTCCCGGGCTTGTCCGGGTTCAAGTACGAGCGTCGCCCCCCGTATCGCGTGGAGGGAGGCGCCTGCACTGCCCACAATACCGCCCAGGACGCGGCCTTCCACCTGACCTTCGTCGATGCCCCCACTGGCTACCCTGAACTCGACCACTGTCGCGGCTGCGCCCGGGCGCTGCTGGTGGCGCTGACCGAGCTGAAGTTCCAGAACCCCGAAGAGATTCAAGGCCTGATTTAGGCGAGATGGCCTCGACTGATCGCGTCTACACGCGAAGCCGCACCGAGAAGCTTGGGGTCAAGCCCGGGTCTCGGGTCGCGCTCCGCGGCCTTAAGGGACGGGAGTTCGTCAACGAACTGAAAACGGCGGGCGCCAAAGTCGCGGCCCGGGTGGGCGCCGGCCCCTACGACATCGTCATCGTACGGCTCGACTCTTCCTCCGATCTGCCGCTTCTGGTCGACGCGAAAAAACGCATGGTCTCGAACGGCGCGGTCTGGGCGGTCTGGCCGAAAGGCCGGAAAGGTTTCCGGGAGGACGACATTCGCCATTTCGGTCCGGCCGCGGGTCTGGTCGATGTGAAGGTGATGAGCTTCTCCGATGAACTCTCCGGTCTGAAGCTGGTGATTCCGCTGGCTCTCCGACGAGATCGGTGATTGCTCTCGTGGGCGCCGCTCTCCGAAGACTCTGAACGAAAAAAGGCCCTTCAGGAAACCGCCTGAAAGGCCCTTCGCGCCAGGTTGAAGGCGAGGGTTATTTGCCCGTGAACTGGGTTATTTGCCCGTGAACGATGTGGCCATCTTCGAGGTGCCCCACATCATCGCGAACTCACCCGCGTTGGCCTTGCCGCTTACCGTGATCGTGAACTGCTCGACCGAGTCCTTCATGGTGGTCGACTTGAGCGGCATTTCGGCCGCCTTGGTCTTGCCGTCCGGACTCGTTGCAATCACCGTCCAGTCGCCCTTCTCATCTTTTACCGCGGTCAGGACGTAGGAACCCTTGGGAAGCATCACGGTTCCGAAGGTGAGATCCGCGTCGGTCTTGAATGAGGTTGGGGATCCCGAGCCCATGCGCCAGGGCGCGCCGGCTTTGGCCTGGGCGAGCATGTCGCGGCCGGCCAGAGAGGGGCGGCCGTATTCGACCGCGACCGCCTTGCCGGCGACCGTGGCTTTGGCCTCGCCTCGTACCTCCTGGGCCGCGGTGATCGTGGCGCTGAGGGTGACGGCGAGGGCGACGGCGTGAGAGAACTTCATTCGTTTTTTCTCCTTTTGAGAATCAAAGTGGGTCTTTTATTGTAGCTATACTCACTGGAACGCGACGAAGGCGACGCCCCCCTTGGAGATTTGATGGCAGCCAATATTTTTCAGACGAAGACCCTTGAGCAACTCACGGGCGACATAGAGAAGAGCAAAGGACTCAAGCGCACGCTCACCGCGCTCGATCTCACTCTTCTGGGCATTGGCGCGATCATCGGCACCGGGATCTTCGTCCTGACCGGAACTGCGGCCGCCAATCAGGCGGGCCCGGCCATCACCCTTTCCTATGTCATGGCGGGATTGGCCTGCGGTTTCGCCGCCCTTTGCTACGCCGAATTCGCGTCGATGATTCCGGTCGCGGGCAGCGCTTATACCTATGCCTATGCCACCCTGGGCGAGGTCGTGGCCTGGATGATCGGCTGGGATCTCATCCTCGAATACGCGGTCGGCTCGATGACTGTCGCCATCGGCTGGAGCGGCTATTTCCAGCGCGTCCTCGCGAAAATCGGGATCATCCTTCCCACCTGGATGCAGGCCGGTCCGGGGATCCTTCCGGGCGCCGTGGTCAATCTTCCCGCGGTCGGCATCGTCCTCCTCATCATGATCCTTCTGGTCATCGGGGTTCGCGAGAGCGCGCGCTTCAACGGGGTCATGGTCACGATCAAGCTGCTGGCGGTTCTCATCTTCCTGGGCGTCGGCTTCTCGCATGTCGAGCCCACGAACTGGGCGCCTTATGCGCCCTACGGATGGTCCGGGGTCATGGGCGCGGCCGCGGTGGTGTTCTTCGCCTACATCGGTTTCGACGCCGTCTCCACCACTGCGGAGGAAGCGAAGAACCCGCAGCGCGACCTGCCCATCGGCATCATCGCCTCGCTGGTGATCTGCACCGTCTTGTACATCGCGGTGGCGGCGGTTCTCTCGGGAATCGTCCCGGTGACTCATTACAGGACCCTCGAGGCCTCGCTGCCTGGAACCCCGATCGAGGCTCCCGAGCAGATCACGCGATTCCTGAACGCCCCGGTTGGTTTCGTGCTCGGTTCGCTGGGCATCGGCTGGGCCGACGCGCTGGTGGCCGCGGGCGCGGTCGCCGGAATCACCAGCGTTCTGCTGGTCATGCTCATGAGCCAGCCCCGCATCTTCTTCTCGATGAGCCGCGACCTGCTTCTGCCTCCGGGCATCTCCAAGGTTCACCCCAGGTTCGGCACGCCGTACATCACCACCATCATCACCTGCGTGGTGGTGGCCATCATCGCCGGATTCACCCGGATCGAAGTGGTGGGTGAGATGACCAGCATCGGAACCCTCTTCGCCTTCGTGGTGGTCTGCGCCGCGGTCATTGTCCTGAGAATCAAGCGTCCCGAGGTGAAGCGCCCCTTCCGGGCCCCCGGGGGGCAGGCGATCCCGATCCTGGGCGTCCTCTCCTGTTCCTACCTGATGCTGTCGCTGGCGGTTCTGACCTGGGTCCGGTTCCTGGTCTGGCTCGACATCGGCATGCTGATCTACTGGTTCTACAGCCGCACCCACTCACCCCTCTTCAACACCGCCCTCGAGGCGAAGAAGTCCTTGGCCGAACGCTCCAGCGACTTCATGACCATGTGGGGCGGTCTGGGCATCTTCAATGGCTTCTGGATCACCGCGGTTGGGCTGATGACCGTTCTCGGCGCCAACACCGAAGTGAGCGCGAAGTGGCACGAGGTTCACCTCTCGCCCGAGCAGGCCTCCATGTTCGGGGTCGCCGTCCTGGTGGTTTCCGGGATCTTGTTCTTCATGGGACGCCCCAAGAAGGCGTAGCCGCGAGCGTCGTTGCGAGGCCCCACGCCGTTTGGCAGTTGGGCCGAAGCAAACCCCCTTCCCACCACTACCGGCTAACCGCCCCACTACCTCATTGCGAGTAGGTCCACGGACTACGTGCCCCGAGGGCAGGCTTCGCGCTGGCCCAATCCAGGCTGCGCGCTCCGTGACGGTTGGGAGAAACCCCATGACCGTCATTGCGATGGACCCGAAGTTTCGTCTAGGACTGAAGCAATCTCCCGATCTCGTGAGATTGCTTCATTCGATCCCGGAACTCCGGCTCATTCGCAATGACGGTGGGTTTCTCCCAAACGTCACGTCCACCGGGCGTGCTGGGCTCGCAATGACGGAAATGGGCTGAAATGGGCCTTACTCGCACGGGTTTCTCAGCAGGCCCCACGCCGTTTAGCAGTTGAGCCGAAGCAACCCGGTCCCACCACTACCAGGCTTGATAGAGGTGGGGCGAGATCGCTTCGCTCCGAGCCGAAACGTCGGGTCTCTCGCGATCGTAGTCGGGCTTTGCCCGACTACGACTTGCTCGCCAGGTGTTCCATCACGGAGATGGAGCAGATCTCCGCCAGCTGTTCGAGGATGGTCTCGCCGTCCTCGATGGTCGCCGCACCCGGGTCGCCGAAGTAGGCGTCTTCACCGCCCACCTCCTTGAACGTCTTGCCGCCCTTCTTCATGGAGGCCACCAGGCCGTCCATGGGCGGGATGCTGATTCGTTCGTGCTCGCGCACCAAAGGCAGATTGAGGGCCATCATGGCTGAGGTATCGAAGGCTCCCGCGTGGTCGCCTTTCTGGAAAACCGGGCCCAGCTGCTGAGACCAGCGCTTACGGGTCAGATCCACGAGGCAGGCCGACACGCCGGCTTTCTTCGACTCGTCCACCGCCTGCTTTAAGACTTCGAGATGGGCGGGATCGAGATGGGTGTTGATGAAAGCCACCGCGCGGAAGTTCCGGGTCGCGTTCTCGGCCACCTCCTTCAGAAAGGTGAGTGCGGTGGCGCGGGAGAGCGAGAGAGTCCCCGGAAAATCGGCGGCCCGTTCGGAGACGCTGTAGGAGATGTTCGGAAAGACGATGCCCCGCACGCCATGCGCTTTCAGCTTCCGGGCCGTGCGCTTGGCCGCGTCGATGGCGAGGTAGGTGGCGGTGGCGAGGGGCAGATGGGGCCCGTGGGCCTCAATGGCTCCGAGGGGGACAAGGGCGACCGACTTCTTGTCCGCGGTGGCCTCCAGAACTTCGGGCCAGGTCATCTCCGCCAGTACGATGTTTTCCGCCATAACACTTGCACGCGCGCGAGGGACGCGGCCCCAAGAGGCCACGCTTCGCGCGGTTCATTCTCCTTGTAGTTTGATTCCAGGGTTGCCGGACGGGGGAAGCGTTTCTTTTGCTCTTCGGAAGGTGTCGATTGTCCGCCGCATTGAAGGAACCCTCGGGGGACGTAGAGCCTTTATACCCGACTCACAAGACGCGCCACAACCGGGTTCTCAGTGTTCGATCTCGTCTTCGTCCTTGGGGACCATCGGGATCGCGGCCATCTCGTCCTCGATGCCCCGATTTGCCAGTCGTTTCAGAAGCTCTTCGAAGCGGGTCCGGTCGGGCGCGGGCGCGTCCCGCACCAGGGAGAGAGCCTCTTCGAGATAGGCGACGCTTCGGGCCAGCTGAGCCAGTGTCTCGGTGGGAAGGGCGGCCTCCGGATCAGCGCAACTGACGAAGCGCTTTTCGTCCGCGAACGTTCCCAGGACCTCGATCACCCGAGCGGAAAGAGAATCGGCGGCCTCGGTGACTGCTTCATGATGGAACGCGGTCTGGGCCAGGGCCAGGGCGTCCTCGATCTCGTCGTCGCCCCAGTCGTCGCGAAGACGATCGAAATCGCCGGTGGAAAGAGAGAGGCCGGTGCCTTCCTCATCGGCGGAGGCGGCCACATCCGTAATCAACTCAACGATTCTTCCCATTCCCTATTCTAGGGGGGCCAGACCCGAACCCGGCCCCCTCAGGACCCCTGACCTCCCCTCACTTTCCGCCGGCGCCCTTCAGGTACTTGAGTAGCTCCGATTCGGTCGAGAGCACGAGCACCGATTTCGAGTCGATGGTCTTCTCCAGGGTTTCGAGCGATTTCAAGAACGCGTAGAAGTCCGCGTCGCGTTCGTAGGCGCGCGCGAAGATACCGGTGGCCTTGGCGTCGGCGGCGCCTTTCAGCAGCTGAGCTTTCTTGTAACCCTCGGACGATGCGGCGAGGAGGTCGCGCTCTTTCTGCCCGCGGATCTCCGCGGCCCGGCCGGCTCCTTCGGACCGGCTCTTCTCGGCGATCCGCTTCCGCTCGGAGATCATCCGCTCGAAGACCTTGGTCTGGACGCTTTCCACGTAGCTGATCCTCTTGAATCGCACGTCCACCAGTTCGACGCCGAATTGGGGGGTGATGGCGGCGGCCTTCTCAAGGATGACCGCGGCGATCTTTGAACGCCCGGTCACCACCTTGGTGGCGGCTTCCGAACCCTCCTCAACCCCCGCGAGTTCCTCGGTGGCTTCGAAGGCCCGGTTGGAGGATCGCACCAGTTCGATGACGTCGAACGAGGCCACCGCATTCCGGGTCTCGCCATCGACAATGTCATCGAGGCGGCTCTGCGCGCCGCGCTCGTCCTGGACAGCCTGGTAGAAGCGGAGAGGATCGGAAATCCGCCAGCGCGCGTACGTTTCGATCCACAGGTACTTCTTGTCCCGCGTGGGGATCTGGTTCGGGTCGCCGTCGAACTCGAGCCAGCGCTTGTCGAAGCGATTGACCACCTGAATGAACGGGATCTTGACGTGCAGGCCCGGCGTGTTGACGGCGTCGCCCGCGGGTTTTCCGAAAACCGTCAGGACCGCCTGCTCCGTTTCGCCCAGGGTGTAAAGACTCGATGAGGCGAGGACCACCAGGATGGCCGCCCGAATGAGATTGTTGGCGCTCATTTCTTCTCCTTGGTCAGGTCTTTGGTCAGGCCATCGAGCGGAAGCAGAGGCAGGATCCCTTTGACCTGCGAATCCACGATGACCTTACTGCCCGAGCGTTCGAGCACGCGGGCCAGGGTCTCGAGGTAGAGGCGGCGGCGGGTGACCTGGGGCGCCTTGCGATACTCCTCGTAGACCGCCTCAAACCGCTTCGCATCGCCCTCGGCCACGTTCACGCGCTCGAGCGAGTAGCCCTCGGCCGCCCGCACCTGCTGTTCGGCCTGGCCCTTGGCCTGGGGGACCGCTGAGTTGTAGTCGGCCAGAGCTTCGTTGATGGCGCGCTCCTTCTCCTGAATCGCCTGGTTGACCTCGTTGAAGGCCGGCTTCACTTCATCCGGGGGGTTGACGTCCTGAAGCACGAGTTGCTGGATCTCGATGCCGTTTCCGTAGTGGTCGCAGAGTTTCTGAAGTGCTTCCTTGGCCTGGAGGGCGATGGCCTCGCGGCCCACGGTCAGAACCTCGTCGACACTGTGGTCGCCCACCACTTCGCGCATGATGGACTCCGTCATGTCCCGGAAGGTGTCGGAGACGCTGCGGAGGTGGAACAGGTATTTGTAGGGATCCTTGATGCGGTACTGGACGATCCACTCGACCACCGCGACATTGAGGTCGCCGGTGAGCATGAGCGATTCCTTCTTCGACTCCTCGGTAGTCCGGAACTGCGACTGAGTGCCGGCCCGGACGGTTTCGAAGCCGAACTCCATCTTGAGTTGCCGCTTGTTCGGCACGCGGGTGAGGCGCTCTATGCCAAAGGGGAGCCGGAAATGAGGCCCCGGATCTGCGGTTCGGGCATACTTGCCGAAGCGCTGGATGACCGCCACCTCGTCCGCCGCCACCTGGTAGAAACCCGTGAAAAGGAACAGCACTACCAGGGCGGCAATCACGTAGTTGCGGAGGCCCGGCGGCGCCTTGATGCCACTGCCTCCACCCGCGCCTGCTCCGCGAACCCGCCTTCCCAGATCGGCCACCGCTTCCCAAAGCGGCTCGAGGGGATCCTGCCGTCCATATTCAGCCATGCGGACAGTCTATGGGGCCAAGGGGGCCAGACCCGAATTCCGCGGGAACCTCAGCGATTCTGTCGCGAACCGAGAGGCGTAGTCGCTAGAAAAAACTTCCGTCGCCCTTGCCGATCAGGACCGAGATGGTGTCGGCGCCGAGATTTCCCACCACCAGATCGATGCGACCGTCGGCATTCACGTCCGCCGCGACCAGGCTCGCGGGTGAGAGGCCCACCGGGTAGCGAACGTCGTTGGAAAACCCGCCCTTCCCGTCGCCCTTCAGCACCGACACGGAGTTGGATACCTGGTTCGAAACCGCGAGATCGAGAATAGAGTCTCCGTCGAGGTCGGCGGCAACCACCGACCGGGGCTGAGCTCCCACCTTGAAACTCGCGCCCGCCGAAAACTGGCCTGAACCGTCGCCGGTGAGAAGGCGAAGGGCGGCGGCGCCGCTCTCCGCGACCACGATATCCATCCGGCCATCGCGGTTGAAATCGCCCATCACCAGGCCGAGAGGCCGCACGTCCACCTTCACCTTGGACTTGGCCGAGAGCCCGCCGGAGCCGTCCCCGATGAGGATCGAGACATCATCATCCTGGGCGTTCACCGCCGCGATGTCGATGAGGCCGTCGCCATTTACGTCGCCGGCGGCAAGCGCGAAGGGTGATCCACCGACGCGCGCCGACGAGCCCTTGGTGAAAGTGCCGCCTCCGTTGATATACGAAATGGCTTCATCGGAGCCCTCGACCGCGACCACGAGGTCGGGAAGCGCGTCGGCATTGAGACGAGCGGCCACCAGCGCCCGGGGCTGACTGAGACCGCTGATCACGCTCGTGGGGTCGCCGAAATGTCCGGCTCCGTCGCCCTTGAGAAGCGAGACGGTGCCGGAACCGAAGTTCGCCAGAGCGAGGTCGAGCCGGCCATCGCCGTCGAAGTCCGCCAGGGCAGAGGCCGTGGGGTTGGTACCGCCCGCGGCGTACTGCGCTGCGGTCAGGAAACCGCCGGGATTCTGGTACCGGAGCACGGATACGCTCTCCCCGTTGTAGTTCGCGGCCGCGATATCCGGCGTTCCATTGCGGTCGATGTCGCCGGCCTGCAGAGCAATGGGCTGACGGCCGACCCGGTAATCGGCACTCGCCGCGAACCGGCCTGCCGCGCCATTTACGAGGATGGAGATATCGGGGGCCCCGAGACTGGTGGAGATCAGATCGGGCCGAGCGTCGCCGTTCACGTCCGCGGCGTCCAGAGTCTGAGTCGCCGAGCGCGCGGGGATTGGCGTCCCGGCGGCAAAGCCACCCCGCGCGTCCCCGAGAGCGATGGTCAGATCGCTCGATCCGAAGTTCGCGGTCGCGATGTCTCGGGGGCCATCCGCGTTCAGGTCCAGGGCCACGATGGCCATAGGTCGCGTGCCCACCTTCAGGAGTGTGACCGAACTGAAGTTCCCGGTACTGGTCTGGAGGAGAAGCGAGACATCATCCGATCCTCCGTTCGCCACCGCGATGTCGAGTCGTCCGTCGGAATTGAAGTCCGAGAACGCGGCCGCGGTTGGCTCGCTGCCCACCTCGTACTCTCGGGGCGCGCCGAGAGCCGCGATCCCGTTCAGGTAGACCGATACCCGCCCGCGGTTGCGACTTCCCACGACCAGGTCGGTTCGGGAGTTGCCGTCCAGGTCGCTGGCCGCCATGAAGGAGATGTCGGTGGGAGCGGGAAGCAGGCTGTCGGCCACGAATCCGTAGTTTCCATCGCCGTGAAATATCTGGATCGACGTGGCCCCCGCGGCGGCAACAGCCAGATCCGGGATGGCGTCGCCGTCCCAGGTGCCGACAGCCAGCCCCGTCAGTATTCCTGACCCGCCGAGGGCGATAGTGCGGGCGATCGTGAACGAGGCGGCATTGCCGGCGAGGATGGTCACGGTCCTCGAACCACGATTGAGGACCGCGAGATCCGCGGTCCCGTCCAGGTTCAGGTCTGCGGATACGAGGGCGATGGGTGTGGCGCCGACCGCAAAGTCGACGGCCTGGAGGAAGGTGGTGTTGCCGTCTCCGAACAGGACCGAAACCCGATCTCCTTTCGAGTCGGCCACGGCCAGATCGGTCTTTTTGTCCGAATTCCAGTCGCCGGAGACTACCGCCTCGGGCTGAGAGGTTGCGGCGCCGATGGCGACCGGAGGGACGGTCGCGTGAGTGAACACCGCCGACTGAGCGCCACCCTGGGTCTCGGCCGCGAGGAGCAGACTGAGCGCCCAGGCCGCCCACTTCACTGGAGTGTCACTGATGCGGTCACGGATCCGGAGGCGCCGGCGTCCGTAGTCACGCTGAAGGACAGGCTCACCAGGGCCTCTCGGCCTCCGTTCGGCAGCGTGTAATAGAAAGTGAAGGGAATCGCCATGTTTGAGTTGGCGTCGACCCGATTACCCGGAGCCCGGACATCGAAACGAAAGGACTCGTCCGTGCCCGTGATCGGCGTGACTACGATACCGCCCGACGACTGCTGCAGGTCGGAGGTGATCGATCGGATGGTGATGGGCGACGGGTTGGTATTGCTGATGGTGGCAACGAACGCACCGCTCCAGACGTAGGCCCGGTCGGGGCTCGCAGCGGCGGTCACGGTGTCGGGGCTTGCGGTGACGGTTACGGTTGCGCTGGCGGGGGTGGGGGTCGTAGTCGCACCGTCGGTGGCGGAGGTGGGGGTAGGGTTCCCGCAACCGACCATCCACAACGCAAGGGCAGGCAATGCCCACATGGATCGGCTTCGTGAATGGGTCATGCGGTTCTTGTCATCTCCAGTTAGGGGGCAATCCTTCTAACGTCAACTCCTCAAGCGCACCTAAAGTCCCCTCTTCAAAGAGGATACCCCGGCAGGGCGTACCGCCTTCAGACCATCTGTTTGACCGCATCTAGTCCGACTCGACGATCCGGAGCGTGCGCATGGCCTGCATGGAGATCCGCGCCGCCACCTTGGAAGCGATGGCCGAGAACGCCTGGGCCGCCGCTGAATCAGGTGCTGCCACCACCACCGGGGTGCCGTCGTCTCCGCCGCTGCGGACCCGGGTGTCGATGGGCACGTCGCCAAGGAGAGGGATCTTGAGATCCTTCGCGATGGAAGCGCCCCCTCCGTTGCCGAAGATCTCGGTGCGTTCGGAGCAGTGGGGACAGGCGAAATAGCTCATGTTCTCCACCACCCCGAGCACGGGGATGTTGAGCTTCTGGAACATCGCGATGGCTTTGCGCACGTCGGACACCGAGACGCCCTGCGGTGTGGTCACCACCACCGCGCCCGCAACCCCGACACTCTGGGCCAGAGAGATGGCAACGTCACCAGTGCCGGGGGGAAGGTCCACGAGCAGGTAATCGAGTTCGCCCCACGCCACATCGCGCATGAACTGCTGGACCGCGCTGTGCAGCATGGGCCCGCGCCAGATGACGGCCTGGTCCTTGGGGACGAGCATGCCGATGGAAAGCGCCTTGATGCCGTGCGCGATCGGCGGAATCATCTTCTGGTCGGCGGTGAGTTCGATGGCGCCCGGTTCCATCTCGATGCCGAGCATCTGAGGCAGGTTCGGTCCGTACACGTCCGCGTCCATGATCCCGACGCGGGCGCCCTTCTGGGCCAGAGCGATGGCGAGGTTTACGGTGGTGGTGGATTTGCCGACTCCGCCCTTGCCCGCGCCGATCGCGACCACATTCCGAATGCCCGGGATCGCCTGTGAGGTCATGCCCCCGCGGGCTCTCACCTGCGCGGTCATGTTGACCATCACCGAAGAGACACCGGGCAGCGCTCCGACGATCGCTTCGGCCTGGGCCTTCATCTGGTCTTTGACCGGACAGGCCGGGGTGGTGAGTTCGATGGTGAAGTCGACCGAACCGCCGTTGATCTTCACGTCCTTGATGAAGCCAAGGGTGACGATGTCCTTGTGGAGATCGGGGTCCTGGATCGCCTTCAGGGAGTTGAGTATGGTTTCTTGAGTGAGAGACATGTCTAGCTCACACCCAGGGCTTCGTCGACGGACTTCTGCAGACCCTCGAACTTGCCCGGCGGCGATCCGAGAACTTTCTTCACGATCTGACCCTTCTTCCCGATCACGAAGGTGGTGGGGAAGCCCTGGTTCGCGTTGTACTTTCCGAGCAGATCATCGGCCCCGACCAGCTGCGGATAAGCGACCTTGGTCTTCTGAAGGAACTCCTGGATCTCACTCGGCTCCCCCGAATCGAAGACCACGCCCACCATCTCGACGCCGCGCGACTTGTTCTTCGCGTAGAAGTCGGTGTATTCGGGGATCTCCTTGATGCAGGGGGTGCACCAGGTCGCCCAGAAGTCCACCACCACCACCTTGCCCTGGAAGGAGGCCAGGGTGGTGCGTCCGCCGGCGAGGTTTTGAAGGTCGAAGGCGGGGGCGACGGTATTCTGTTGAGAGGGCGGGGCGCCGCAGGCTCCCGTCATCAGAAGTGCTGCAATGGCGAGTACGGAACGCATGAAGGGCATCCGATCATTATAGCGATCGGCCTTGATCGCGCCCTTCCGACCCTTTATTGATACGCGTAAGCTCCGAAGGTTGATGCCTGAGTCCTCATTCACCTGGGTGGCGGTCTGCGCCTACGCCGCCCTCATGGTGGGGGCAGGAGCGTTCTCGAAGCGTGCTTCCTCTTTCCGGGTGTTCGCCATCGGCGGGCGGTCGAATCACCCGGTGTTGATCGGCATGGCCGTCGCGGCGGGTGCGGTCAGCTCCACCACTTTCGTCATCAATCCCGGTCTGGTCTGGCTCTATGGCTACTCCGCCTTTGTGGCCATTGCGCTTTCTTCCACCGCGGGGTTTCTCTTTGGCCTGGTGCTCTTCAGCAAGAGCTTCCGGCGCATTGGCGAGAAGTTCGAGGCCCTCACCGTGGCCCAGTGGGTGGGGGATCGCTTTCGAAGCAGGGGGCTGCGCATCTTTTTTGGCGGGGTGTCGCTCCTGCAGGTCGCGTACGTGGTCCTCATCGTGGTGTCGCTGGCCCAGGTGCTTTCCAAGGGCCTGTCCGTGCCCGCGATCCCGGCCGCGGTCTTCGTGGTCGTCTTCACCTGCGGCTACATCTTCTTCGGGGGAACCTCGACCCACATCCTGACCAACTCGATCCAGTCCGTGGTCATGACCGTGGTGGCCCTGCTTCTCATCTTTTCGGGGGGCTCGCACTTCTCGGACGGCCTTCCCGCCTTCTTCGACAAGCTGCGCTCGGTCGGTCCGTACTTTGCCGACAGCGTCAATCCGACGAGCGACCTGTATCGCGATCTGTACGAGACCGTGGTCTCTCAGTTCGTCATCGGCGCGGCCTCCGCCCTGCTTCCCCATCTCATCGTCAAGTCGCTCTATCTGCGCAGCGAGCGCGAGGTCAACACCTACCTGGTCACGGCCTCCACACTCGTTCTCCTCTTCAAGATGGTCCTCATCGCCGGGCTTTACGCGCGGCTGGAACTGGGGGCGGCGGAAGGCCTCAAGCCCGACAACGTCATGGCCACGTACTTCGTCACTCATTTCTCGCCGCTGGTGCGCGCCCTGGTGACGGTGGGCGTCCTGGCCGCCGGTTTCTCGACTCTGGAAGCCATCATCCTGGCCCTCGCCTCCATCTTTTCCCATGACATCGTGCGCCCGTCGCTTCTGGCCCTCGGCCGAAGGACCGTGGATGAACTCACCCTGGCCCGGGTGTTCTTCGTTCTCCTGATTCCCATCACCTCGGTTCTGGCCTGGCGTCAGATCGTGTCCCCTTCGCTCTCCGTGATCATCTTCGCCTTCAACGGGATTCTCGCCCTCACCGCCGCGGTGGTTCCGGCCATCGTCTTTGGGATCTACTCGAAGAGCCAGTCCGCGCGCGCCGCATTTTTCTCGGCGATCGCCGCTCTGGTGGTCTTCTACGGCTTGCTGTTCTTCAAGATCTCCATGTACCACACGAATCCCATGATCCCGGGAACCGTGGCCATCTTCGTCGGCCTCGCGGTGTTCGCAGGAGTGGCAGCGGCGGACGGCGAGAAGGCGGCTTAGCCCCTTCTCGCGTCGCAAACGGACTTCCGCCGTGTGGAGCGCGGAGCCTGGCCTTGGGCCAGCGCGAAGCCTCCCCTTGGGGGACAGGAGCCTTGCCTTCTGCCGCGCAGGCTCCTAGACCTTCTCGGCTCCGGGCAGGGTTGCGAGTTGACGATCGAACGTGCCGAGGGGAAGGTGCCCAGCTTTCCGGGCGATCTCGAGGATGAGACAGTCGGAGAAAGACAGGGATGGCTTTTTCCGGAAGGCCAGCAGGGCCCGTCGAACCGTCTCGGCATCCTGAAGGATCAGATGCTCGTGGCTCAGAAGGATCTGGACCGCGGAACTGATTTCGCGGGGGCCGAGATCGTAGACGGAACGGAGGACCCAGGTGAATTCGAGGAGCACGGCGTGCGACACCCAGGCCCCGGGGGCCACGAAACTCTCGGCCGATTCGAGCTGAGCGGGGTCGTCGCGGGTGGCCAGCCGGACCAGGACGTTGGTATCAACCGCGCGCATGTCGCCGCTTCATTTCCTGACCGATGCCCGCCTTCAGCTCTTTCAGGGTCCGCCGACGCGGCGGCTTCGCGAACAGAGCGGTGTGAAGATCCAGAGAGGTTGTGGCGCCCGCGCGACGAACGACGATGGAGTCATCCTCGACGTTCCATTCGAGGATCGAACCGGGTCCGACGCCGAGGCGCCGCCGCACTTCGGCGGGGACGGAGATCTGACTTTGGGCGGTGAGTCTTGATTGGGCGAGGGACATACTCCGTATATTACCCTGGTAATGCGGAAGGCGGCCCGCCGGGAAATCGCCAGCAAACGCTCATTGCCATTTGGGCTGCGGCCAGGTCTCGGCGCCAGGCCGGGCCGCGTTCGTGCGTGCCACTGGACATTCGGGACATGATCGGTCATATTGTGCAGCCCGTGCTCCAGTCCCCGCCCCGGCAGCCCACCATCCTCATTCTTGCCCTGGCCTTCATGGCGCCTAGTCTCTTCGTCCCGATCGCGGCGGCGTCCACCTCTCCGGTGGAGGACGCGCTCTTCGAGAAGCTGCGGGCCAGCATGGTGAGCGTTGAAGGGCGCCTCGATGGCGTCCTGGGGGTCGCGGTCAAGGACCTCACCACCGGGCGGGTCATCGAGATCCGCGGCGATGTCGTCTTCCCGCAGGCCTCATCGATCAAGCTGGCGTTGATCTACGAGCTCTATCAGCAGGCGGGTGCGGGAAGGATCGATCTCGACTCGCTTCGCTCCCTGCCGAAGATCCGGGCGGGCGGGAGCGGCGTGCTTCCATTTCTCTCCGACAAGGCTCAACTCACGGTTCGCGACCTGGCCGTGCTGATGATGTCGCTCTCCGACAACGCCGCCACCAACATCCTTATCGACGAGGTCAGCTTCGCCGCCGTCAATTCAAGAATGGATTCGCTGGGCCTCCTCAAGACCCGCTTCCGCAGGCACATGATCGATCTGGCCGCGGCGCGCCGGGGTGAAGAGAATGTTTCGACCCCTCAAGAGATGGTGCGATTGATCGAGGCGGTCAAGAAGGCCGACGGGCTAACACCTCCGCTGGCTGACGACCTGCGCGTCGTGGTGGGCGTGCCGAAGGGAGCGGAGACGGCGTTTCGCGCTCCTCTGCCCGAAGGACTCACCATTCTCGACAAGGGAGGGTCCCTCGAGGGCGTTCGCACCGCGACCGGAATGGTGGTGCTGAAAAAACGCCCCTACGCCGCGGCCATCATGACCACGGCGCTGAAGAACGAGCCGGACGGAGAGGCCGCGATTCGCGAGATATCGCGTTTGGTTTACGAGACATTCGATCGACTGGATCGCGGATCCCCGGAAGGACGATTGCTCGGACGGTAGGCGCCGTTCAACCGCGGGCGGCCACCCGAAGGCAAGCTCAGGGACTCCAGGGTCGCTCTACGCGGTGACCGCTTCGGCTTCGACCTCGACCAGATACTCGTCGCCGATCAGGTCGGCCTGGACCAGGGTGTTGGCGGGCATGATGTGGCCGAAGCGTTCGCCATGGGCGCGGGCTACGTCCTCCCAGTCGTAGACGTCGCGTACGAACACCCGGGTGCGAACGACGTCGTCCAGGGTCGCGCCCAAAGAGAGCAGCGCGCCTTCGATCTTGTCGATGATGAAGTGGAATTGCGCCTTCGCGTCGTTCCCGCCGATGGCCTTCTCGCCATGGGTCGCGGTGGTGCCGGAGATCCAGATGCGGTCTTCGAGTCGATGGGCCCGGGAGAAACCGGCGAGAGGTTCCCAGGTCGTGCCGGAGAGAACGAGGGTGCGCCCCTTCGGCCCCGGCTTCACCGGGTAAGGCGGCGGCATGGTTTCGAGGTGATGACTCAGATCCCCCGAGGCGGTGAGGAACGGCGGCTTGCGGTACTCGTCGCCGCAGTCGCCGGGCAGGGGCCGGAGGTACTTTTGACCGATGGCCAGGGTCTTCCGGTCTTCCTCGTCGAGGATGAGATCGAACACCCGCAGGGTATCTTCGATGTGCTCCGACTTTGAAAGCCGTGCGCCTACCACGATGGCGGCCACCGCCTTGTGGTCGAGCACGAAGCGTCCGGCCACCGTGGCCATGGGGACATCGTGTTTCGTGGCCACTTCGTCGAGTCGGCGCAGAAGTTGCTGAAACGCGGCCCAGCCTCCCGCCGCGCGTATGAAGCGGGCGTACTTCATCTGCGACCAGGTCTCGAGCCCGTCTCCCTCGGGTTCGTCCCGACCGAGCCAGCGCCTTGAAAGAAAACCGCCGAGCAGGGTTCCGTAGGCCAGGAGGCGAACGTTGTGGGCCAGGCAGAAGTCCGACATCGCCGAGGCGGCGCGGGAATCCAGGAGGGAGAACGAGACCTGGTTCGAGACGATCTCGATCCCGCTTTGAACCGCGATCCGCAGATGCGCGGTATCGAAGTTGGTGACGCCCAGGTGCCTGATCAAACCTTCGCGCCTCAGGTCTTGAAGGTGGAAGAGAGCATCGAGCCACGACGGATCGGCGTACGCCCAGGTGTGGAACTGGAGGAGGTCGATGGCGTCGGTGCGCAGTCGTCGCAGGGACTTTTCCACGGCCGCGCGCGTGTCCTCCCGGGAGATCGGCCCGGGCCGGGGCGCCCATTTGGTGAGGCGCTCCGCGCGCTCGCCGAACATCCCCGCGATGTCCTCGGCCGACCCGTAGTGATCGGCCATGTCGAAGGTGGTGAGGCCGGCGTCCACATACGGACTCATGGCCAGAGCGGCCTGATCGACGTCGAACTCGCGGGAATCGCGTTCCAGGTCGGCGATCTGCCATAGGCCGGTGACCACGCGCGAAACCGAGAGACCTTCGGCGAGGGGGGTTCGGGGGACCGGGGTCAAGGGGTTCATTCCGCGGGCAGGGCCTTGAAGTGAGCGTCGAGGTCGACGCCAAGGCGTCGCAGTTTCCGGACTTCGATCCCGTAGATGATCGACGCCACCGCCATGACGATGACCCAGACGACCGTCGATCGCAAGGCCCAATGACTCACCGGGGCGGCGAGGTCCTTCGAAATGTGAACGGCGAGGAACCCGCCCAGGGCGAAGAGGCCGAGGGCCGCAAGGGGAATCTGGAGCCATCGCGAAGGCAGCACGGTGATGTTCCGCGCGATCTCCGGGTTGGTGTGTTTCAGGGCAAGGACCGAAGCGCACATCAGCAGGAAGTTCACCAGCATCGAGGTGACGAGGATATCGACACCGAGAAAGAAGTCGCTCGCGAGGTGGCTTCCGATGATCCCGATCGAAGCCATGAGGCCACTCAGCACGAGGGCGATGTGCGGGGTGCCCCAGCGCGGATGAATGCGGGCCACCGCCTTGGGGAAGATGCCGTCTTCGGCCCACGCGAACATGAGGCGCGACACCGCGAGCAACATCGCGGGCAGGTCATTGGCGAGAGCTACCGCGGCGCCCGCGACAATCGCCACCGTCCACCCCGGGGAGAGGAGCATCCCGAGCAGTCCGGGCGCAGTGACGTCGCGCAGCATGGCCTGCTCGGCCACGTAGGCCCAGGGCACCGCGTGGTAGACCGCGGCAGTGAAGAGCATGTAGAAAGCGCCGACACTCACCATCGCGATTCCGATGGCGAGGGGCAGATTGCGGCCGGGGTTCCTCGCTTCGCCTCCGGCCTGGGCGATCGAGTCGAAGCCGATGAAGCTCGCGAAAAGAATCGACGCAGCGGCCAGGAACTTTGAAAGGTCGAATGGCGGGTCGCGCGTAGCGGGGAGGGTCGCTCCCTGCCGGGTCTGAAGGGCCGCCGCAAAGTCGGTCTGATTGAAGGCGAAACCGGTGACAATCACGATGAAGCCGGCGGCGAACATCAAGACCATCAGAGGAATGAGGGTTCGCTCGTAGGACTTGAGGCCGCGCAGATTTACCCCCACGAAGAACCAGAGGAAGGTCAGGGCAATCGCCGGCCGCACCAGGCCAGATTCCATGGTGTGAGCAAGGTCAGTGAAACCAAGGGGCAGGGCGATGTCGCGGAGAAAGGCGACGAGAACGTACGACACCACGCCGATCGCGGTGGACAGGCCGAACCACTGGGAGAAACTCGCGACGAAACCGAGGTAAGGGTTGAGCGCTCGACTGGCGTAGACGTAACTTCCTCCCGCCCTCGGCATCGCCGAAGCGAGGATCGCGTAAGCGAGGGCGGCGAGAACCGCGGGTATGGCGGCGCACACATATGCGGGCAGGACGTACGGCCCGATTCCCGGCACGTTCTTCTGAATCATGAACGGGATCACGTTGATCGCCGCTCCGATCATCGAGCAGATGCCGGTCGCGGTCAGGGCCAGAAGGCCCATCTCGCGACGGAGGCCGGGGCGGTCGGAATGGCGGCCGGTGGTCGTCAATGGAGGCTCGGCCCCAACTTCTAGCGAATCACGATCGCTGGCTGGGCGGTCTTGTTCAGGGTCGCGAGGTCGCCTTTGAGGAGCGCCATCCACTCCTGGTCGAGAACCTCGAGTTCGGCTTTCTGAGCCGCGTAGACCTCGCGCATGCCCTGAGTCGGTGCGCCATCGCTCTCGACCACGAACGAGTACAACGGTCCGAGTCGAGAATAGAGTTGAGCCCCCTCTTTGAAAGCGAGGATGTCGTAGACGACCTCGGCCTTCGGATTGTGGAGCCTGCCTTCGAGGGCGTCGAGCTTGACCAGGGTCGCGTCGGCCGTCTTTACCCAATCCGCCGACGGCTTATCCTCCTTGACCAGTGCGCGACGGGCCTGAATCTGAGTGCGGACGCTACGAAGCGCCTCCACGATTCCGGTGAGGCGGGTCAGGTCGTTGCGGATGGCCAGACTGAATTTCACTTGCTCGTCGTACTGGGCCGCGGTCATGGTGAGTCGCGGATCCGGGTTCACGATCAGCGGCTGGTCATACGTCTTTCCGTCGACCTTCAGGCGCACCGTGTAGGTCCCGGGGTTCGCGAGCGGACCCTCGCCCGGAGATCCGGCATCGATCTTCGCCTTCCAGATCTTCCTGGCGCCTTCGTAACGGAAATCCCAGAACGCACGCTGAACTCCGGCATCGTTCTTCACCGCGGCCTGGTTCGCTTCATCGCGGCCCGCGTCGGGATCGTCGATCGGCCACTCCTGCGGCTCGGGAACGCTGCTCAGGGTGCGGACGGCCGCGCCTTTCGAATCGAGAATGTCGATGGTGATGTCCTTGGCGGACTTGGCCTTTACGAAGTACTCGATCATGGCCGCGGCCGGCGGATTCTGTCCGAGACCCTTCTCGTGGAAGTTGCCGGCATAGTTCCACCTGGTGGCGGGTGCAAGAGGAAAGAGATGCGCGTCGGTGGTCTTCAGGTCCGGCTTCCACTCGCGCAGGGCGGTGAGGTTGTCGAGGATCCAGAACGAGCGGCCGTGGGTGGCCACCACCAGGTCGTTGTCCTTGACGCGCAGGTCGTGAACGGCCACGGTGGGGAAGTTGAGTTTGAGGGACTCCCAATTAGCGCCGTCATCGCGCGAGAAGATGATTCCGCGTTCGGTGCCGGCATACAGCATGCCGCGTTTCTTCGGGTCTTCGCGAACCGCGTGGAGATACACGTCCTGCTTCATGGTCGCGCTCAGGCTCTTCCAGGTCTTGCCGTAGTCGGTGGTCTTGAAGAGGTATGGCTTCATGTCGTCGAGACGATGCGCGTCGACCACGACGTACGCAGTGGCGGCATCGAAGGGCGAGGGCTCGATCAGGCTCACCGTGCCCCATTCCGTGAACTTGGGCATGTTCGCGGTGACGTTCGCCCAGTTCTTTCCGGCATCCTGGGTGACGTGCACCAGGCCATCGTCGGAACCGGCCCAGATCACGCCGGCCTTCTGCGGCGATTCCGCGAGGGCGAAGATGGTGGCGTAGTGCTCGACTCCGGTGTTGTCTCCGGTGATCGGGCCGCCCGCCCACATCTGCCTGGTCTTGTCGTTGCGGGTGAGATCGGGGCTGATGATGCTCCAGGTCTGGCCGGAATCACTGGTCCTGAAGACCACTTCGCCCGCGTGGTAGATGACCTTCGGATCGTGGGGCGAGGGTGCTATGGGCGCGGTCCACTGGAAGCGATGCTTGAAGTCGCCGTCGCCGTGTCCGGACGGGTTCTCGGGGTAGGCGGAGACGTTGCGAGCCTGACCGGTCTTGCGGTCGTAGACGGTGAAGATGCCGAGGTACTCGCCCGCGTACAGGATGTCGGGATTGTCGGTCTGGGAGACGGTGTGCCCGGCCTCGCCGCCGCCGATGTCCGACCACTCCCCGTTCACGATGCCGCCTCGCTTGAGCGAGTTGGAGGGACCCCACGCGGTCCCGAGGTCCTGCATCGCCCCATGCACGTGATAAGGCGTTGCGCTGTCGACGCCCACGTGATACAGCTGGGCCAGGGGCAGGGCCGGAGTGAACCAGGTCTTGCCGAAGTCGGTGGTTATGGACACGCCGCCGTCATGCGCGGTGATCACCCGGTTCGAGTTCTTCGGATCGATCCACGCATCGTGCAGGTCGCCGTGCTGCGCTCTGACGCTCTGGATGGTCTTGCCCCCGTCGATGGTGCGCAGCAGCGGCACCTGCGGAAACCAGACGATATCGGCGTTGTTGGGATCGACGCTGAGAGTCGAGTAGTACCAGGCGCGCTGTCTTAACGAACGGTGCGGGCTGGCCAGGGAGAAGTGTTCGCCGCCGTCATCCGAACGATAGAGGCCGCCCTTTTCCGACTCGATCAGCGCGTAGACGCGTTGTCCGTCCGAGGGAGCCACCGCGCAGCCGATCTTGCCCTTGATCCCCTCGGGCATCCCTTCGTCTTTGCCCAGTTCCTTCCAGGTGTCGCCGCCATCCCGCGATGCGTACAGACCGCTGCCCGGGCCGCCGCTCACCAGATCCCAGGGCTTGCGCCGGGTCTGCCAGAGCCCGGCGAAGAGCATGCGCGGGTTGCTCGGATTCATGCAGACGTCCGATGCGCCGGTGTCCGCGTCCTTCTTGAGGATCTGCTGCCACGTTTTGCCGCCATCGACGGTGCGATAGACCCCGCGTTCGGGGTTCGGCCCGAAGGCGTGACCCAGAACCGCCGCGTACGCGATGTCGGGATTCTTCGGATGGACGACCATGGTTCCGATCTGGCCTTCCTGTTTCCAGATGTGCGTCCAGGTCTTGCCCGCGTCGGTCGATTTGTAGATGCCGTTACCCGCGGCCACGTTGCCGCGGATGTTGGCCTCGCCCGAGCCCACGTAGATCACGTTGGGATCGGAGGGTGCGACAGCGATCGATCCAATCGACGAGATCTCCACATCATCGAAGATCGGTTTCCACTGGAGGCCCCCGTCGGTGGATTTCCACACTCCGCCAGAAACGGTGGAGACGTAGTACGTGAACGGATCACCGGCGATTCCCTGAACCCGGGAAGCCCGGCCGCCCACAAAAGGACCGACGAGCCGGAACTTCAGGCCGGGAAAGTCGAGGGGTGGCTTCTTGGCGTCTTCAGCGTGGGCCCCGAGGGCGATGGAGAAGAGAGCGAGGGCGGGGAGAAGACGCGAGGGTTGCAGCAAAGGGGAGGCCTCCTAAGGCGACAGTGCAGAGTGAACTGAATCCTATCGGACCTGAAGCTGAAAGAGTTCAGGAGAGCCTCACGGATGATGGGGATCACCGGCGGGCTGGTTCGATCGAATAATTGAGCCAGCCGGTTGCCCTCTTCCCTTCAAGACGGTAGGTTCCGTGGGTCAACCCTCCCTCCAAAGACGATGATCTCGCTGCAATACGTCCTTTCCCTCGCCCTGCTTGCTGGCAGTGCGGTCGCCACGCCCGCGGACGTCACCTACGCCGCCCGGGTGGACGGGAAGAACGATGTGTACGTCGACGTGGAGAACGCGACCCGGTCGGACATTCGCGTCACTTCGCTGGTGGTCGCCTTCTACGACAAGCGGAAGACCCTGGTCGAGGAGAGCACCATCGAATGCCACACCGACTGCCGGGTGGGCCGGGCCGATGCCGAGTCCTTCGGACCGATTGAGGTTCCTGGGAGTTGGGACACCGTGAAGGTCACGGGCGTCTACTACGAGGACGAAGCGGAAGAAGCGGGTGAGGAGAGCGAGCTCGCGCCTTCGGTGAAGCCGAGTCCGCCATCCCGTTCGAGTCCCTCGGTGTACACGCCGGACGCGCCGGTTCCGCCAATTCTCATCGATGGCCGGCGCGAGTCCCTCGACGGCTATGCCGAATGGTGGCGGGATGGCCTGCTCATCGTGGACGGGCAGCGGGTGCGCCTGGCCGCCGCGGGCAAGTTCAAGGGCTCCTCGAACGTGAAGAGCTTCACCCAGATTCCTCTCGGCTATGAAGTCAAGGTGAAGGGGCGTCGCGGCCCCGATGGAGTGGTCCTGGCCGACGAGGTGGAGGCGAAGGAGAACGGAACCGCCCTTTTCGAGACCGACCTGCGGAGCGCCTTCGACACCATGGAGCAGAACTACCTGACGGAGCGGCGGATGTACGACGAGGACGACAAGGGCAAGCGTCACGTGTACGGACGCCTCTACACCCGCGGTCCCCAGGTCGACCGGGTCCGCGAGATCCTGCGCCGGCTCGTCCCGGGATACCTGGGGAGGCGCGACTTCCGCATCTACGTGGTCGAAAACAAGGAATGGAACGCGATGGCCGCGCCCAACGACTCGATCTACGTTTTCAGCGGTCTGCTCGCCGATCTCGATGACGACGAGGTGGCCATTGTCCTTGGCCACGAACTCGCCCACGCCACCCACGAGCACTCGCGGAAGGGCTTCAAGAAGGATATGTTGATTCAACTGGCCGCCCTGGGAGTGGTCGCGGTCGCCGAGGAGACGGTCAAGGACAAGAACAAGCGCGTGGTGTTACAGGTTGCCGCCCTCCTGGGGGCTACGGCCTGGACCAGCGGGTATGGTCGCTCGCATGAGGACCAGGCCGATCGCGTCGGCCTGCGCTACGCCAATGAGGGCGGCTTCGATGTCCGCAAAGGTCCGCCGCTGTGGAATCGTTTCGCGAAGAAGTACGGCGATTCCCCGAAAGCCCTCAATTTCTTCTTCGGCGATCACTCGGTGGCCCAGGACCGTGCGCGCAATCTCACCCGCGAGCTGGCGCTGAACTACCGCCGCTGAGGTTCAGGAACCGAGGCCCTCGCGCGTTTGGCGTCGAACCGGCCGCAGCAGGCGTCGGAGCAGCACGCTCTGGAACGTGGGCTCGGCGTAAATGCCGTGATGGTCCGCGTCGCCGAAGAAGGTATGCGATATTTCCGGCAAGCCCCAATCCCGGGTGTTCTCGGTGTCGAGATGGGACCCGAGTACGCTCGATCGCGCCACTCTTCCGTCACCCGCTTCGAACATCGCTTCCCCTTCGGCCGCACTTCGGGCTTCGAAGCGCACGCTTTGTCCCGGACGCTCGGGAGCCACTGCCCTGGCCAGCGTGGGCAGGCAGTCGCCGCCCAGAACGATGACCGGGACGGGGCAGCTCGATTCGGGAATCTGAGCCAGGGCCTCGTGAAAGGCGCGGGCACGCTCGAGTAAAGCAGTGATGAAAGCCCGCTCCTCGTCGGTTCCGTCTTCTCCATTCGGCTTCCATGGACCCCAGCCAAAGCGTTTCCAGGTTTCCGCGTCGTGCAGATCCACGTCCAACGGGCCGCCCTTGCTATCGACCAGGGGTGTCGCCTCCCGGGGCGGCATCAACTGATAGATCGCGGGCATGTGGGCGATGACTCGCGCGGCCAGCGTGGTGTTGGACATGCCCACGGGGTTGCCGTTTAGGGCTGCGTTCAAAGAGAAGATGCTGCCCGAACTCGGGGTGGCTACCAGAATCAGCTGCGAGATTCTCTTCGCCCCCGCCCAGGTCACCGGACCGCCGGGCTCGGCGTCCCCGTAGCGGAGGTAATAGCGCGCGATCAGGCCGCCCATGCTGTGCCCCACGATGTTGAAACGCGCGTCCTCCTCGCCGCGCGCCATGGCGAGGGCGTCCAGATATTGGCCGAGGCGTCGTGCTGCCTCCACCAGATCTCGACGCCAGTCATAGGTGAACACGTGGAAGATGGCCCCGCGCGCGCCGTTGGCGCGCTCATTTCTATGAAACCCCGCTCCCTTCAAGAGTCCGAGCAGATCCGCGTATTCGGTGAAACCGAACAGTCGCGGAATGATCGCGTCGACGCCGACCAGACCGAACGGGCGCAGAGTGTCGCGGCTCGACTTCAGAGGAAGAGTGGGGGGGAGCCGAAGATCATGATGCCCGAAGACATTGCCCACATTGAGCCACGCTTCGCTTCCGTCCAGTCGCTCCAGACCGCTGCCCATGATGCCGGGCAGGATGACGGTGGCCGGGAGGTCGGGGTGCTCCCGCGACTCGCGAAGGAGGGTCGGGCTGAAGCGACGCACGGGCTTCATCGCATCGTAGAGAAAAGCGCCCGCGATTCCGGCCACCACGCCACCGGCGAAGTGCATCAGCTTCCGGTCCTCACGTCGATCAGGCACGGCGGAAGTCTAGTCCTGGCGCCGTATTGGGGCCGGGCGGCGGCCTGGGCCCTTACTTCTCCTTGCCCAGGGTCGCGATGTCCTCGACCAGTCGCTCCATCTCGAACGCGTTGGTTCCGTTGTAGATCCCGCGGAGATGACGCCCGCTATCGACCAGCAGAACCTTCTCGCTGTGAAGGAGCCGGCTTTGCGGCGCCCCATCTATGGGACGGTCGTCGTCCGCGAAATAGGAATCCCGGACGAGTCTCCTGATCTCGCTCGGTTCGCCGGTGGCGAGCCGCCACCTTTTTGGGTCGATGCCTCGCAAGTGTCCGAAGTCCGCCAGCACGGCCGGGGTGTCGGTCAGCGGCGTCACCGTATACGAGACCATCATGACGTCGGGGTGACCGCGGATCGCCTCTTGCACCGGCTTCAGCCTTTGCACCAGCGTCGGGCAGAGGCTCGGGCACTGGGCGAAGAGAAAACTCGCGACGTGGATCTTCCCGTCGAGATCCTTCTCGGTGAGCGGTCGATTCTCCTGGTCGATCAGATGGAAGGGAGCCACGCGATGGTCGACGCTCGTCCACTTTGGAGTGAACTCCCGCGTGTCGTAGTACGGCAAGGCGCGCGCGGGGGTGACGGTGGTCGTGCCAAAGGGGTGAAGGAAGCCGAGGCCGCCCAGGGCCATGGCGAGGATCATCGTGAGGGTTGATCTCATCTACATCGTCCCCTGGACGGGGAGGCAAGGCCGGGCATTGATCAGCCCGTAATGCCGGCCGTTTCGAACCTCGAAGTTCAGGAATAACTCGCCTCGATCGGTCCAGGCTTGCTGCAAACCGGCCTGCTGGCCTTGGGCGTAGTGCTTCAACTCCGCGAGGCGGCCGTTCGCGTGCCACGAGCGATACTCGCCTTCGATCACATCGCCGTCGTAAAGAGTCTCGACTCGTCGCCCTCCCCCGGGCCAGTACGAGACATGCCGGCCGGCCTTGCGGCCTTCTCGGTACGACGTCTGAGAGAGCAGAGTTCCCTGGATGTCGAAGATCTGAACAATGCGGTCAGCCCCTCCAGGAGACAGGTTTCCGGCCTGGCCGAGACCGGCCAGGCCGGCGAGGATGATCAGGACGAGCCGGCGCACGACTAACTCGCGGTCCCCGGCTGCCCGCGGAAGCATCCGGCGATGTAAGGCGGCGCGGCCACGATGTGATAGTGGTAAATCCCCTGGGGGAACTCCGGCGTGGCCCCGACATGACCGTTGCACGCGTCCAGGCCCGCAGGAACGGCGCCCGACGGATCCCGGGTGCCGTAAACGGGGAGGCCATCGAGGAGGACTCCGACCAGGCGGCTCGAGCCCTGGGCGGTGAGGTACACCGGCTCGATATGGTAGTGATACATCCCGCTCTGCTGAGGGTGGCCGTTGTATCGATCGAAGGTCGCGATCTCTCCACTCAGGGGGGTCCGCCCGGCGGCGTACTGGTTGAAGAGGGCGACACCGTTGACCGACACGCCCATGACCCCCAGGGGCGTATCGCTCCCCGAGGTCACGACCTGGGGCGCCAACGGCACGCGCAAAACCATGTTCTGGGCGGTGATCCGATTGGGGTTCACCTGCATCCCGGACTGGGGCGGCTCATAGCCCGCATTCCCCTGGCCGAAATAGGGGCTGGCGTGATCGGGAACCGAGGTGGCTCTTAGAACAACGAATGAACCGTCGACGGAGGCCGGGGCGCCGTAGAACTGGGTGAACATGGCCGGCAAGCCAACCGAAGGGGTCGTTGGTGACGGAGTCGGTGTGGCCGCGGCGACGGTGGCCGTTGCGGTTGGCGAGGTGGCTGAGGTCGACCCGCATCCGAAGCATGCGGCCATCGCGAGACAGGCAAGGGGACGTGGCAATCCTGATTTCATTTTCGGAGTCTGCGCCCGAGGCTCTAACGATTGTCTTAAGGCTTCGGGTCCACCCTGGAGTTTTTTTAGCGCGTGGCGGATGCGGCGCGAAGTTTCGCGGTGCCGGCTTCGAGTGCCGCCACCACCTTCTTCGCCTCGGCCTCGAACATCGACTTGTCCTTCTTCTCCACCGCTTCGCGCAGCGCGGGCATGGGCCACGGCGCGTAACCAGTGGTGAGCCCGGGACCGATGAGTTGATGCTTGAACCACGGACGTCCGGGAAGGCCGTCCTTATTCAGGAAGGCCCGCTCGACCTGGCTCAAGGCGTCGCTCATCTTCGCGAACCCGCTCGGGTCGCCCTTGGCCAGAGCGGCATCGGTGGCGAGGTCGGCGGCTCGTCCCGCGGCATCGAGTTCGCTCACCGCCTTGAGCAGCGCGGCGAAGTCGGGTTCGAAGGGTGTTGCCCCGGCGGTGCGCGCGCGCCGCACAACATCGGTGCGGATTTCGTCGAGATCGTCCCTCATGGCCGTGCCGTAGTTCGAGAAGCGCAAGGGAGCGATATCGGCGGTGGCGGTGCGGAAGGCGAGAAGCCCGAGGTACCTGGCCGCGGCCTGGTGATAGATGAATTCCGGATCGCCGAAGTGCGACATCCAGAAGAAGTTGTCGTAGACGGAGTGGTACACGCCGTAGTCCCCGCCGAAACCCCCATCGGTGGAAGGGACACCTAGGTGATCGATGAACGCCGTGTAATCGGAGCCCGAGCCCAGGCGGCTGAGTTGGAGTTCGAAGGTCCGGTCCTTGGCGTCGAGGGTTACCGAGGTTGCCGCGGCCCAGTCATTCTTCGAACGCTGCTCCCAGGTGGCGCCCACCGTCCCGCCCTTGCGCGGCTCGGGCACACTCGCCGCGGCTTCGCGAACCACCTCGCGCAGCGAGGGCGTCCCGCCCGAGCTGAAATTCGGCCCGGTGACCGCGACATCCATGTTGAAGTACGCGACCGCCTTGGCCTGGAGCATGGCCGCGTTGTCTTCGGCCCATTCCGTGGAGCCGACGAGGCCATACTCCTCGGCGTCCCACGAACAGAGGAGGATCGTGCGCTTCGGCTTCCAGCCCGCCTTGACCGCGGCGCCCAGGCCGCGAGCCGCCTCGAGGAAGGCAGCGGTACCGGAGTTGGGATCTACCGCACCCGGCGTCCAGGCGTCCCGATGGTTGCCGACCAGCACGACCTGATCGCCGCTTCCCGGGATCTTCGCGATGACGTTGTAGATGGGCTTCAGGCCTTCGTCCATCTGTACGTCCATCTCGATCGCGGCCCCGCCGGGGCCCACGTGATAAGAGAAGGGAAGCCCGCCCTGCCACTCGTTGGGCACCCGCGGTCCGCCGAGGTTGCGCAGGAGCTTTTCGGCTTCGCGGTACGAGATGGGAAGAGACGGAATCTTCGGCACGCTCGTCATCTGGTCGCGGGTGATGCGCTTGGCGGTGGCGGTCGAAGGGAAGCCGCCGGGGGTCGATGGATCGCCGGGTTGAATAGAGAGGAACTGCACGGAACCGCGCTGAAGCGATGAGGGCGGACGCATCGGTCCGTCGGGGTAGATGTCGCCGCGCATGTAACCGTCGTCTGCAGGATCGGAATAGATGAGGACGCCCGTCGCACCTTGCTCCTGCGCTTCCTTCACCTTGAGGCCGCGGAATGCCCCGCCATACCTGACCAGGGCGATCTTGCCTTCGACGGAGAGGCCCATGGACTTGAGGCGCTCATGGTCGGCGGGGGAGCCGTAGTTCACATAGATGATCTGTCCGTTGGCCTTGCCCGAAGCGCCGTAGCCGTGAAACGCCGGAAACTGTCCGCGTGAGGTGGAGTCCTTGTCCTGGGGGATGTTGTCTTCCATCAACGAAAGCTCTTCGACCCGAGGCTCCACCATCTTGAGCGACACGCTCTTGGGATGGTTGATGAAGACGTCGTACTTCACCATCTCGACGTCAAGGCCGAACTCTTTCAATTTGCCGCTCACCCACTCGGCGACCTTCTTCTCCGCGGGAGTGCCGGCGACGTGAGGCTCTTCGGTGAGCTGAAAGAGCCAGCGACGCGCGTTCTCGGGCGTGGGAGTGTCGAGGAAGATCTTCTCGAATCCGGCATTCGCATCCGCGGTGGCGCGGGTGTAACCCGCGGGCGCCTTCGCCGCGTCGGCCGCGAGAGCAAGGCTTTGCGACGCGGGAAACACGGCGAGAACGATCAGGGCAGACAAGCGGCGCAGCTGGCGCATTCGGGCTCTCCTAAGAAATGGAGAGCGGATTGTAGCCCGTGAGCCGTGGGCATTCCGCCGTCGACCGCGAACCTACTCGCAACGAAGGGCGGAGACCGGAGTGACCAGAGTGGCGCGGCGTGCCGGCACGTAGGTTGCGACGAGCGCCGCGGCGGCGAGGATCACGAACGAAATGGCGAGGACCGCGGGGTCGAACGGGCTCACCTGATAGAGCATCGAACTGACCAGCCTTCCCGAGCCGAGGGCGAGCAGCACCCCCAGGGTGAGACCGGCGCCGGCGAGGGCAGCCCCTTCGCGCAGGAACAGCTCGACCACGCCCCTTGACGTAGCGCCGAGGGCCATGCGGATTCCGATCTCCCTCGTTCGCTGCGCCACCGCATACGAGAGGACGCCGAAAATCCCGATCGCCGCGAGCACCAGCGCCACCGCGGCGAAGATCCCGAGCAGCAGCATGTAGAAGCGGGGCTGTGAGATCGATACGGAGATGATCTTCTCGAGCGAGCCCACGTTGGCGAGCGGGAGGTTCGGGTCGATCGCGTGCACCTCCTGGCCCACCGCCGCGACGAGCGACTCCGGCGGTGTGGTGGTCTTTATCACGACGCTCATCGACTGCACGGGCCACTGGCGGTATGGCAGGTAGAGTTGCGGCGCGTTGGGCTCGTCGAGGCCCGCTTCCTTGACGTCTCCGACGATGCCGACGATTTCGCCGCCCGCCTTGGGTTTGCCCGGGCCGCGACCCCAGCCAAGCTTGATCGTCTTGCCGATCGGCTCTTCGTTTGGAAAATACCGCTGCGCGGCGCTCTCGGTGAGCACGACGACCTGCGGTGTGCCGGAGCGATCGTCTTCGGCGAAGCCGCGGCCG
>JANLSZ010000214.1:0-3035 GCA_031362685.1 Vicinamibacteria bacterium | reverse complement strand
CGACCTGGCCCTGTTCCCAAGGATGAATGCCATCTACGCGAAGGCCTTCGCAGAGAATCCGCCCGCTCGATCCACGATTCAGGCGGCCGCTTTGCCGAAGGGCGTCTCCGTGGAGATTGAAGTCATCGCGTCACGACTGGCTTAGGGCACGCGCGAGTAGATCCGGACGCTTCCGGACGTACGCGAGAGGACGAAGCCGCGATGTCGCAATGCGGAGTGGGCGTCGCCCTCAAGAAGGAGGAGCAGTTCATCGGCGCCTGGGGCCGACATGTCCCACACCACGAGGTCCGCCGCCGCGACCAGAGCCTCCGCCTCCCGGGTGCTGAACCGGGTGTATTTGGGTCCCACCTCCTTGCTCGCGAGAATGGGCGCGTTCATCCAGGCCAGCAGAGCCGGAGCCACCAGATAGAGCGGTTTCGTGGCGCCCTCGGCGAGAGACATCATCTGATTCGCGGCGACGCGCTGTCGCAACCGGGCGCTCGTCGCAATGTCCCGCACGCAGCGTCCGACATCGAGCCCCACGCTCAGGATCAACAGGAAGATGGCTCCCCGAGCGGCCGGGCGGATCCCGGTCGTCCGTGTCCGTTCCAGTTGCCCGAGAAGGAGCAGGACCAGAAACGGGATCACACACTGCCAGTAGTGCCGGTAGCCGCGGAAGTAGAAGGGAAGCATGGCGGCCATGGTCATGAGCGCGGGCAATCGCATGCCGGGCCGAATCGACGGACCGAAGTCTGAAAGTCGCAAGGTCGAGATCGTAAGGACGAGGGCCCCGAAGAGTTCGGGCGCGTTTATGAGGTTGCGCCAGATCGGCAGCGCCAGATACGCGCTGGCGCCCAGCAGACTTCCAAGGCTTCGGGCGTCCGCCCCTGAAGCGACCAGCGCGACCACCGGTGCGATCAGGCCGACGACCAAGCCCCCCGTCATCGCCGCTACGGACCGCACCTTCCCCGCCCAGAGACTCGCGGCCGTCAGTCCCAGCCAACCGAAGAGGGCGTACTGCTTGGTCCAGAATCCGGCGGCGATCCAGAGACCGGAGCGAAAGGCGGAGGCACGACCGGAAGACGACGCGAGAGCGTTGGCTGCGCAAAGCAGGAAGGCCACGGCGATCGGCTCGAATTCGATCGCGCGCCCCTCGTTGGCAATCAGGAGAGCCCAGGAGGCGACAAAGGCACGCCTCGCTCCAGCCGGCGTGAAACCGAGGGTCAGCGCAAGTCGGCCGGTGAGCAGGGCGGCGATGAAGACGGCGATTTGAGCCACCAGCAGGGAAGGAACGGGCGCCCCGCCGACGAGGGCGAAGACGGTCGGCGCCACGGGGGTGTACTCGCAATAGATATCGCGGCACGGCACGGCGCCGCGCGACTCCGCGCTCGCTTGCCTCAGAGTGAAGGCGGGCCCTTCGTTGAGTGGAGCGAAGAGCCCGGCTTCCACCACGAAGAGCAGGCAGAGCGCGATGATCGCGCCGTCCACCGCAATGCCGCGGAATCCTCCCGAGTCGTGGAGCGACCGTTCATGCAGGCCTGGGTGGATGCTCGCCATGGGGACCTTCGTTGGACGCGCGGAGAGGGTGCGACAGAAAAGCGGATCTACGTTCGCGTGAGTTCAGCGGTGTTGGTGGGCCCGCCGGGATTCGAACCCGGGACTTACCGGTTATGAGCCGGGGGTTCTGACCGCTGAACTACAGGCCCGTGGAGAGCCTAGCAGGGCGAACCCCCGGTAAAAAAGGCGTGTTCGCCGGACTAGCGAAGGGGCAGAACCGGCGTGGCCGGAGGTTGCGGGTTGATGGGCGGCGGCGGGGGCAGAAGAGGCGGACCGGTCGGGGGACCGGTCGGGGGCGAGGGGGGACCCCCCACGCCAGGTCCTGGGGTAGTGATGCCGATGCCAGCGCCCGCCTGTCCTCCCGCGACTTGCCCGCCGGTGGTGAGCCGCCCGAGCGGTGTCTGAATGACGCAGGAGTCGGCAAGCTTCTTCTTCCAGCGGTCGCGCAACCACTCCATCGCCTGACGGGCCGTATCACGCGTAATCGGACCTTTCGGTCCCACGTCGAACCCAACCCGCTTCAGTGTGGTTACGTAATCTTCCGGCGAAGTCTTGAGACGCTGCAGTCTGATCCGGCCCGCCATCGCTCCGCTGCCCAAAAGAACCGCGAACGAATGTGGACCGGCGTTGAACTCGCTGGTGAGCACCGTGCGCCACTTTGCGGTGGGGTCTTCGGTCGGACAGATATCGGCGCGCCGGCAGGAGTCGGCGAGCCAGGTCTGTCCATCGCCCGCGGTGGTCCAGGCGGACACCGCGTAAAGACCGGCCCGGGGAATGTCGGCGTGAACGATGGCATGGAGACCTTCAGAAGTGGCGCGAAGTTCAAAGTCCTCGGACTCGTCGCTTCCTTCTCTGATCGCCGCTTCGGGGGCCAGGACGTCGAACCGGCCCGCGCGGATTTCGATTGGATCGTCGGCGGGCGGAAGCTCACCTTCCATCTCCAGGGCCTGCAGCAGAGTGCGCGCCAGATCTTCGTGGGTGGTCAGGGCGGGGGCGCGCCAGCCGTTCTCGGGCTCGATCGGGCTCAAGCATGGCGGTGATACCTGAATGGACTCGAGCGATGTGCCCGGGGGCAGCACTACCGAGAGGGTGTGGTTACCCGGCTCCATCCGGATCGGACCAAGGCCAACCGATGTGTATTCGGATCCGCTGCCGGTCGGCCGATGGGTTTCGACCGCGTCGATTTGCCCGTCCTTCCGGATCTCCACTTGAAACGGCTTATCCGGCGCACCCTGAAGGCGCAGCCGCACGTCGTAGTCGCCGCTTCGGACCACCGGAAGGTCGTAAGCAACTTCACCGCCTTCCGGGCCCGCGTCCACAAACTCTCCCCGGGTGGCGACGCCGGTGGCTCGCTTGTATTTCGAAGCGGGAAAATTCAGCTGGTCGCGCCAGGCCAGGATCTGGAAGATATCGTCGGCGCTTTCAAGGCCCTGGAGATTGTCCTCGAAGCCAAGGCCTCTCATCATCATCCGCGCCCACTCCGCGTGGGTCACCGGTGA
>JANLSZ010000122.1:0-2595 GCA_031362685.1 Vicinamibacteria bacterium | reverse complement strand
ATAGCGGCGATCCAGTTTTTGAAGGGGAAGCCGGGCGTCGGACACAGACGCAAGTCCCTCGGGATGAATCGCCGCCTTGCCAGACGTGGGGACGACCACCAGGCCGATGCCACGTTCGGCCAATTGAGCCGCGAAGTCCTTGATCGCGACGAGCGGGTTCGGCTCTTTGGCCTGCCCCCTGCGCGCGAGAACCCCGGGCTCCAGAAAACCAGGGCCGGTCAAGTGATCGACGGCGGACCGGAAGTAGAGCCATCCCTTGCGGCCGCGAATCACCTGCTCGCTCCCGGTGTTTAGCTTCCGGGTCAGAATTCGCTGGATCTCCGGGCGGGCCGCGACACCCACCAACGACGTTTCATCGAGCACGTCCTCGAAGTGCTTCATGGCCGCGTGCAAGTCGCGGGTGGCGGCGTGCAGCCGGCCCTTTCGAAGCTCAGACCACACTCGATCTCCGCTTTCGAGCAGCGATGACCAGGGAGACCAAGAATTGCGCAGATCACGACGGATCTCGAGGACCGGCACGCTCAGAAGCAGAAGCAGGAACAGACCGGTCACCGCACGGGCGGTACGCGGGGCGACGTCAGTCTGCCCCACTTCACGCAGGGCCTGCGCCTCACGGCTGGAGACTTCGAGATCTTTGGCGGCCATTTACATTTAGAAGATGAAATAGATGAACGGGTTGTAGCCTTGGCTCGCCATCATCAGGAGTGCCAGGGATAGACAGACAAACGCCATTGCGGCCCGGGGCGGAGTGAGACGTCGCGACCAGTCCCAGGTCTGAGGTGCGAGCCAGGTGACAAGGCCGGCCACGACCAGGCTGATCAGGGCATAGGGCGTGAACATGACGACCCCCAGCAACGCGGCTTCGGGCGCTCTGGTGCTAAGGCCGAACATGTCCTCGAGGTAACGCCCGGCACAGGGCAGGTCCGGGGCGCGAAAGAACACCCAGGTCATCAGCACTCCGGTGAAGGTGAGAAGGATGCGGCCGGGCCTTGGCAGGAACGAATACAGACCCTGCTTCCCCAGGGCTCGTTCGAGGGCCAACCACGCTCCATGCAGGCCGCCCCACACCAGGAAGTTCCAGGAGGCTCCGTGCCACAAGCCGCCGAGCAGCATCACCAAGAGGAGATTGATGTACGTCCGCCGCGGGCCCTTCCGGTTCCCTCCAAGCGGAAGATAAAGGTAGTCGCGCAACCAGGTGGAGAGCGAGATGTGCCAGCGCCGCCAGAAGTCGGTGATGGACTCGGCGAGGTAAGGAGAATCGAAGTTTTTCGGGAACATGAAACCGAACATCAGGCCGAGACCAATCGCCATGTCCGAATATCCGCTGAAGTCGAAATAGATCTGGAAGGCGTAGGCGAGAGCGCCCATCCACGCTTCGAGAGGACCACGAGACGCCGCGTCGAAGGCGGCATCGGCCACGAAACCGCAGGGATTGGCGAGCAGCACCTTCTTCGCGAGCCCAAGACTGAAGAAAGCGACGCCGCGGGCGAACTTCTCGAAGGTGTGAGTGCGCGAGCGAAGCTGATCCGCGACTTCGCTGAAACGGATGATCGGCCCGGCCACAAGCTGGGGGAACATCGAGACGAAACAGGCGAAGTCCACGAAACTCTTGAGCGGCTGGGCGTGACCGCGATAGACATCAATGGCGTAGGACATCGACTGGAATGTGTAGAAGCTGATGCCGAGAGGCAGGGCCACACGCAGCGCGAAGTCGGGCTGCAGACCGGGAAGGCCGAGAGCGCCCACCACGGCCGTCCAGGTATCGACCCCGAGATTGAAGTACTTGAAGAAGAAGAGCAGCGAGAGGTTGCTCGTCACGGAAGCCGCGAGCCAGGCCTTGCGGCGGCGAGTCTCCCGCTCCGAGAGCAGCATCTCGGGCGGTCCCTCCGACCGGCTGCCTATCTTCAGGCCGGCCACGTAGTCGATGACGGTCGACAACAACATCAAGCCCATGAACGCAGGATTGGCCCACCCGTAGAAGAGGTAGCTCGCGAGAGTAAGCCAGAGGTGACGTGCCCGCGCAGGCAGCAAGTAGTAGACGGCGAGAACCGCCGGGAGGAAGTAGTAGACGAAGAGGTGAGAGCTGAAAACCATTCGAGAAAACCAGAAGAGCCCAATTCGCCCCTTCCGTCGGACCAGCCTAGAACGGCTGGATGTTCCGTGCTGAGGTCACGGCTCGCTCGACTCAAGCGGCGAGGCGGTTGTCCTCAACGATCTCGCCATCGCGAATGTGCACGCTGCGCGACGCGATCCTCGCGAGACCATTGTCGTGGGTGATCATCACGATGGTCTGCCCGGCCGCGTGAAGCTCGCCAAAGAGGTCGGCGATCGCGTGACCCGAGGCCGAGTCGAGGTTCCCCGTCGGCTCGTCGGCCAGGATGATCGCGGGATTGTTCGCGAGTGCGCGGGCAATGGCCACCCTCTGCATCTGGCCGCCCGACAATTCCGTCGGCTAGTGATCCATGCGATCGCCCAGACCCACACGCTCCAGCATTTCCTTCGCACGCTCGTTCCGCTTCTTGTCCGACACGCCGGCAAAGAGGAGCGGCAAGGCCACGTTCTCGAGGGCTGTCGCATACGGCAGCAGATTGAAAC
>JANLSZ010000102.1:0-18867 GCA_031362685.1 Vicinamibacteria bacterium | reverse complement strand
GGCGACCAGAACGGTTTCATTTCTCACCTGTATCTTGATGCCGCGGCGCGCGCCGGTTATCTGGTTTCGTTCAACACCGATGCCACCGACCCGGTCGCGGTCCCGAACACGCGGGCGCTCGACGCCGAGGTGCGCGAGTTCTTTGTTGACAAGGTGGCGCCCGCGCTCGAAAGCATCGCGACCAGGTCCGGCCCGGCGTCAAGGCACTGATGATGGAAGCTCGTCCGCGTCTGGCCCTTACCGTGGGCGATCCCGCGGGGATCGGTCCTGAGATCGTGCTCAAGGCCCTGGCGCACCCCGAAGTCCCGGGCGCGGAATGGGTGGTGTACGGCTCGAAGGCGGTGATGTCTGGTTGTGCAGCGTCCCTGCGGATTCCAACCGTCGAAGCCTCTGGCGCCTCGATGGTCGACCTCGGAGGCCATGTCGTGGAGGCGGGCGTGGTTTCTACCGAGGCGGGACGGCAGGCCGCGGTGGCGGTAGTTCGCGCCGCCGAGGACGCGCTCAAGGGCGCGGTCCGGGGAATGGTGACCGCACCTCTCAACAAGGAAGCCATGCACATTGCCGGCTTCGCCTACCCCGGCCACACCGAACTCCTGGCCCACGTCGCGAAGACCCCCAATGTCGCCATGATGTTCGTGGGCGGGAAGCTCCGGGTCGCCCTTCTAACCATCCACGCCGCCCTCAAGGATGTGCCGAAGCTCGTTACCGAATCGGAGATTGTGCGGGTGGCCACCCTGGTTCACGAGGCCTTGCCGAAGTTCGGCGCCCCGGCGGGAAGACGAAGGATCGCGATCGCCGGCCTCAATCCCCATGCGGGAGAAAATGGCCACATCGGGACCGAGGAGCAGGATATTTTCCCCGGCGCCCTGGCCGCTCTGCGGGCCTCGGGCATCGACATTGAAGGTCCTTACCCCGGCGACACCCTCTTCGTCCGCGCGGCCCGGGGGGACTTCGACGGGGTGATCGCCTGCTATCACGATCAGGGACTCATTCCGGTGAAGCTGCTGGCCTTTGGCGAAGCCGTGAATGTGACCATCGGTCTGCCCTTTGTCCGGACCTCCGTCGACCATGGCACCGGCTTCGACATCGCGGGCCAGGGCAAGGCCGATGAGGGCAGTTTGCTTGCCGCCATGCGCCTCGCGGTTCAGCTTTGTCGAGGTTAAGGGGGATAGTTCAGGAAGGGGCGCGGTCGAGCCGGTAGCCGGCGCCCCGGACGGTCAGCAGCAGCTTCGGGTTCGACGGATCGGCCTCCAGGTACTTGCGCAGCCTGACCACGAAATTATCCACCGCCCGGGTCTCGGTGTTGGGATGCAGGTTCCAGACTCTCTCGAGGATCTCGGCCTTCGACACCACGGTTCCGCGCCTTTCATAGAGCAGTCTCAGGAGACCGGCCTCCAGCAAGGTCAGGCGAACCAGCGTTTCTCCCCGTCGGATCTCGAAGTTCGCGAAGTCGATCTTGTTCTCACCGATCGAAACCGTAGTCTGGCCTCCCGACGAGGAAGGCGTTCTCGTCCAGTCGCGACGGCGGAGCAGGCTCTTGACCCGCGCCAGCAGCACGGTCAGATCGAAGGGCTTCTGTAGGTAGTCGTCGGCGCCCGCCTCCAGGCCATCGACCACGTCTTCGGGCAGGCCCTTGGCGGTGAGCATCAGAATGGGGGTGCGATTTCCACTGAGTCGGGCGGCCCGGGCCACCGAAAAACCATCGACGCGCGGCAGCATGACGTCCAGCAGGACCAGGTCGTGGCCGTCGCGCGACTTCGGGCCGGGGATTGACAGCTGGTCGCAGGCTTCCTGCCCGTCGGCAATGCAGTCGACGCCGTAGCCTTCGACTTTCAGATTGAAGGCGATGCCACGGGCCAGGCTGGCCTCATCTTCAACCACTAGAATCCGCGCCGGAGAAGTGGGGTCAGGCATGGGCCACTTCTTCGTGAGGTTCTGCGAGTTCGTCTTTCACCACGCGGGGCAGGCGCAGGATGAAGGTGGTGCCCTGGCCTTCGCCGTCGCTCTCCGCCCGTACTGCGCCTCCGTGCGCCCTGGCCACCGACTTGACAATGAAAAGGCCGAGACCCGTTCCCGTCGTCGATCGACGCACCTCCGAGCCGATGCGATAGAAGCGATTGAAGACGAAACGCAGGTGAGCGCGGTTCATTCCGACCCCGCGATCCTGCACGGAAAGCCGGGCGAAACCGTTCGCCTCCTCGGAGAGGTTCACTTTGACCACGACCTGATCGACCGAGTACTTGACCGCGTTGTCGAGCAGGTTGAGAACCGCAGTCTCGAGGGCGGTGGAGTCGCCCTTGAGGAGCAGGGTGGTCGGTCCGGTGTACGAAACCGCCGCTTCCGCGAGTTGATTCCGGGTCCGGGTCAGGGCGCAAGCGTGCTGAACCAATCGAGCCAGGTCGATGGTGGGGGGATTCACCACCGCTCGGTCCGTGTACATACCGGCGTTGAGGACGTTGTTGATCGTCCCGTTCAACCGGTCGATGTCGGCGCGCATGGTCTGGTAGAAGTCGTCGCGCTCGGCGATCGAGAGAGTGTTGGCCCGCAACATCAAGGTGTCGAGATACAGACGCAGGGAGGCGACCGGGGTCTTGAGTTCGTGGGTGACCGCGCTGACGAAATTCGACTGGCGCTCGTTCAGCCGCACTTCCCGAAGCAGGAGAGTGAACATCAGGCTCAGGCCGAGGATCAGAAGCAGGAAGAGGAGCAGTCCGAAGAAATAGACAAGGTAGCGGGCGGTGGGCGACGCGCGCAGCGCGGCCTGTTCGCTCCCGATCAACTGCCATCCCACCCCGAGGGCGATGGCCACGAGGAGGAGCGACACCCCCATGGTGATGTGAAACCAGGTGCGACGTTTCGGGGGAGTGAGATGGGCTTCGGTCAAGGGGGGTGGGGAGCGCGTCCTAGAACAGTTTGAAAATGTCCGGGATCACCCGCAGGATTCTTCCCCGGGTGAGATACCGCTTCGACAGTGAGAGTTTCGACAGGGCGAAGAGCCGGGCCAGCACAAAGGGATGATGGAACGAGCGTAGGGCGCCCGTCATCATGGCTTTGAAATCGGGGCCGTAGGGGTACCACCAGACTTCGCCGCCGCGTGACATGTCGCGGGCTACATATTTGGCTTGGGTCATCTCGCGCAGACCCAGGGCGCCGTGAGTTCGCCCGATGCCCGAAGCCTTGATTCCGCCCCAGGGCGAGGTGGGCTCGGAGAAGGTATAGACATGATCGTTGATGGTGACCACCCCGGCCTGAAGCTCGCGCTCGAGTCTGCTCGCCGTCGCTTCGCTGGAGGTCCATCCGCTGGCGGTCAGGCCATAGGGGGAATCGTTGGCCAGGCGGATGGCGTCGTCGATCGTCTTCACTCGCATGATCGGGAGGACCGGCCCGAAGGTCTCATCTCGCATGATGGCCATGGTGTGATCGACATTGGTCAGGACGGTAGGAGGGTAGAAGTATCCGGGACCCTCAGGATGAACGCCCCCGGTTTCAATGCGGGCGCCCTTGGATCGAGCATCCTCGACGTGGGCTTCGACCATGGCGCGTTGACGCTCCATGGTGAGCGGGCCCATGTCCGTGTTTCCATCGAGCGGATTGCCGACCTTGATGGCCTTCGTTTTCTCAATGACCTTCGCGATGAAGGCATCGGCGATGGCCTCCTCGACATACACCCGCTCCACCGAAGCACACGTCTGACCGGCGTTCAGAAACGCGGCCCACACGATGCCCGCCGAGGCGCGTTCGAGGTCGGCGTCCGCGCACACGATGGCCGGATCCTTCCCGCCCAACTCGAGGGTGACGGGCGTGCCCTGAGCGGAAGCACTGGCCATGATCCGGCGGCCCGTCGGCACGCTCCCGGTGAAGAGAATCTTGCGGAAACGCGGGTCCTTCACCAGCGAGGCCGCGACGATGTCGTCGCAGGCCACCACGTTCAAGACCCCGGGGGGCAGACCTGCGCGAGTAAAGAGGTCGCCGATGGCGAGGCCGATAAGGGTGGTGGCGGGCGCGGGCTTGAGGACCACGGTATTCCCGGCCATGAGGGCGGCCGCGATTCCCGTCACCGGGATCGAGAAGGGATAGTTCCAAGGGGTGATGATAAGGACCGGGCCCATGGGGCTGAACTCGACACGCGCCTGTTTATGGCCGATAAGAAAGAGGGCGGGTTCCGTCTTCTGAGGGCCAAGCGTCTCTTCGGCGTGGTCCGCGACGTGTTTGAGATGATCGAGGGCGGGGAGGATCTCCGCGAGATGGGCCTCGGCTACCGGCTTCCCCTGCTCGCGCGCTATGAGGAGAGCCATCGACTCTGCCTCCTCCAGGAGAAGCGTACGAACTCCATTCAGGATCCGGCGTCGCTCGGCAAACGAAGTGGCGCTCCATGCGCCGAACGCGCCTACCGAAGCCGCGGCTGCTTCCGCGGCCTGAGGGGCATCGAGCAGGGAGAACGCCCCGACCGTCTCGCCGGTTGCGGGTGACACCGCGTTCTGGACGCCGGCCGTTCCGTTAATGAGCGCGCCTCCGATGATCGAATGGATGACGCCTGAGGGGACCGGGATCTCGGCTTGCCCGATTGAGCTGGCTTCCATGCCCGCATTTTCGCCCCTCCCATGCCTTCAGGTCCAAACCGCCAGCCGAGCCCCAAGCCGTCTACAATCGGTGACGTGATGAAAAGCGAGGCCGAGAACGGTGGGGCCAGAACCGAACTTCTGGGAGCGAACACCTCGTTCTATGAGTCCCTGGAGAACTTCGACCTCGGGCGGATGAAGACCCTTTGGTACAAAGGAGAAGGAGTGCGTTGCATTCATCCCGGATGGGAAGCCATCAACGGCTACGACGCGATAATCGAGTCGTGGGATCAGGTCTTCAGGAACACCGGTTGGATGCGTGTGACCCCCACCGATGTGGCCACCTGGCGGCTGGGCGAGTTGGGTCTGGTCTACTGCGCCGAGAACATCACCGCGAAACACGATGACGAAGTGGGGGTCGCCGTCACCATGGCCACGAATGTGTTCCGTCAGACCGAGGAGGGCTGGCGGATGATCCTCCACCACGCGTCGCCGGCCCCGGTGGAAGTGACTCAGTCGTTCAGCGGAACCCTCCAGTAACCCCCTCCCATCCAGCGCCATCCAAAGGTCATGTTCTTTTCATCTCCGAAGACCAAGATGCCTGCTCCCGACGCGGCCCTTCCGGGGCGAAACGAGGAGATGGCCGTTCCTCCCTCTCACTTCGTTCTCGGGACTCCACTGAAGGGACCCTTCGATGCGGGCCTGGAGCAGGCGATCTTTGGCCTCGGCTGTTTCTGGGGGGCCGAGAAGCAGTTTTGGAAGATCAAAGGGGTTTTCACGACCGCGGTTGGCTACGCCGCCGGGTTCACGAAGAACCCGACTTACCGTGAGGTGTGTTCGGGCCGGACCGGACACAACGAAGTGGTCCTGGTGGTTTTTGATCCGAAGGTCGTGACCTACGCGACCCTCTTGAAAGTCTTCTTCGAGTCGCATGACCCGACCCAGGGAATGAAGCAGGGGAACGATGTCGGGACGCAGTACCGATCGGGCGTGTATGCGTTCTCGGAGGCGCAGCGAAATATCGCGGAGTCAACCAGGATCGCATACGACCAGGCCCTCAAGGCCGCGGGCCGCGGCGAGGTCACGACCGAGATCCTCGACGCGCCGCCCTTCTACTACGCCGAGGACTATCACCAGCAGTATCTGGCGAAAAACCCGAACGGGTATTGCGGCCTGGGCGGCACCGGAGTGTCGTGTCCGGTGGGCCTCCCAGGCTGAAGGCTGCCGCTACTTCGCGCAAGGCGGCCCCAGATCCTGGGGTTACCGGAGGTGCCCGACCTTCGACTGGATGAAAGCCCGCAGCCTCTTGAACTCGGTCACGTCCGCGCGCTCGAGGGCGGCGATCGATTCGTCAGCTTTGGCGGCCAGCGCGGGTTGTTCGATGGAGCGCAGATCGGTGGCCACCAGTCGCATCTTCTGGGTGATTCGGTCCAGCGCGCCCACCTCCGCCGAGTTCAGGGTGGCCAGAATCCGGTCGAGAGAGGTTGTCATCCGAGTTGGAATTTTATCAGGCCGGGAAGTGCGAGCTCTTGGAGCCCGGTCGATTTCAACCTCGTGATAGCGTCCCTTTCGCAGGGCGCACGGCACATCGCGTGCCGGCCTCAGACCCTTCGAAAAAAGCGAGGACATCTTGTCGAACGAGTTCGATCTCACAGTTATCGGAAGCGGACCGGGCGGGTACGTCGGAGCGATTCGCGCCGCGCAGCTCGGGCTCAAAGTCGCGGTGGTCGAGCGGGACCCCAAGGGACCGGGCGGCACCTGCCTTCAGCGCGGTTGCATCCCCACCAAGGCCCTGCTTCACACCGCCGATCTCTATGAAGATCTCAAGAACGCCAGGGATTTTGGGATCCTTGCCGAAAACGTGGGCATCGATTTCACCGCACTCATGGCCCGCAAGAACCGGATCGTGAACCGGTTGTCGAAGGGCATCGAGGGGTATCTCTTCAAGAAGAACAAGATCACCCTGGTCAAGGGCCAGGGGCGAGTCGAGAACCCGAGCAGTGTCCTCGTGACCGGCGAGGGCGGGGCTTCGCGGATTCCCACCAAGCACATCATGCTCGCCACCGGCAGCAAACCTCGGACCCTTCCCAATATCCCGATCGATGGTCAGCGGATCATCACCTCGGATGAGATTCTCGAATTGAAGGAGATGCCCAAGAGCCTCATCGTCATCGGAGCGGGAGCGGTGGGTGTCGAGTTCGCCTCGATCTTCGGACGATTCGGGACCGCGGTTACGGTCATCGAGATGCTGCCGAGGATTCTGCCCATCGAAGACGAAGAGATTTCGAAAGAGGCCGAGAAGCACCTTTCGAAGCACATGACCTTCCTCACCGGGGCCCGAACCGATTCGGCTACGGTCATTCAGAACGGCGTGCAGGTCGAAGTGACCCTGGCCTCGGGCGAGAAGAAGACGCTCATCGCCGAGCTGCTCCTCGTGGCCATCGGTCGGGGGCCGGTTTCGGACGGCCTCGGCCTTGAAGCCACCCGGGTGCGGATGGAGCGCGGCTTCGTGCGCGTGAACAACCGCTACGAAACCGATGAGCCGGGCATTCACGCCATCGGAGACCTGATCACCGTCGACGGCAAGCCTCATCCTCAGCTCGCTCATCTGGCTTCCGCCGAGGGTATAAGGGTCGCGGAGAAGGTCGCGGGGAAGCACTTCGACCCCATCGACTACGACCGCGTCCCCGGGGCCACGTACTGCCAGCCTGAGGTGGCGAGTGTCGGGCTCACCGAGGCCGAGGCGAGGAAGCGGGGCTATGACGTGGTGGTCGGCAAGTTCCCGTTTGGCAATCTTGCGAAGCCCCGCATTCTTGGACATGACGGCGGCTTCATAAAGGTGGTCTCCGACAAGAAATACGACCAAGTTCTCGGGGTCCACATGGTGGGGCCGCACGCTACCGACCTGATTTCCGAGGCCTGCGTTGCTCTCCAACTAGAGACTACAACTGAAGAAATCTCGAAGACTATCCACCCGCACCCCACTCTGGGCGAGGCCATGATGCAGGCCGCCGAGTCGGTCTACGGAATGGCCATCGACGCGTAGGAAGTCTCGACCGGGCGGCCAGGACCGGAACGATCCTGCTAAGGCACGGCAGAGGAAGAGTTTACTCCCGCCCCTGCGCTGGGGTTGGGGGCTGAGCACGGCGGTCCGCAAGCGACCTGCGGCCCCCCATCTCAAAAACAACTAAACTCCGCAGTCCAATGTCTGACGCTGCCCTGATTCTTGGGGCGATCTTCCTCCTCCTGCTCGGAAACGGTTTTTTCTCGGGCAGTGAAATTGCGCTCATCTCCGCCCGCAAGGCGGCGCTCCGAAAGCGCGCCGACGGGGGAAGCCGGGGAGCGCGGATGGCCGAGGAGCTTCGTGAAGAGCCCGAGCGCTTCATGGCCGCGGTTCAGATCGGGGTGACGGTGTGCGGCACCCTGGCCGGAGTCTGCGGCGGGTGGCTGGCCAGCCGCTACATCGAACCCAAGCTCGACCAGCTCGGCTTACCCGGATGGGCGCCCGCGGCCATTACCGCCAGCATTCTGGTCTCCGCGGTGATCGTCTACGTGGAGATGGTCATCGGAGAACTCGTGCCCAAGGCGCTGGCCATCCGGTTCGCGGTTCCCATCGCCTCGGCGGTAGCCATTCCCGTATCCGTCATCGCGCGACTGAGCCGCGGCCCCCTGCGGATCATCACCGAATCCACCCGGCTGGTTCTGCGTCTGTTTGGACTGAAGGGGCCGATGCGCGAAGGTCTGGTGTCGGCCGAGGAGATTGAGCACCTCGTGGCCGAGGGCCGTATCCAGGGAGTGCTGTCCCAGAGCGACGCCAGCCTGCTTGAGGGCGTCTTCAAGTTCCGCGACATGCCGGTCAGAAGCGTCATGATCCCGAGGACCAAAGCCTTCGCACTCGAAGTCGGCACCGCGCCGCGCGCCGCGGTGAAGCGGATCGTAGAGGCGGGGTTCTCCCGGGTCCCGATCTTCGAAGGCACCTTCGACAACCCCCTGGGAGTCCTGTACGTGAAAGACGTCCTCGCTTCGCTCGAACGGGACGAGCCGGTGGATCTCCGCGCCCGTCTCCATCCGGTGCACGTGGTCCCGGACAGCAAGAATGTCGGGGACCTCCTGCGCGAACTCCAGAAGAAGCGGTCTCATCTCGCGCTGGTCATCAACGAGCACGGCAGCGTGGTGGGCATCGCCACCCTCGAGGACCTGGTCGAAGAGATCGTGGGGGAGATTCGCGACGAGTACGACGAGGGCGAGGAGAAGTCTATAGAGCGGGTCAAGGGCGGAGCGCTGGTGGTGGAGGGGACGGTTTCCAACAGCCTGCTCCGGGAGGCCCACAAGATCCCGCTTCCGGTGGACATCGACGCGGAGACCATCGGGGGATTCATCCTCGAACGGCTGGGGTCGGTCCCCAAGGGCGGTGAAGCCGTCGATATCGAGGGCTACAAGCTCACCGTCGTCGATGTCGAGCGGAACCGGGTATCGAAGGTGAAGATCGAGAAAGTGTAGTCCCGCGGTATGCTTCGCGGCTTAACCGTTCGGGCGCCCCTGGCCGCACCACCGGCGCGCCTGACTTCCCCCAATCTTGAGGATCCCTTCTTGAACTCAGCACTCCTTCGCAGGTTGTCGCTCGTCGCTTGCGCACTCACCATGGCCGCCTGCGACAAACCGGCCACCACTCCCGCCGCCTCCGCATCGCCTACTCCCGCGGGGATGACGGACGATCACAAGACCCTCTACGCGATGGGCTTCATCGCCGGCCAACAGTTCGCCCAGTTCAAGCTCACTCCCGAGGAGTTCGCCGCGCTCCAAAAGGGCATGACGGCATCCAGTCTCGGGAATAAATCTGAGATTGAGATTGCCACCTACCAGCCCCGCATCGAGCCGTTCCTGCAGGCCAAGGTGGCCCAGGCCCGGGTTGCCAACGTGGGTGTCGCTCAGGCCCGCAAGACGGCGGACGCCGCCTTCGTGACCAAGGCCGCCGCCGAGCCAGGCGCCGTGAGGCTCGAATCGGGAGCGGTGGTTCAGACGCTCAAGCCGGGGACCGGCGGGTCGCCGAAGCCGACCAGCACGGTGAAGGTCCACTATGAAGGCAAGCTCACCGACGGCACCGTCTTCGACAGCTCGATTCAGCGCGGTCAGCCGGTTGAGTTCCCGCTCAATGGGGTAATTCCGTGCTGGACCCAGGGTGTGGCCAAAATGAAGGTCGGAGAGAAGGCTCGGCTCACCTGCCCGTCCGATGCCGCCTACGGCGATCAGGGGCAGGGCCCCATTCCTCCGGGCGCCACCCTCGTTTTCGAAGTGGAACTCCTGAGCATCAAGTAATCCAGGACTGAGGTCAAGACCCCGTGAAGATCCACGAATACCAGGGCAAGGCCGTCCTCCGAAGGTTCGGGGTCAAGGTGCCGGAAGGCGAGCCGGCCTTCACCCCCGAGGAAGCGGTGGCGGTGGCCAGCCGGCTTGGCTTTCCGTGCGTGGTGAAAGCCCAGATCCATGCAGGGGGTCGTGGGAAGGGAGGCGGGGTCAAGCTGGCCCGTACCCGCGATGAGGTGATGACCCTTGCCGAGAAGATGCTGGGGATGACCCTGGTCACTCACCAGACGGGTCCCGAGGGTCGCGTGGTGAAACGCGTTCTGATCGAGCAGGGGATGAACCTCGAAGGAGCCCGCGAGATGTATCTCGCCATCGTCATGGACCGCGATTCCCAGCGGCCGGTGGTGATGGCGTCATCCGAAGGCGGAGTCGACATCGAAGAGACCGCCGCCACCAATCCCAAGGCCATCCTCAAACAGTACGTGGATCCCGCGGCTGGTTTCCAGGCCTTCCAAGCCCGGCAGATCGCCTTCGGCCTCGGCCTGCCGAACGCGGTGGTGGGGCAGGCGGTTCAATTTATCCGCGCCCTTTACGAAGCCTTCGAGAAGACCGACGCATCGCTTCTTGAAATCAATCCCTGGATGCTTACCGCGGACGGCGTCCTCTACGCCCTCGACGCCAAGATCAACTTCGACGACAACGCCCTCGACCGGCACCCCGACCTGCGCGGATATCGCGATCTCGATGAAGAGGAACCGCTCGAGGTCGAGGCCTCCAAGCACTCGCTCAACTACATCAAACTTCCGGGCGGAAACGTCGGCTGCATGGTGAATGGCGCCGGCCTCGCCATGGCCACCATGTAAATCATCAAACTGGCGGGCGGCGCGCCCGCGAACTTCCTCGACGTGGGCGGGGGGGCCAACGCCGACCAGATCAAGAACGCTTTCCGCATCCTGATGGCGGACAAGGATGTGAAGGCGGTCTTCATCAACATCTTCGGCGGCATTCTGCGCTGCGACGTTCTGGCCGAGGGCGTGATCGCGGCGGTCCGGGATCTTGGGGTCAAGGTGCCAGTGGTGATTCGGATGAAGGGCAACAAGGAGGAACTGGGCAAAGAGATGCTCCTGGCCTCCGGCTTCGCCTTCCAGACCGCGGACAACATGATGGTGGCGGCCAGGAAGGTGGTCGCCTCCGTTTCGGGTGCAGCCTCCAGGGTCAAGCCCGCTTCGAAAGCCAAGGCGCCTTTGAAGGGAGGCCGCAAGTGAGCGTTCTGGTAGGCCGGAATACCCGCGTCATCGTTCAGGGCATGGGAAAACACGGGACGTTCCACGCCATGGCGTGCCGGGAATACGGCACCAACATCGTGGGCGGCATCACTCCGGGCAAGGGCGGCACCACCATCGAGGGGTTCCCGATATTCAACACCGTCCAGGACGCGGTTCGCAAGACCGGAGCCAACTGTTCCGTGATCTTCGTTCCTCCCTCGGGAGCGGCGGACGCGATCATGGAGGCGGCGGACGCCGACCTCGATCTGGCCGTCTGCATCACCGAAGGCGTCCCCGTCCTCGACATGATGCGCGCGTCCACCTTCCTCAAGGGACGCCGGACCCGGCTCATCGGCCCGAACTGCCCTGGCATCATTTCGCCGGGGGAGAAGTGCAAGATCGGCATCATGCCCGGGCACATCCATATGGGCGGCTCGGTGGGGGTGGTCAGCCGGAGCGGAACCCTGACCTACGAGGCGGTCGGCCAGTTGACCGCTCTCGGTATCGGCCAGTCCACGTGTATCGGCATCGGCGGCGATCCCATCATCGGAACCAACCACAGGATGGCCCTCGAACTCTTCAACAAAGACAAGCAGACCCGGGCGATCATCATGATCGGAGAAATCGGCGGGTCGGCGGAAGAGGACGCCGCGGCCTACGTGAAGGCGCATGTGAAGAAGCCGGTGATCGGCTTCATCGCGGGACAGACCGCGCCCGAAGGTCGCCGAATGGGCCATGCCGGAGCCATCATTTCGGGAGGCAAGGGTACCGCCGATGAAAAGATGAAAGCCATGCGCGCGGCCGGCATCCATGTGGTCAAGTCGCCCGCCGACATGGGCAAGATGGTGGCGAAGGTTCTGGGAAAAAGATAGGCGCCGGTCGCAAACCCCGGTCGCTCCGAATGAGTTATTGAAAGGCAGGACATGGAGAAGACGTTTTCGATCATCAAGCCCGACGCCGTGAAGGCGGGCAACGCGGGCGCGATTCTCTCCCGAATCGAGAAGGCGGGCTTTCGCATCGTGGGGCTCCGCATGCGAAGCCTGACCGAGCGGGAGGCCCAGGGCTTCTATCACGTGCACGAGGCGCGTCCTTTTTTCGGTGAGCTGGTGTCCTTCATGTCCTCGGGGCCCTGCGTGACCATGGTGCTGGAACGCGAGAATGCGATTCTCGGTCTGCGCGACCTCATGGGCGCCACCAATCCCAAAAACGCCGCTGCGGGCACCATTCGCAAGGACTTCGCGGCCTCCATCGAGGCGAATGCAATCCACGGATCGGATGCGCCCGAGACCGCGGCTTTCGAGATCTCCTATTTCGTCCCGGGGATCGAACTCTAGGGACCGCAGGTGGAGGAACTTCGCGGGCTTCTTGCGGTTGGCGTTCTACCGGAGATTCTCCGCCGGATCTTCCTCGCCCAGCGGTCGGGTGTCCTTCACCTTGCCTTCGGAGTCGAGAGATCCGACTTCGAGTTCAGCGACGGCTACCTCACCCAGGTAGTGACGACGCTTCCGGGGGCCCATCTTGGGGATCTGCTGGTTCAGATCGGGTTCCTCGGCAAGAGGGATCGTGATGCGTGTCTGGAGATCGCCGCCCTGGCCAACGAACGTCTGGGCGAGACGCTGCTCCGGCACGGGCTTCTCGACAGCGAACATCTGGCCCAGGGCCTGGCCTTTCAGCTCCGCGAAGTCCTGGCTCGAACTCTGGTCTGGAGGGGAGGCGTCTACACCTTCACCGATGCTCCGCGTGAGAAGAGTGCGGCGCCTTCGGGGGCGGCGCCGATGCGCCTCGACCCGCGTGAGATTCTGCTCGATGCCACCTGGACCCTGGCCAGCGACCCGGTCCTCGATGACTTCCTCGGCGACCTGACCCAGACCCTGAGAAAGACGTCCGACGAGCGCCTCCTGCGCCTCGACTTTCGCCTCACTCCCGCCGACGCCTTCCTTCTCTCCCGGGTCGACGGAAACCTGACCGCCGAGCAGCTGCTCCAGCTCTCTCCGGTCAGCGCCGAGGAAGTGAAGGCCAGTCTGGCCGGGCTCTTGTCGGTGGGGGCCATCGAGTATGTGGACGCGCCCCTGGCCAGTTCGAAAACGGAAGAAATCGGTCGCTTCGAGGTGGCGCGACTGGCCGGACGCATCGAATCCGCCGACCCTTTCGAGATTTTGGGAGTCACGTCCGATGCTTCAGCCGACCAGGTTCGGTCCGCCTACTTGAGGCTGCTCCGGGCCTGCGACCCGTCTGCCAGCGGCGATTCTGAACTGAAACCAATTCTCCAGCGCATGTCGAATCAGCTTGCCGAGGCGTTCATGGGAATCGAGCGCCGCCGGGGCACGCCCCGACCGGCGCTATTGACGAGACACGCTGCGCGGACGGCGGCCAGCCTTCCGCCGCCGACGCCCGGGCCCTCGACTCCGGCCAAACCCGCCCTCTCACCGATGTCCCGCGTGGCCCCCTCACCGAAGCCCGCGGACCGCAATGCCCCGGTGGTGGTGGTTCAGGTACCGGCGAAAGAGCCGGCGTCCCTGGCTCCCATCGCCGATCCGTCCCAGGCCATCGAGGCCTCCGCCCAGGCGTTTGATGCGGGCCATTTCCATGAGGCGTTGGCGATTCTCCACGCGGCCATCCCCCGCCTGGAAGGGCGCGCGCGCCGGGCGGCGCGGGTGCGCAAGGCGCGCGTCCTGCTCGCGGTCGAGAATGGGGCGAAGCTCGCCGAGGAGGAGTTGAAGGCGGCCATCGTCGAAGACGCGGGGAATGCGGAGGCGCATGTGGTCCTGGGCGGGATCTATCGGGAACGAGGGTCGCAGGCACTGGCCATGATGGAATATCGGAAGGCCCTGGATCTCGAGCCCAGGAATACGGCGGCGCGCGATGCTCTCGAAGAACTCCGGACCGGTTCGACCCCGAAACCGCCCGAGGCGTCCGCTCGTAAGAAACTATCCGGCCGCTGAACGAAGTTCCGAGGAGAATTCATGTCCGTCAAATCCGACAAGTGGATCCGTCGCATGGCTCAGGAGCATCGGATGATCGAGCCCTTCTGCGAGAAACAGGTGGCGGAGGGCCTCATCTCCTATGGCCTCTCTTCGTACGGCTACGACATCCGCATCGCCGACGAATTCAAGATCTTCACCAACATCCATTCCGCCATCGTGGACCCGAAGAACTTCGACCCGCGTTCGTTCATGGACGTGAAGGCCGACGTCTGCATCATTCCCCCCAATTCCTTCGCCCTTGCCCGCACTGTCGAGTACTTCCGGATCCCGCGGAGCGTGATCACGGTGTGCGTGGGGAAGTCCACCTACGCGCGGTGCGGGATCATCGTGAACGTGACCCCCTTCGAGCCCGAGTGGGAGGGCATCGTCACCCTCGAGGTTTCGAACACCACTCCCCTGCCGGCCAAGATCTACGCCGGTGAGGGGATCGCCCAGGTTCTCTTCTTCGGGGGCGATGAAGAGTGCGAGACGAGCTACGCGGATCGCAAGGGAAAATATCAGTCCCAGCAGGGCCTGACCCTTCCCAGGATGTAGCGCCCGGCCGGGGCTTTGGGGGATGATGGGACCAATGGTCCACGAAACCGTCGTCATGGAAGGACATCTGATCGATTCGGATGTCCTGCGCCGCGCCTTCAACGCCATTGTCGAGGAGGGCGGAGCCTTCGAGATCCTCGAGTTCAGGGTCGGTCGCACCAACGACGAGCCGACCCGTGCGGTTCTCGACGTCAAGGCCAAAGACGCGGCGGGACTCGACCGGGTTCTCCAGCATCTGGCCTACTTCGGCGCGGCCACTCCCGCCGGGGACGCGCAGTGGGCGGCGGCGGAGGCGGAGGGCATCCTCCCCGACGACTTCTATGCCACCACCAACTTCGACACCCTGGTTCGCATCGAAGGACGATGGGTGGCGGTGGCCGGTCAGAAGATGGATTGCGCCCTCGTCCTCCGCGACGGAGCGCCCACCTGCGTGAAGCAACGCCTGGTGCTCAAAGGCGAGATGGTGGCTTTGCGCGGGCTCGGCATCAGGGTGAAGCCGCCCGAGCGAAGTCGCGACTACTCGGTGTTCGGTTTCATGTCGAACGACATCTCGGCCGAGATCAACAAAGGCATCGCCATCTCCACCACCGCTCGGGAGATGAGGCGGACGCGTACTGCGGGCGAGAAGATCGTGGTGGTTGCCGGCCCCGCGGTGGTCCACTCGGGTGGAGACAACGCCCTGGGCCGCCTGGTCCGCGACGGCTGGGTGGATGTCCTTCTTTCCGGCAACGCGTTCGCCACCCATGATCTCGAGAAGGCCATCGTGGGCACCAGCCTCGGGGTGTGCCAGATGAGCGGACGCGCGGTCGAGGGGGGAAGCCGCAACCATCTCTTCGCCATCAATGCGGTGAACCGGACGGGCGGCATCCGGCAGGCCATCGAGACGGGTGTGGTGAAGTCGGGGGTGATGTTCGAAATTGTCAATCGCGGGATCCCGTTCGTTCTCGCCGGGTCGATCCGCGACGACGGACCGCTCAAGGATGTGATCACCGACGTGCGAGACGCGCAGGCGGCCTACGCCAAGGCACTCGAAGGGGCGGGGGTTTGTCTGATGCTGGCCTCGGCCCTGCATGCGATTGCGGTAGGGAACCTGCTGCCCGTGGCCGTCCGCACGGTCTGCGTCGACATGACCGAATCGGTCCCGGTGAAGCTCAGTAACCGCGGCACCATGCAGGCTATCGGTCTGGTGACCGATGTCGGCTATTTTCTCGAACGCCTGGAGACCGAGCTCAAAGCCTCCTGAGGGTCTCTACGCGCGCGTGCGGTAGAAGCGGATCAGGTCGGTGCTCTCCGGTGCGGGAACACCGAGTTGGCGGAGCATGGTGGTGACCTGCCCTCGGTGGTAACTGCCGTGATTGACCACGTGCTGGAGCATGTGCCAGAACACCGAGGAGCCGGGGTCGCCGGCGAGGGTCTTGTACTCGAACGTCCGCTCGATTCCCGCCTTGCCCAAAGCTTCGAGGAAACCGCGGACATCGGACTCCGTCTTCTGCCAGAGCTTCCGGACCGTCTCCACGTCCGGGAACGTCTGGCGAGGGAGTTGCGAAGTAGGGGAGACGCCATTCCAGCGCTGGTGCCAGGCCCACTCGGCAGAATACACGTGCCCGAGAGTGTCCTGAATGGAGGTGAAGCTCGAGCCCATCTCTTTCGAGAACTGCTCCGAAGTAAGCGGGGACAGGGCGGCGAGCATGCGGTCGCGGGCCCAGTAGTGATAGTCGAGAAGGGTGCGCAGGTCCTGGATGTTCACGGGATCTCCTTGATGCTGATTTAGTCTACGCAAACGAGGTGTCCCACGTGCCGGCGAAGAAGAAACAAACCGACCGACCCTTGACCGGGGCGCTGCTGATCAAGGAAACCTGCCGCCGCATCCGCGTGGCCCGAAGCTACTGGGACGCGCATAACAATCGCGCCTGCCGAGGTGAACGCGAGAAGGCCCTGGTCTTGTACGAAAGCCTCAGCGCCGCCGATCGGGAAAAGGTGCCACAGGAGTTGAGAGTGTGGCTCCGCTACCGCAGTGAGAAGTACTTCGGCGAGCAAAGGACCCCACCCGGTCGCAGCTGACGGTATCGTCATTGCGAGGCCCAACTCCGTTGGCGATGGGCCGAAGCAACCCCGTCCAACCACTACCAGGCCCGCGCCCTACTTGACCCGCGTACCGCTCGGCACATCCTTCTCGAAGCCGGCGAGGACGGCCTTGCCGTCGACGGTGGCGGCGAGAAGCATCCCGTGCGACTCGACGCCCATGAGTTTGGCCGGCTTCAGGTTGGCGATGACGATGATGGTGCGACCCACGAGCTGTTCAGGCTCGTAGGCCTCGGCGATTCCCGCAACGATCTGGCGCGGAACTCCGCCCACGTCGAGCTGGAGCTTGAGCAGCTTCTTCGAACCCTTGATCTTTTCGGCGGCCGTGACTTTCGCAGTCCGAAGATCCAGCGCGCCGAAGGCCTCGATGCCGACGAGTTCGGGCCCGGCGGGGGCATCGGGGCCAGGCCCGACGGCAACCGACGCGGGTGGGGTGGTATTCGGGGGAGGGGGCGCAGACCCGGCGTCAGGGTTGGTAGTGGGGGGAGGGGGTTGCTTCGGCCCGTCTCCAACGGACGGGGGCCTCGCAATGACGGTACCGGCGGATGGGGCGGGGCTTGACGCCTCGGACTTTGTCTCGTCGTTCACGGTGTGGGGCTTCTCCTCGGCGGCGGGCGCCGCCTTCTTGAGTTCGATGCGCGGGAAGAGGGGTTGGATGTTGCCGAGAGGCTGGCCTTCGCTCAGCAGGCCGTAGTCGACCCTGGAACGCGCGCCCGAACCTTTGGGAATGCCCAGCATGTCCAGGACTTTTTCGGCCGACGACGGGATAACGGGCGAAGCAAGAAGGGCCAGAACCCGAACCCGCTCGGCCAGGCGGTAGAGGAACGCGTTCAACTCCGCGGCGCGTGCGGGGTCTTTGGCGAGGTTCCAGGGCGCGGTCTTGACGATCCACTGGTTGGCATCGCCCACGTAGCCCCAGATCTGAGTGAGAGCGAGAGAGAAATTGAGCGCCTCGTAGGCCTCGAAAATCGACTCGGCATTGAGGGCGGTGTCGACGCCAAGCCCGGGCGCTGATTCATCGACCCGGGGCGGAATCTTCCCGTCGCAGTACTTCGCGATCATGGTGAGGGAACGGGACACCAGGTTTCCGAAGTCGTTCGCGAGATCGGAGTTGTACCGCTGAGCGAGACCCGCTTCACTGAAGTCCCAGTCCTGACCGAACGAGGTCTCGCGCAGGAAGTAATACCTCACCGCGTCGACTCCGTACTGATCGGCGAGAACCTTGGGGTCGATGATGTTGCCGGTGCTCTTCGATAGCTTCTTTCCGTCCTTGGTCATCCAGCCGTGCGCGAAGATGCGCGAAGGCGGCGGGACACCCGCGGCGATGAGCAGTCCCGGCCAATACAGACAATGGAAACGAATGATCTCCTTGCCGATGATGTGCATCCGCTCGGCGTCGTTGCCCCAGAACGTCTTGAACTCCGGCGCGTCATCGGCATAACCCAGGGCGGTAATGTAGTTCGAGAGTGCGTCCACCCAGACATAGAAGACATGGGATGGATCGTCGGGAATGGGGATACCCCACTTGACCCGGGCGCGCGAGATCGAAAAATCCTGAAGGCCCTGCTTCACCACCGCGAGGACTTCGTTTTTCCGACTCTCCGGCGCGATCTTCATCCGATCGGAGCGGATCAGGTCGTCGAGGACGGTTTGATAGGCCGAGAGGCGGAAGAAGAAGTTCTCCTCTTCCGTCCATTCGCACGGCCGTTCATGGTCGGGGCAGATGTTCCCCGGCTGCTTCATCTCGTCGTCGGTCTTGAAGGCCTCGCAACGCGGGCAATACCAGCCCGCGTACTTGCCGCGATAGACCGCGTCCTGGCCGTCCGGGGTTCTGGCGGCGCGGAGCCGTTCCCAAAGTTTCAGAACACCGCGCTTGTGTATCTTGTCGGTGGTCCGAATGTAGCGGTCGTACTGGATGTCGAGCGCTCCCCACAATTCGCGGAAGACGCCGGAGATCTCGTCGCAGTAGTCCTGCTCTTTGACCCCCTTCTCCCGGGCGATGCGCTCGATGTTCTGACCGTGCTCGTCGGTGCCGGTCAGGAAGAAGACGTCGTCGCCATGGAGGCGGCGCGAACGAGCGAGAGCGTCGGACGCGATCGTGCAGTAGGCGTGACCCGCGTGGGGCACGTCGTTGACGTA
>JANLSZ010000246.1:0-5738 GCA_031362685.1 Vicinamibacteria bacterium | reverse complement strand
AGCCTGCCCTCGGGGCACGAAGCCATCTCGCGGCCTTGGTAGTGGTAGCCCGCGCGGCCGGACGCTGCGGTGGGCTCGCGGCGCCGGGTAGCGCGCAGCCTGGCCTCGGGCCACGCCTCCCGCGTCGGCACTGTGTCTACGGGACTTCGGAATGGTGTGCCTCCTTGCTCGGCTCGGTTGGGCGCAAATGCCGCGGACGGACTCCTGCGACTCGCGCGTCACGTCCCTGCGCCTGCGACCCACATCAGCGCCCGGCCCCGCTCCGTTTCTGGGTCCAAGTACCGCCTTCGAAAACCTCCGAAATGGACCGTTCCCGCGTCAGTTCAATATGTGCCGTCCGGCGTCGGAGGCGCGAGCGGTCTGCTCGGGTCAGGAGACCGGCCGCTTCACAAAAGCGGATTGCATCGCCGAATTCGCTGAGGCAGTCGTGTGGCGCGGATACGGTCCAGTCGTGCACGTGTTGCTGAAGTCGAGGGCCGGATGCCCTCCTACCCAGATGAACTGATCTCGCCTGCTCTGAGCCCCTCAAGCTGAGCGGAATCACCGCGCCCAGCAGGTTGTCGAGAGCAGGGTGAATGCCTGTCCGGTTTCCTCGTGGACCAGCACGCACCGCGTGCCGTCCTTCGTCAGCCGGAAGTGCTCGGGTTTCCGCGTCTCGCGCCCGGGCGCGGGAGCGCCTCCGATGGCGCGCGGACGCGCGCGCTCCACCACCAGCGTGCCTTCGCGGACCAGCGCGTCCTCGGCCAGAGGGACCACGGCGCCGTTCAGGGCCTTGCTCACCGCACGAGCGACCTCGGCCCGCGATTCCGCGGTCGGTTTCGTGATCAGAGCGGGCATATCCGAAGACACCGACCACGTCTGGCCGGCGAAGAGCGCGGCCACGCCCACCAGGGCAACCCGGACGCGCGGGATCATGGACGCAGGATCCGATTCTGGCGCCACGGCGACTTCGCGGTGAATCCATCGGTCGCCGAAGTGGACGCCGCCTCGCTCTCGGCGATGGCTGGGGCCGCCGGGCAGCTCTGATTGGCAATGTAACCGAGGGCGGCGGACAGGCGACCCTCGGCCGGGTCGCCGAGATCGTGGGAGAAGTCGTCCGCCACCGAGCAGCCCGGGATCTTGACCCCCGGCTTGGTCAGGGTGTTCGCGGGTGAGAATCCATCCGGGTAGTCGCTGAAACCAGCCGCGTTGACCCCCTGGAACTCGATCGAGAAATAGGTGGTGCCGCAGTTGTCCTGGGGGTAGAAGCCGTAGGGTTTGCCGCAGGTGGTGGTGCCGACCTGGATCACCTGAACCCCCACCCCCCGAAGGCCGTTCATGATCGACTCGCTCGCCGAGCAGGTGCCGTCGCTCGTGAGAACGGTGACACGCGGCAGGTTGAGGGTCGGGAGGGCCTGGTTCTTCGGGCCCGAAAAACCCTGCGACGTGTTGTGGAAAGGCACCGCGGTGAGGGCCTGTCCGGTGACCGGGTTCTTGGACGGGTACTTGTCGTTGAAGATCGTCTTCTCGAATCCCTTCGAGGTGGTGGGACCGGGTCCCGCGATCATGTAGGCCACTTCGCTCGCGATGTCCAGATAGCCGCCTCCGTTGTAACGAATGTCGAGCACCAGATCGCTGACGCCGGCGGCCGCGAGCTGAGAGAACGCAGCCACGAGTTGGGACTCCGACGTGGCGATGTGGTCGTTGAACAGCATGTAGCCCACAGTGCCCCCACCCGCCTTGAGGGTCTCGACGTTCTGGACGGGGGTCGAGGTCACGTTGACCGCGACCATGGTCACGGTGCGCGGAGTGGACGAGCCCGGGTCGAGGATCGAGAAAGTGTGGCTGGTCCCGGCGGCGGGCGGGAACAGGCCGGCATTGAGGATGGCGACACTGTTGCTGTCGTTGGCGTTCACCACATCCGCTCCATCGACGGTCAGCACCGACGCGCCGCGCCGGAGGTTGGTGGGAGCGGTGGTGGCCGGCGAGTTCGGGTCGGTGTAAGCCACGATCACTTGACGGGGCGGCCGCGACGAGATCAGGACCCACTGCGCCCCGTACCCTGCCTCCACGCCCGACTGCGACAACGCCACCCACTGCGGCGTCGCATAGGTGAAGTGGAATTTGTCCTTGGGGTTGCCCGACGGTGTGGTGGCGGTGGTCTTGAGCAGGTTGAAATAGTCGGCGGTGGCATAGGCGGCCGGGTCGAGATCGGGAGCCTCGCGGTACCAGAGGTACAACTCCTGCGTCCACGCGCGCAGCCAGTTGTTCTCGGAATTCGCGGAGCCCTTCACGTCGAGGTAGGCCTTGCCGGTGGCTGGGTCGGTGCCGCTGCGGGGGCTCGCGCACTGCGCGGCGAACGTACTTGACGGCGCGAAGGTTCCGGCTTTCCAGGCTGCGGAGGCCGTGCTCCCGCTGTCGCTACCGCCGCCGCCGCCGCCGCATGAGGACAGGATGGAGAGCAGCACGAGCGCCCCGATAGCGCGCATGAAGCTGCGTCCGGTTTCGGGCGCCCTTTGTCTTGCTTGGACGCCGACTTGTGAATCTTCCTGTGACATATGTCCCTTCGGGAGAGGCGGAAGTTATGAATAGTGCCGTTTTCAGTGCTCAGCCCGCTCGGAAAGCAATCAGCATGCCACGTGAAGGCGTTGCGGGCGGCATGCGCGAACAGGCAAGCCGGCGCCACGGTCGGGGACGCCTTCCCGCCGATAGAATCTCCGGCCAGGGAAGGCTCGTGGATCAAGTACGCCGAAGAGTTCGCCTCCCCCGAGGGGGACGTCCTGCTGAGCCTGGCCCGGGCGTGGCGCGCGAACAACTCGAACCACTCGATGCTCTCCGGCTTCTTCCAGGGTCGCGTCCTCTCGATGCTGTCGAAGATGATCCGGCCGAAGGTCGTCCTGGAGATCGGCACGTACCTCGGCTACTCGGCGCTTTGCTTCGCCGGAACCAGGGACGCGCTAGGAGCCGAATTGCCGCAGGTGGTGATCGAGGTGCTTGTGCTGCACGCGGCCCCACTCGTCTCCGGTGAGTTTCTGGACGAAGGCGTGCCGGTACTTCGCCGCGGAGGCGGGGCCTGCGTCGTGGAACTTGCGAACGACCGCCAGGAGCCGCGTCCGCTCCCGGTCGAAGTCGCAGGATGTCGCGTTCAGCACGAGCTGCGGGTGCGTCGGCGAGTTCTTCGAGAAGGGCTTCGGGCCGGCGATCCATCCCTTGAACAAGGGGCCGATGAGCTTCGCCATGAAGTTGGAGTGGAGGACGGCGTCGCCCGTCGCCGCCTCGAGCGCGAGCGCGCAGTGCGACATCGCCTGCGCGACGTCCATCTTCCCCCAGCCGCGAGGCGAGTCGGGACGGAGCGACTCGATGCGGGCGAGGATGCTGTCCCGCGCGGCGACGTCGAAGAGCGTGTCCATGGACGGGAGGCTAGCACCCGGTTGCGGTGATCAGCTGAGCTTGGCGGCGAGCGCTTCCATCACCTTCGCCAGCATTGCCTTGCGGGTGCCTGAAGCAGCACCGGCCAGATGCCCGACATGGGTTCGCAATTCAGCGGCAACACTCGCGTCCTTCTGTCCGGCGTCGAGTCTCGCCTGAGCCTTGTCCAGCATCGCCGAAAGTGTCGCGACGTTGGCGGCGGTGAAGCCGCCCTCTCGCTGAAGCTGGTCGATATAGGCGCGCGCCACCGCGGGCGCATCGGGCCAGCTGACCGGATATTGCTGCTGCGGATTGAAGGTGCGGCCCTGATTCGCCAGCTTCGCCGCCGCAATTTCGTTCGCAGTCAGATATGGGCTGGGCGCGAGTTCCAGCACGTCCAGACCACGGGCGATTTCGGTGCCGTAGATCCGGCCGTTGTACCAGTAGGTGGACCAGTAGCCGCCGAGGACGGCGGCCTTGTCGCTGATCGGACCGCGGTCGAAAAAGGCGATCTCGGTGGGCTTCGTGCTGTCGGTGAAATCGATCACCGACAGGCCGCCCTGATACCAAGCCTGCACAAAGATATCGCGGCCCGGCACCGGCACGATCGAGCCGTTGTGCGCCACGCAATTCTCATTCTCGGTCTGCGGAGCGGGCAGTTTGTAGGCGCCGCGATGGATCAGCTTGTTAGAGACGATGTCGTAGATCGCATCGGCGCCCCAGTTGCGTGGATCGTAGGACCGGCAGCGCGGGCGCGAACCCCCGCCCCATTCGTCGGTGAAGATCACCTTGGTGCCGTCGTTGTTGAAGGTGGCCGAATGCCAATAGGCAAAGCCCTTGTCGCTCACCACGTCGAGCCGCTTCGGCTTCAGCGGATCTGAAATGTCGAAGATGATCCCGTTGCCCGAGCAGGCGCCCGCGGCCAGGTTGCGAGTGGGGAACACGGTGATGTCGTGGCATTGGTCGGTTTCGCTCGTCTCCTGCGTGCCTTCACCGTGATGGCCGCCCATCCACAATCCCGCGAGGCGCCCGGTGGCTTCGTCCGCGAAGACGGCGGGGCTGGAGACGATGCGCGACTTCTGTGGATCGGCCTTGGGGATTTCGACCACATCGATGCGGAACAGGGCGGTGCGGTTGTCGCCCGGCACATTGCCGACGCAGCCGAGGAGCTCCTCTCCCTTGCGGACCCCGGCGGTGCCGGAGTTGTAGACGACGATACGGTCCTTGTCCTCGAACACCACGGAATGGGTGTGCGATCCGCGGCAGGTTTGCACCTGGCCGACCTGACGAGGGCTGGTGAGGTCCGAAATGTCGAAGATACGCAGACCGCGGAAACGGTCCGTGCTCACATCCTCGTTCACGCCCTGACGCCCGCAGTCCGCGCGCCCGCGTGTCTGTTCAACCGACATGATCAGGAGATTGCCGACGATGGAGACATCGCCCTGTCCGCCAGGGCAGACCACCGAGCTGAGCAGCGTTGGCGCCTTCGCATCGGTAAGCCGGTAGATGTTGAAGCCGTGGTAATTACCGGTCACCAGCACATCGCCCTTAAACGCCATGTCGGTCTGCGCGAAAGAGAGCAAGGGAGAACGGTCGCTCCACTCGGTGCCTTCGTTGCTCTGGCCGCTGGCGGCGGCAGGCTTGGCCCCATCAGCCTTCTTCTGTGGCTTGGGTAGCGGCAAATCTGCGACGTTGGCGGGATCGAAGAAGCCGGTGGGTTTGGGGAGCGTCGCGACCAGCGCAAGATGGCTCGCCGCCTGTCCGGCGTCCCTGAATCCGGCCTTAAGCGCCACGCGGGGGTCGGTCGCGAGCGTGCCCAGGAGCGCGCTCATCCGGTCGATCTCGGCTTTCTGTCCGGTCTTTACGTCGCTGGTGAAAACGAACAGCACCGGGTCGTAGGCGCTGCCGGGTCTCTTCACCAGCGCATCGACCATCTTGAGCGCGCCGTCGTGATGCGTGATCATCAGGCTCAGGAACAGCCGGTCGAAGTCGGCGCCCCTCAAGGTCGCAAGCCTGGCCATGTCGGCGGGGGATGCCATGCCGGCCATGGTGCCCTTCATATCCATCCCGCGATGCATCGAAGGCTCCGGCACGCTCTCGCCGCGTTCGCGCAGCCAAGTCTGCATGAAGGCGATTTCGTCCGCCTGCGAGGCGTGGATCCGGCCGGCAACGGCCACCAGTTCGGGCAGGTTGGTGCGGTCTTTCACCATTTCGGCCATCTGCACGGCCTGGTCATGGTGATGGATCATGTCGCGCATGAAGGTGACATCATCAGCGGTGTAGCGCGTGTCGGCGAGCTTGACCGCCTGCTGTGCCGTCAGCTTCGTGGTCTTCTGTCCCGGCGCGCCCGG
>JANLSZ010000050.1:0-2079 GCA_031362685.1 Vicinamibacteria bacterium | reverse complement strand
CGCTTGACCGCCCCCGCCCGCAAGGGAGCGCTGAACCGCGAGGTCAGGCGTCACCAGTCAAATGAAGAGCCCGCCAAGGCCGATGGACCACCACCCGCAGATAACGGTTGTCCTAATAGGTGTGTAGCAGTGGGGCCTGGCCTCAGCGTCCGTGTCCAAGCGGCTCGAGCTGGATGCCGGAACAGCAGAGCCTGATCATGGCGATCAGAGCATCAGCCGAATGAAACCCAAAGGCGCGGTGGCTGAGCATCCGAATCTTGCTGTTGAACCCTTCGACGATGGCGTTCGTGAGCCGGAGTTGAATGAAGCGGCGAATACCCTGCCAACGCTGCCTGAGGGACTGCGCAAGGCGTCGGATTGGCTCGATCTGGCTCCGGCGGGCCCAGCCATACCACTCCGTGAAGATTCGATCGGCCTCTTCCGGAGTCTCGGAGTCGAAGATCACTTGGAAGGCTTCCTTCAGGAGGTATGCTCGGTACAGTCGCATGTTGTTCCGGGGCAGTTCCGAGAGCTTCTCTCGCTCACGACGCGTCAGGTTCCAGGGGTTCTTCAGTGTCGGCCATCTGTAGCCCTTGAGGAGCTTTCTCTCTTCGCTGTCGCTTGCCCGCATTTCGCTGCGCCGTACCTCGTCAACGGCCTGCGTCACAAGCTGGACGACATGAAAGCGGTCATAGACGATCTCGGCCTTGGGCAGATGATCTCGAACGGCCTTCTCGAAGGCCACGTCCATGTCCATGGTGACAACCTCGATGGACGATCGGCCTGAAGTGCCGAGCGCATGGAAGAACCGGCCCAGCGTCGCGGAACTCTGCCCGGCACCGCTCCATACCACCTTGCCCGTCAGATGGTTGACGACCACCGTCAGGAACTTCCGCGGGCGCCCGTAGCAGATCTCATCGACGCCGATGATCCGCAGGCCCTTGAGCAGCGAACCGTCCAGCTTCTCTGTGGCGACGCGCTCTGCGATTCGCCCCACCGTCTCCCAGCTGATCCCGAAGTACTCGGCGGTGGTCGTCTGGTCCGTGTGCTGGACGAACCACGCCACCTCGTTCTCGAAGTCCCGCGTGAACAACGAGCCCACGCGCGCCCACGGCGTGGCCATCGTCCGAACTCCGCAGCGGTGGCAGAACACCCGGTACACCCGGCCGCTAAGGTAGATCCGATGACCGACCAGGCCCAACTGCCGCCATCGTCTCGGCTTGCCTTCGATCCCATGCAGCCGCATGGCCTTGCGGTGGCAGTCCCCGCACCGCACTCGTCGCCAGCTGGTTCGAACCTCGACCTCGATGACGCTCTCTGCTGGATCCTCGCTCCGGAATCCGACCTTCTCCACCACCGCCCTTGCCAGATTCAAGGCTTTCTTGAAGAATCCCATCAGGCTCACGGCTGACCCTCCCGTTCGCTCGGTCTTTCGCTAACTCCGATCGTACGAGAAATAGGTCGTGAGCCCTTCTTCCTCCATCCGAAAGCCGGCGAGAACCTGACGTCAAGAAACGGGTCGGTTCCAGGTCCCGCCCCCGCCGTGGAAGCCGTGGAAATCGCCGCAACCCCTTTGTGATCAACCGCTTCGTCTCGCCGGCGATTCCCACCGCTTCCACCGCGCTACTACTGCCTTGACTGCTACACACCTATTAGGAGATCCCATTTAAGCCCTCCGCCGCCTAACGAACAAAGTTCAGCGGCGCGCGCAGCGCGTCCGCTGCAACGCCGGGTTAGGCGCTCGGGTTGAGGCGTGAGCGTGAGGTACTGAGAATGGCCCCTGACCTGGGCTCCAGGTTTCCCGGTTTCGACTGGCTCTTCGCGATCGGTGCCTGTTCCAAGGCCTCTCCGTTGAGGAGTGCGCCGCTCAAGGGCGAAAAGACCCCCTCGATCATGCGCGAGGGAGCGTGAGTGCAGTGGGCCTGGGGCCCGGGGTCTCGGCCTTGCGGCTGCCCGTGAGTGGCGGTGACGAGCCGCGGCATGAGGTGGAGAGCAAGGACGAACCGGGCCCTGGCAGGTACCGTGGAAGGAGCCGGGTGTGACGCGGCGCGGTGGCGCCCCTGCAGCTCGAAGGGTGAGAGGCAACCCGCCGAGACCTGC
>JANLSZ010000048.1:0-6716 GCA_031362685.1 Vicinamibacteria bacterium | reverse complement strand
ACCCCACACCGTCATTGCGAAGGCCAGATCGGTCTGGTTGGCCTGAAGCAATCTCCCGAGAGATTGCTTCACTCGATCCCGGAACGTCGGCTCATTCGCAATGACGGAAAGGGGCTGAAATGGGGCGAACTCGCACGGGTTTCTCAGCAGGGACCCGTCGTTTTGGAGTGGAGCGCGCAGCCTGGCCTCGGGCCACCGAAGCAATCCCCAAGGAGATTGCTTCAGGCCATGCGGACGGACAGTGGCCTTCGCAATGACGGTCATGGGGTTCCTTCCCAAAGTCACGGACGTAGTCCGTGCCCCGCTCGCAATGACGGTGGTGGGTTTCTCTCGATCGTCACGTCCGAAGGATGCGACTGGCTCGCGATGACGGCGCCGGGCTAGCCGCCGCCCTTGAGCCAGCCGAGCAGGGAGAACGAGGCTTTGCTCGGGTCCACCGGCGCGACGGGAGGCGCCGGCCTGGGCTCTGTCGATGCTCTGGGCGCGGCCACGGTCGGAGCGTGGTCGGGCGTTGGCGGCGTGGCGGAAGTGATTTGTTCGGGACGGCGTTCGGTTGGCGCGGACGCGGCCAGGGCCGGGACTTCCCAGAACACGGGCGCGTCGGTGTGGGTCATGCGCTCTACAGTTTGAGCGTAGGCGGCGGCGGCCTGCGGCGGGGTTGGAATCGAGGGGTTCGAATCCTCGTCCGCATCGAACGCGAGATTCGGCTCGTCGGAGCGCGCTTCGAGATCGGGACGCGACTCTCTGGGCGCGCCGTCGCGCCCTTCGCGTCCCCGTCCGCGTCCGCGTCCGCCGCGTCGGCGCCGGGGCCGCGAAGGCGCATCACCGTCGGGTCCTTCAACTTCCGCCCCGAGCGATCCCTCTTCGGACGAGGGGGCCGCATCCGCCCCGCCCCCTGCGGCCGAGGCCGCTACGGGAGAGGCGCTTTGCGGCGCGGGCCGTCGCTCGGGTCGTGGTTCGCGATCGCCGCGCGATTCGCCGCGATAGCTGCCGCCATTCCCGTTCGAGCCCGGGGGCGGTGCACCCGTTCCCTGATCGCTCGATGACGACGAAGACGATGGGGTCAAGGCTGTGGTTTCGCTCTCGATCGGACGAGCCGCCACCACCGAACCGTCGCCCCGAGCGGCCGCGCCCAGGTCCTCGACGATGTAGCTGCCGGACTTCTGATCGCGACGCAGGGTCACGACCCCGCGGCGCTGCGCGTCTTCGAGAAGACTCGAGAACGAGCGGAAGCCGTAATAGGTCTCATTGAACGAAGGCTTCTTGCGTTTCATGGTCTCCTTGACCATGGAGCCCCAAAGCGCGCCCTTGTTCTCGAGCTGCAGGGCGACCACTGAATCGACCAGGATCGCGAAGGCCTCCTGAAGCTTCTCGGGGATGTTTGGAATCAACACCGCGGGCTTTTCCTGACGTCGCACGAGATCTTCGTAGAAGATGAACTCGTCGCAGTTTTCCATCAGCAGATCGGAGGTCGAGTTCTTGACCCCGAGGCCGATGACATACTTATCGTTCTCTTTCAGCTTGCTGACCAGGGGCGAGAAGTCGGAATCGCCCGAGGCGATGCAGAAGGTGTCGATGTGTTCCTTCTGGAACGACATGTCCATCGCGTCGACCACAAGGCGAATGTCCGCGGAGTTCTTGCCCCCGACGGATTTCTGGGGAACCTCGATGAGTTCGACCGCGGCTTCGTGGAAGCTGCGTCGATACTCGCCATAGCGGCCCCAGTCGGCATAGGCGCGCTTGGTGAGGATCTTGCCTTTTTCTACGAGGCGTTCGAGGACGAGGTTGATGTCGAAGCGGCGGTAGTGCGCGTCGCGTACGCCGATGGCGATGTTTTCAAAGTCGATGAAGAGCGCGATTCGCTGCTCTTCGGGTGCGTTTCCGGTCAATGGGTTCCTGGTTTTTCTGGTTCTGCGGGAGTGCAGGCGGTGTGGCAGCGGCTTCGTGGTTCAGCAAGCACCGAGGCCTTGAAGGGCCGGGTGCGAACATCCTGGAGGCCTTGCAAGGGCACGAGGTGTTCGTGAATGAAGCTGCCGTCGCACCTGCGGTGCGCTATCGCGAAACCGATGCGGTTCTGGCTCGCCGACGTCAGAGTAAGTGACCCGTCTGGCTACCAGAACCAATCTAGTACGTTGGTTTCTGATACGGTCGACCTGAACAGTAGCACGGAATCGCGGTGAGCGCCTTCCGCGCCCCCAATTGAGGACAGCCCCCTAGGAGGCCAGAGCACTCTGGCGCGTCCCGTTTAAGCTAAGGCCATGGTCACCAGCCTCCGGCGGTCTTTCCGGGGGGCCGTTATCGCCTCCTTTCTGGGTCCAGGCTTCGCCCTGGCTCAACCCACGTGGTCCAAGGACGTCCTGCCCGTGGTCCAGCAGAGATGCCAGGGGTGTCACACCACCGGCGGGGTGGCTCCGTTCTCTTTGGAAACCTACGGCGAAGCGGCGTCGCACGCCGCCTCCATCGCCAGCCTGGTCGAGTCACGGGCCATGCCGCCCTGGAAGGCGGCCGATGCCTGTCAGCCCCTGAAGGATTCGAGACGCCTGGGCGACAGCGAGCTTTCCGTCATCGTGGCCTGGGCGCGCGGAGGAACGCCGGAAGGCGATCCTTCACAAGCGCGACCCAATCCCACTGCGCTCCCTTCTCTCCCCTGGGTGGATGCCGAACTCAGCATGTCCTCGCCCTATACCCCGAGTGCGGCGCGGCCCGACGACTATCGCTGCTTCGTCATCGACCCGAGACTCCCCGGTGAGCGGGACCTGATCGGCTTTGACATCGTTCCCGGTCAGCGCAGCCTCGTCCATCACGTCCTTCTCTACGGGGTGGCGCGTGCCGAGGCCGAACGCAAGGACGCCGCGGAAGCGGGTCCCGGTTACACGTGCTTCGGCGGCCCGGGAACCGAAGGCGCTCTGGGAACGGTGTACGGGGCCTGGGTTCCGGGAACCTCGGCGACCCTATATCCGGAAGGGACCGGGATCACCATGACCACGGACAACGTCATTGTCATGCAGATCCACTACAACACCTCGCATGGCGGAGATGGCCATTCCGCCCACACCATCGCGCCCGATCTCACCACCATTAAACTTCAACTGGCGCCGGGTCGGGTCGGGAAGCCCGCGCTCATTTTTCCCATCGCCGACCTGAACTTCACCATTCCGCCCAAGACGTCGAGTTACACCACCTCGGTTACCTTCCCGTTTCCAGGCAGCGCCACGCTATATGGCATGGGTCCGCATATGCACACGCGGGGTCGAGCCATTACCGTGACCGCCGACAACGCCTGCCTGGTGAACGTCCCGGCCTGGGATTTCAACTGGCAGCAGCTTTACCAGTTCCAGACGCCTCTCGCCTTGAAACCGGGCACGCGGCTGAAGCTGAGCTGCACCTGGGACAACGCGAGTGACAAAGTGGTGCGCTGGGGCGAAGGCACCGACGACGAGATGTGTCTCAACTACTTCTATCTAACCCGATAGGCGCCGGAGGCGTCTCGAGATGCCCGCGTGGTCTTTCCGGCCCCTGGAGGGCTGACCAGATTGAAGCAGCGGGTCTGCCGGCCGTCGAAGATGATGCGGTTCTGCACGGCGAAGCGGGGGCCTGCGTCATGGTGCTGGTGAGAGTGATCGTGGCCGTGCGCGTGATCCTGGCGCCGGGGCTGCTGAGGATCGGCCGCTCCTCACTCGCACGCGCCACCCACGGCTAGTCGATCTCCACCGCGCGGAGGGTCATTTCCCGGCCGCCCTGAATTCCCCGCGGCCACGATCCGCATTCCGGCAATAGAAAGCTCGCGCCTGGGTAGCCCAGCCATCTGTCCACGCCTCCGGCCTCGGGCCGTCTATGGTCCGTTTGCACCCCAAAGCTCCCGGGTGGCCGCTATCCGGGCGTGGGTGCTATCCGAGGGGTTGGAATGATCCGCGGCGTGGGCATCACTCGCGGGGTCGGCATGATCCTGGGCGTGGGGGCAATCCCAGGGGTGGGCGCACCTCTGGGGGTGGGCAGGACTTGCGGGGTGGGGACGATCTGCGGCGTGGGTACGATCCTGGGCGTGGGGGCAATCGCCGGGGTCGGAGCCACCGCCGGCGTCGGTGCTATCGGCGGCGTGGCCGCGGCCTGGGGTTCGCGCGCCGCCGGTCCCCGGGGAGGGATCCAGGGCATCGCTGCCACCAGGGCGGTCGCGACCGCGATCGCGCGGACGGAGAGCGCGTACCGGCCAGGTTCCGCGGGGCCCTCTACCCGAATCCGACCGACCTCGGCGGCAGTGAACAATCCGGTGACAAACCACATCTCGGACCTCATTCCCCATCAAAGGACTTGATCGCCGTCCCTGGCTGTCTCACCAGATCTTACAGACCTTCTCCCGTACCATCGGCTGGCCAGCCTTGCATGAAAACGCCTGGGCGAACTCCGGCAGGTTCGCCACGATGCCGTTGATCCGGTACTTGCCGGGAGAGTGAGGATCGGTCGCCGCACTCACTCGCTGATTCTCCGGGCGGTTGTTCTCGCACGCCCACTGCCCGAAGCCGATGAAGAAACGCTGGTCGGGGGTGAAGCCATCGATGGGCTGAAGCTTCTGGCCAGACGCCGCCACCGCCTTCTGCCACGCGACATACGCGATGAGGGTGCCGCCGAGGTCGGCCACATCCTCGCCCGAGGTCAGCTTGCTCTGGATCCTGATGTCGTCCACCACCACGTACTCGGCGAACTGGTCCTGCACGCACTTCAAGCGCTCTTCGAAGCCCGCCGCGTCTTCTTTGGTCCACCAATCCTTCAGGTTCCCCTGGGCGTCGAACTGCCGGCCTTCGTCGTCGAAGCCGTGGGTCAGTTCGTGGCCGATGGTCGAGGCGGTGTTGCCGTAGTTCGGCGCGTCGTCCATCTTGGCGTCGTAAAGCGGAGGCTGTAGCACACCGGCGGGGAAGTTGATGTCGTTCATCTGGGGGTCGTAGTAGGCGTTCACGGTGGGCGGGGTCATGCCCCATTCCGTTCGGTCCACCGGCTTGCCAATCTTGCCGAGGGTGCGCTTCGACTCGAACACCGTGGCCCGCCGGATGTTGCCCATGAAGTCGCTGCGCGTGACCATGACGGCAGAGTAGTCGCGCCACCGGTCGGGGTAGCCCACCTTGTTGACGATCGTTCCGAGTTTCTCCATCGCGCGCTTCTTCGTCGCGGCACTCATCCAATCCAGCTTCGCGATCTCGTCGGCCATGGCCTCTTCGACGTATTTCGTCATCTCCACCGTCTTCGCTTTGGTGGCGGGCGAAAAAGTCTTCGCCACGAAGACCTGGCCGAGGGCCTCACCGAGATCGCGATCGACCAGGCCCGTGCACTTCTTCCAGCGCGGCTGATCCTGGGTCACCCCCCGCAGGCTCTTGCGGTAGAAGTCGAAGTCGGCGTCGACGAACGCCTTCGAAAGGTAGGGCGCGCGGGCGTGCGCCATGTGCCAGCGCAGGTACGTCTTCCACTTGTCAAGGCTCTCGGCGCCGATGAGGCGATCGAATTCAGTGAAGAAAGAGGGCTCGGTCACGTTCAGCGAGGTCACGCCGCCCACCCCCTGTTCGCGCAGGTACACGGCCCAATCGAAGCCGGGGGTGAGCTTTGCCACCTCGGCGCGGTTCATGACGTGGAACAGCTTGTAGGGATCGCGTTTCTCGACGCGGGTGAGCGACGCGTTGGCAAGCGACGTCTCGAGGTCGAGCACGTCCGAAGCGCTTTTCGCGGCATCGGCCGAAGGCGTGCCCAGCAGTTCGAAGATCTTCTGCACGTGGGCCGCGTACTTCGCGCGGATCTCGACGCTCTTCGCGTCGGTCTTGGTGTAGTAGTCGCGATCGGGCAGGCTCAGGCCGCCCGCGGTGGCGAAGGCGATGACCTTGGTCGAGTCGGCGAAGTCCTGATTTGCGCCGAAGCCGAAGATCAGGCCGCTGCCCTGCAGGGCAAGGTGCATCCGGCCGAGGTAGGAGGCGAGCGCGGCCTTGGAGCCGAGATTGCGGATCTGTTCAAGCTCCGGCTGCAGAGGCGTGCTGCCCGCGCGATCGATGGCCGCGGTGTTCATGCACGCGCCGTAGAAATCGCCGATCTTCGCTTCGGAAGCGGTGCGGGTGCGCGAGGGCGTGCTCGCGGTTTCAAGTAGATCGCGCAGGAATTGGTAGTTCTCGTCGGTGAGCTTCCCGTAAACACTCCAGCGCGCCTGGTCCGAGGGGATCGGATTGTTCTTCATCCACCCGCCGCAGACGTACTGATAGAAGTCGACACAAGCGTCGGCGGTCTTGTCCATCGACGGGACGTCGAGACTGGGCGTGTAAGGCGGTGTGGCCGCCGGGGCCTTGGCCTGGGCTGGTGCGGTCGGTTGCGAGACCAGAGGGCCGCCAAGGGCAGCGAGGGATGAGACAAGAACTAGATAGCGCATCGTTTTCTCCTGTTCGATGCGCGGCAGTCTAGAGGGGAAGCAAGGGTTACGGCGTGCAAGGGGAATTGCCCCCCCACGTCATTGCGAGCCCCTCGACGGACTACGTGCCCCGAGGGCAGGCTTCGCGCTGGCCCAAGGCCAGGCTGCGCGCTCCGTGACTGTTGGGAGAAACCCCACACCGTCATTGCGAATGAGCCGAAGTTCCGGGATCGAGTGAAGCAATCTCTCGGGAGATTGCTTCAGGCCAACCAGACCGATCTGGCCTTCGCAATGACGGTGTGGGGTTTCTCCCAATAGTCACGTCCGACGGACGTCCACG
>JANLSZ010000040.1:0-2387 GCA_031362685.1 Vicinamibacteria bacterium | reverse complement strand
GCCCGCGATCGCATCTGGATGGGGTACGAGCGGAAGCGCGGAAAACTGGGCGCGCTCAACGCGCTCATACGCGAGGGATCGAAAGAACCGTTCTCCCTCATCGTGGGCGAGACGGAAATCCTGCGGGAAGTCAAGTATGTGATCACCCTCGACACCGACACCCAGCTTCCGCGGGACTCGGCGCGCGCGTTCGCGGGGACGATGGCTCACCCCTTGAACCGCCCCGGTTACGACGAAGCGAAGAAGCGCGTGGTCAAGGGGTATGGGATCCTCCAGCCACGGATGGCGGTGAGCCTTCCCAGCACCAATCGCTCCCGCTACGCCCGGCTGTGCGGGAGCGATGCCGGCCTCGATCCGTACACGCGCGCCGTATCCGACGTCTACCAGGATCTGTTTCATGAAGGCTCGTTCATCGGCAAGGGCATCTACGAGGTCGAGGCCTTCGAGAGGGCGCTCAAGGACCGGTTTCCGGAGAACCGGATCCTGAGCCATGACCTTCTCGAGGGTTGTTATGCCCGGGCGGGGATGCTGAGCGACGTCCACCTTTACGAAGACACCCCGTCGCGTTACCGCATGGACGTGGCCCGCCACCACCGCTGGATCCGAGGCGACTGGCAGATCGCGTCATGGCTCTCTCCGAGGGTTCCGGGCAGCGGGCGAGAGCGCCTGAGAAATCCGTTGTCCGCCCTCTCGCGGTGGAAGCTCCTCGACAACCTGAGACGCAGCCTGGTTCCCATAGCACTCGCCTTGCTCTTCGTGCTGGGCTGGACTCAGGTGCCAGGGGTCCTACCCTGGACTCTCCTCATCATCGGCGTGATCTTTCTGCCCGCGTCTGTGACCTCGAGCGTCCACCTCGTGCGCAAACCGAAGGACGTCCTGCTCCGCCCGCACATTTACGGCGCACTCCGTTCGGCCGCCCGACAGCTCGCACAGGCCGGCCTCTCTCTGGTCTGCCTGCCGTTCGAGGCCCATGAGAATCTCGATGCCATTGGCCGCACCTGTTTCCGGGTGTGGATCAGCGGAAGGCGCCTGCTCGAGTGGAAACCGTCGAGCGGTGAACAGGAGGTCGTGGCCCGTCGTTACCCGGGCGGTCTCGCCGGTCTTGCCCGGACCTTCGCAGCCATGTGGATCGCCCCCACCCTCGCGGCGACCACCGCCTTGTACCTCGCTCTCACCCGGCCTTCGGCCCTGATGGTCGCTGCACCCGTCCTCGCCTGCTGGTTCACCGCCCCTGCCCTCACCTGGTGGCTCAGCCTTCCGCTCCACCGGCCTCCGGCGAAGCTCCGGACGGAGCAGACCGCGTTCCTGTACAAACTCGCTCGCCGGACCTGGGGGTTCTTCGATACCTTCGTGACCGCCGTGGATCACTGGCTGCCTCCGGACAATTTCCAGGAACATCCGGTCGCGATACTCGCTCATCGAACGTCTCCGACCAACATGGGCCTCTCGCTGCTTTCCAACCTGTCGGCGCACGACTTCGGCTACATCAGCACGGGCCGGCTGCTCGAGCGGACCACGAACACGCTCGCGACGATGGGCGGCCTCGAGCGTTATCGTGGTCATTTCTTCAACTGGTACGACACGCTCTCGCTCAAGCCCCTGCCGCCAGCGTACGTTTCTTCAGTCGACAGCGGCAATCTTTCGGGGTACCTCCTGACCCTGAGCCCGGGTCTGAGGGAACTCCCCGGCCGAAGCATCATGGGACCGAGAACTATCGAGGGCTTCGGCGACACGCTCGCGCTTCTCGCCGACGCGGCGGGAGAGGACGCGGCCGAGGAGCTCTCCGATCTGCGACGCAGCCTCGAGGGCGCTTCGGAATCAAGACCCGAGACGGTGGCGGCGGCGCGGATCTGGCTCGAGGGCCTGGTCGGTTCGGCCACCGCTCTAGCCGCGCGATTCAGCGCCGAACTTTCGGGAACCGTCGAGGCCGGAGTGTGGGCGCGCGCGTTCGCGGCTCAGGGCGAAGATGTCTTGAGCGACCTCAACTTCATGGCGCCTCATGCCGCGTTGGGGGAGGCGCCGGGCGACCTTCGCGACGTCAAGGGCCTGAGCGGCATTCCCACCCTGAAGCAACTGGGCGCGCTCGATGGCGTGTTGTCGGAAAGATGGGCGAAAGGGGCGGATGAGAGCGTCCCGCCGGCCGAGCGGGCCTGGCTCGCCGAGGCTCGGCCAATGGTGGAACTCGCGAGCCGGCGCGCGACCGAGAGACTCTCGCTCATCGAACGCCTGGCCCAACAGGCAGGGAGCCTTGCCGCGCTAGAGTACGACTTCCTCTACGATGCCGGCCGCCATCTCATGACCGTCGGCTTCAACGTCGATCGCGAGCGGCGGGACGCCGGGCACTACGATCTGCTGGCTTCTGAGGCAAGGCTCTCGGCCTTCGTGGC
>JANLSZ010000399.1:0-7676 GCA_031362685.1 Vicinamibacteria bacterium | reverse complement strand
TCGAACTTGAGCAGGTCACGCATGCGCAGAGCCTCCTTCCAGGCTTCCTCTCTTGGATCCCCGCCCCCGCGCTCCGCGACGTAGAGGAAGCCGAGTTCGACGATGGCGCGGTTCACGAACCAATGGATGGCGTTGTTGCGATAGAACGCGGCCACGTTGTGCTGGCCGGAAGGGATGAAGTAGACCGCCTCGGCCCCGCCCGCATAGCAGGTGAGCAGACCGGCGTCCCTGAGCGCGTCGAGGATGCGGCGCGAGCCTTCCGCGGTGCGCAAGCCCTCGAGCCCGCTGGTGGGCAGGTCTCGCCGCATCACGTAGTCGAGGAGAGGAGCGATGAGTGCTCTGACCTGGTCGAGGGTCAGGGCCCGGCCGCGCACCCCCAGAAGCGCCAGGGTCACCAATGCGTTCGCCAGCACCGGGGTGGCGCGATCGATGCGGTCGCATACCTCGAAGGCGATTCGCTCCACCGCGAGTCGCGGGCTAGAGGCGGAAGCTCCGCCAAGCGCCAGCCCTTCGGAGAGGGCCAATGGTTCGCCGAAGCGAACATGGACCTCGCCCACGTGACGCCGCTGCTGCCGCACGTAGCGCACGAGCCAGCCAATGCCCTCCGGCCTCTTCTCCGCACCGTGCTCCTCCGCCGCCATCAACTGAACTTCCGGGAGGTGGTCGTAGTTGATCGAAACCGGGACCAGGATGGCATCGTCGGCGCGGTTTTGTTGAATCGCATCCAGGAGGTAGCGCAACAGACCGAAGCGCGGCGGACGCAGCTTGCCGGTCCGCGAACGCCCGCCTTCGATGTACCACTCGAGGTTGGTGCGACCCGCGACCAGATAGCCGAAGTACTCGCGCAAGGCGAGCTTGTAGATCGGGTCGTCCTTGAAGGTGCGGCGAATGGTGATGCCGCCGGCCCGCCGCAGCAAAGGGCCGAGCGGCCAGAACCCCATGTTGGCTCCGGGCAAAGTGAAGTTGGCGGGGAAACCGTGCCGGCCCAGCAGAGCCCCAAGGACGAGCGGGTCGGCATACGAGCGGTGCGAGGGCAGAAAGACCAGCGCCTGCTTTTCGTTGAGCCGGGCCAGCCGTACCAGACCGGCCTCGTCGACGCGCACATCCCAGGTGCGTGCGTGGAGCGGCCTTAGGGCCCAATGGTAGAAGCGCAGCATCCACGGCTTCTGCACCGCCACCATCTCGTTCAGGCACCCCCGCGCACGCTCGATAGCGCTTTCGCGGGCGATCTTCAGCTCCAGAGCGACGCGGGCGAGTTCGTCCTGGACATGCGGGCGGCCGAGAATCGAGGCAACCACCGCGCCCGCGGAGTGCTTCTGCATTTCCGGCGACCGGGCTTCATCCATGGGTTCGGCTTCTGCGCAGAGCGTATCTCCGCTTCGAGACTTCGACAACCCGCCGCGCGTTTTACACCCGCCGCGCCTCTTGTTTCGGGGCCGGGTTGAGCAGGCGATCTCTCGGGCCGAGTGTCCTCGCCCCGCGCGAAGACACCGCGCAAGCGTGGTGACGCTACGGCCAAAGCACCCGGACGTGGACGTTCTCACTTGCCCCAGTTGCCAAGGAAGGATGAGGCTGTTCGCGGTGGTGAAGAACCCCGTGAGCATCGCCCACTATCTGGCGGCGGCGGGAGAACTCACCGAAGTGCCGGGCCGCGCGCCCGGTCGCGGCCCGCCCTACTGGAAAAGCCAAGTGCTCCGGCGACAGGCGCTCGGTGACGAGGGCCGGGGGCGGCCCGCCCAAGTGGTTTGTCCCGGCCGTGGTCGGCCTCGCCGCGGTCCTCGTCGGCGTGATCGCCCTCGTCGTCCTCTCTAAATAACTGGCAGTGTTTCTGGCAGAGGCCGCACCGGCTTCGCCGGCTGCGCGGGACGCCTTGTCGGCGTCCCGTTCTTGACGGATGGGGTGGCGCTCCCGGGGACCGCGCCGTCCGCGCGACAGGTCCGGCCCCTCCCCCGCCGGGGGAGGGCTGGAGAGAGGGGGAGCGTGTCGCTCTCCCTCTCGATCCGTTATCTCCCGCCGCGGTTGCGCTCGTCGGCGATGCGCGCCGACTCCATCAGCAGGTGGGTGGTCGACGCGTGGATGACGTCGGGCGCGGTCACCTCGCCGGGGGCGAACTCGAACTTGCCGTCGGGCCAGGTGAGGACGCCGTAGACGACGGCGGTGCCCCGGGGCTCCTGCAGGCCTTCGATCTCGGCGGTGACCAGGCGGCCGCCCCGGACGTGGAGCTTCGCCTTCATGTCGCCGCGGTCGATGGTGAGGATGCCGCTCTTCTTCTCCATCTCCATGAGCACGAGGAGCGAGCTCATCCCGAAGTCCTTGAGGGACCCGCGGACACCGGACGACGGCGTGATGGCCTCGTTGGTCCGCTGGCGCGCCTCCGCGGCCGAGGCCCGCCGTAGCACGTTGCGCACCCGGAGCTTCAGCTCCTCAAGGTGGAAGGGCTTCGACAGGTAGTCGTCCGCGCCGAGGCGGAAGCCCATCATGCGGTCCTCTTCCGAGGTCGCCGCGGTGAGGAAGATGACGGGGGTGAAGGCCGTCTCGGGGCGCGCGCGGAGGATGCGGATGAGCGCCCAGCCGTCCATGCGCGGCATGCTGACGTCGGTGATGATCAGATCAGGCGTGTTCCGCTCGACGCAGTCCATCGCCTTGGCGCCGTCGGACGCCGTGTCGATGGTGTACCCGTATTTCTCGAGCACGAACGACACCATCTTCAGGCTGGCGGGGTCGTCGTCCACGATGAGCAGTCGTTGGTTCGTCATTCGACCACGCGACGACCCCTCCCTGGAGCGCCCCTCTCCTGTCGTATGGTCACGGAGCTTACTCCTTCTTGCAAAGAAATCCGTGGCAGCTTGGCCTCACCGTCCCATCTCGAAAGCGTAGGCGGCCTCGGCCTGGGCGAGGCTCTGGGCATGGGCGGCGGCGACCCTCCGCGCCCGCGGAGTGCGTCTGCATTTCCGGCGACCGGGCTTCATCCATGGGTTCGGCTTCTGCGCAGAGCGTATCTCCGCCTCAACACTTCGACAACCCGCCGCGACCCTTATTCAGGGCGCCTAGACCCGGGCTTTCGCCGGGCTTTTGCCGGGGTGACGGAGACGGGTTGGTAGTGGTAGGAGGGGGTTGCTTCGTCGCAGCCCAGACGGAGTGCCTCCTCGCAATGACGAGAGGGGGTACAGGACGGACAGCACGGGGTTGGTAGCTGGGTCCGTCAGTCGCGGCACTGCAAAACCCCGCACCGCGCGTCGGCCTAAAAACACGAAAGCGGCCAAGTCACTTGTCAAAAAAGTGCGGCCAACTCACTTGCGTTTTACACCCGCCGCGACCCTTGTTCAGGGTCAGGTTGAGAGCGGGCCCTGCCCACGCTCCCCTAAGCCGCGCGCGACACGATGAAACTCACCGTGGTGGTGGCGCTGCCGCCGATGTTGAGGGTAGCCACCGTCTTCGCGTCCGCCACCTGATAGTCGCCGGCCTTCCCTGCGCATTGCTTATAGGCATCGAGCAGCATGCGCACCCCCGTGGCCCCCACCGGATGCCCGAGGCCGATGAGTCCCCCGCTTGGGTTGATGGGGATGCGGCCGGCCATGTCGATATCGCCGTTCTCCACCGCCTTCCAGCTCTCGCCCGGGGCGGTGATGCCGAAGTGATCGATGGCCATGTATTCAGTGGTGGTGAAGCAGTCGTGGGTTTCGATGGCGTCGATCTCATCGACGGATGCGATCCCCGCGCGCCGGAAAGCGTCGGTGATCGTGCCGCGCACATGGGGGAAGATGTACTCGGCGCCCCGGCTTGCTTCGATCTTCGCGCTGTAGGTGATGGGCGCGGTGCGATGCCCCCAGCCGCGCAGCCGAGGCAGGTCTTCGAGCTTGAGGCCGTGCTCGCGAGCGTAACGCGCCGCTCGCTCGGCCGAAGCGAGGAACACGATGGCCGCGCCGTCCGTCACCTGACCGCAGTCCTGCCTGCGGATGCGACCGTCGATGACCGGATTGCTGCCTTCGTCTGCGGTGAAGCTCGCTTCCGTGAATACCCACTTACGGGTCTGGGCGTTGGGATTTCGCTTGGCATTGGCGAAGTTGATCTGGGCGATCCGGGCCAGGTGCTCGCGCTTCAGACCGTACCGCTTCTCGTACTCATCACCGAGTAGAGAGAACATGTGGGGCCAGGGATACTTCACGTCCTGGCATTCGTGCCCATTCCACATGGCGGTGCCGCCGATGTTCGCGGCGGCCTGCTCACCCGGCACGTTGCGCATCTGTTCGATTCCAACCACCGCGGCCAGGTCGTACCGGCCGCACTCGATGTCGGCCGAAGCGCCCAACACGGCCAGGCTTCCGGAAGCGCAGGCGCCTTCGTGACGACCGGCCGGAACGCCTGCGAACGCGGGGTCGCTGGCCGCGAAGAAGCCGCCGAGATGGCCCTGGCCGCAGAAGACCTCCGCAGCGAAGTTGCCGACATGCGCCACCTGGACATCGCGGGCCTCGATCTTCGCGGCGGCAAGCCCGGCCTGGACGGTGTCGCGGAAGGCATCGAACAGCTCCTGACCGTTGCGCGCCCAGTTCTGGGAAAAATCCGTCTGATGGCCGCCGAGAACGTATACCTGCGATGTCATCCGTGCTCCTTCGTATGGTTCGCTCAATCTAGTCGGTGGAGTTGTGTTGCGCAACGCGCCCTGGCCCGGGGCCCGGGCCACGATCAGGCCGAACGTGAAGGGCCCGACCCCAGTAGTTGAAGCTCCCCGGCCTCCAACCCGGAATGTACATCGAGGACAGATCGCCCATGCGGAACCCCGCTTCCTCGATGAGAGAGGGAATCGCCCGATCGAGATTGCAGCCTCCGGCCAGGATTCTCCAGATCGGATTCAGCCGGGTCTGCCATCGTCGAACATCGGCATCGGGGGCCGCGCCATGCTCGCAGAAAAGCAGCTCACCGCCCGGCTTGAGCACTCTGGCCACTTCGCGAAGGGCCCGCCCGACGTCGGGAAGCGTGCAAAGCGCATAGGTCACGAGCACGGTGTCCGCGGCCGCATCGCCGAGCGGTATCTCCTCGGCCGGAGCTTTCAGAAACTCCACCGGGAAGGGCGCCCCGCGCACTCGCGCCGCGGCCAGAGCCCACATTTCGGCGGAGGGCTCGAGCGCCCAGGCCTGCGTCACTCTGCTGGCGTCATAGAAGGGCAGGTTCAGGCCAGACCCGAAGCCCACTTCCAGCACCCTTCCCGAGGCAAGCGGGACCAGCTTCGCTCGTTGTCTCATCGCGGGCCTGATGCTGCAGGCCGCGTTGACGACCTTCGGCAGCACGAAGCGCTGGTAGAAACCCATCAGGCTCGTGCTCGGTCGGAACGGTGGATCCCGCTCAGCGTTTCACCCGACGGTGCGTCCTCTCGACGACCTCGCCGCTCCCCGCGTTCTCAGCCAGTTTCAATGACATCTACCGTGGTGTCTGTTTCGTAGTCTGCGAATCGGCCTGTCGATGCGAGATTCGCCAGGCGCCGGACTCGAGCCGAAACACCATGACCGCTCTGAGCTCCTGCGTCACCTGAGCGGTCTGACCCGGAACATGAAAACGAATGATTTCCTTCTGCACGACGTACGCCACATCTCGCCCCATGAAGCGAACCACCTCCTCGTGCTCGCGGCGGCCGTCCGCATATTGTGAGCTGACCCAATCAAGCCGAAGGCTCACGCTGCCCCAACCCTTTTCGATCGCACCTCCCAGTCCGCCGGTCAGCGTCACGTCGTCCCGCTTCGACCACAGCGCCTTGAACGCCTCCGGGCGACCATTGACGAGCTCGACTTGAGCGGCCTCAACTCGTGCCAGGGTCTCATCGAAGGCCGCCGCACTGCCGGCGAGCGGCTCCGGTGATTGAGACACGCCCGACCCGGCGGCGAGTGATGCGCTCGCAACCGAGAGCGCCGACCATGCCAAGACCATTCCGGCCAATGCAACCTTCTCCATCTGTCCCCGCATTCAGTACTCTCATGCTACGCCCGCCGGACCCCGCGTTGAGCCGCGCCGGCCCCTGGTGCTCTCGGTTGAGTTCGGCGGCCCGGAGGCCGAACAGGTCATCACTTCCGCGAGTTCGTTCTGGCCATGATCGTCAGGAACCGGCGCGCGACCGCAGCGGATGGTCGCGGAAGAACGCCCACATCTGACTCGAGGCGTCGATGCTGCGGCTGGTGGTCCCGGCGAACCATTCGGGCAAAGGCCCGCCGCCCGGCCAGGTGTGGCCTCCCCCGACGATGGTGTAGAGCACCACCGGGGCTTCTTCGGCGCATTCCGTGTACTCGCGCCGTCTGACATCTTTCGCCACCATCGCGTCGATCGGGTTCGGTCCGCACCGGTTTCGTTCTGCCCAGGCCGCCGTCCACACTTCGATGTTCGGAAACACCGCTTTTCGGGCCACCCACGAGGTGCCGCCCTTGTACCAGGCCTGCCGATCGGCGGTCCCGTGGAACGCAATCATCGGAACCGGCCGATGATCCGGGCAATCGGCCCAGGGCAGAAACTGGGCCGAGGCCACGAGCCCCACGGCCGCGATCCGATCGGACAGCATGCAGGAAAGCACGAAGGCCATGCCTCCGCCATTCGAAAGACCGTCGGCGTAGACCCGCGTGGAGTCGATGTTGTAAGAAGCACTCAGCGTGTCGATCAACTCCGAGATGAATCTGACCTCCTTCGCGGAACCGGCTCCGCCGGCCGCCCGCCAGGCCTTGTGCCTCGAAAGCGGCCCCCTTCCCGACGGGTAGACCACAATGAACCCGTGCTCGTCGGCCACCCTGTTCCACTGACTTACGTCCCTTTGAGCGGCCCCCCACAAACCCCCTCCGTGCATGCTGATGACGAGCGGCGTCTTCCGCTCGCGGTCGTAGCTCTTTGGGACATACACCAGATACTCGCGCTTTTCGCCCGAGGAGACCATCGTGCCATTGTTCTGGTTCTGGACGTTGAAGGACACAGCTTCGACCAGCGCCAGCACCACCGGCAGACCGAGAAGGGCCATCACGGCACCGAGGACTTTCGTCCGGCTCCCCGAGGCGGGCGCGGTCATCGATGTCGGTTCCACGCGAGCGCCAGTGGCGCTGCCGAGAGTCGGGCCAGCGGGATCTCCAGGATCGCAATGAGCAGGAGAAAGTAACGCGCTACGTGCGGTGTTGACCAGAACCACACGAGCAGACCATACAGAGCGAGCACGGCGACGAGCCAAGCCGCGGCGCCAGCCACGAGCGTGCGGTCGCTGACGAGCCGGCCGTCGTAGAGGCGGGTGGCGATCCAGGCCGCGCTGGACATCTTGACGCAGACCAGAACCGCGAGAATCCCGGGCAAAGCGTCAAGCAGCGCGGCCTGCACCTTGTCGTCGTCGTGGATCCATCGACCGACGGGCCAGATGACGACGAGGAGCGACAGGGCAAGAATCACGCTCGATTTGATGAGCCACTCGCGGCCGGAAAGGTCGAGGAAGAGACTGTGCACGAGCTGCTTCCACGTTGACGCCATCAAAGCCACGAGGCTCAGGAGCATGGTTACGACGATGCGCGCCCTTCCGAAGGTTTCGATTCCCTCATTCACCCTGAAGGCGACTACCGAGAGAGTGTCTGACAGGGTGAGCCCAATGGGGATGGCGATCAGGACCAGAAGCCAGGTGACGAGCGTGCTCAGTAGCGTAACCTTCAGCTTGGCGGCGATGAGGG
>JANLSZ010000238.1:0-29456 GCA_031362685.1 Vicinamibacteria bacterium | reverse complement strand
CCCATCGCGCCCTTCCGCGGACCCTGGCTCGCTCTCAACGGCGAGGCTGATGGTCCCATCAACAATCTCGCGATAATGACCAACGTGGCTCCGACCTACTCGTCGGATTCGCGGGCCCTGATCTCCGCCACCGTACTCGGTCCGACAGGGTCTCCCGACGACTCTCTTTTGAAGGAGCAGGCCTTGACTCAGTTGCGCCGGTGGTTTGGACCTTCGGTGGATGGGTGGACGCCGGTGCGGGTCGACCGGATCCGCCATGCCCAGCCGTCGGCCCTGACGCGCAAGGGTTTCCTGCGCGCCGGTCTCCACCTCGCGGGCGATCACACGCAACAGCCCTCGGCCCACGGCGCTCTTCGCTCCGGCCGTCTGGCCGCGGAGGCAGTTCTAGCAGCGGATTAGTTCCGCTCCCACGATCGGCCCGTTTTTCCCTCCGTCATTGCGAGCCGGTCCACGGACTGCGTGCCCCGAGGGCAGGCTTCGCGCTGTACAAGCCAGGCTGCGCGCTCCGTGACGGTTGGAAGAAACCCCATGACCGTCATTGCGAAGGCCGCTGTCCGTTCGCATGGCCTGAAGCAATCTCTCGGGAGATTGCTTCGGTCACTCCAAAACGACGGTCCCTGCTGAGAAACCCGTTCGAGTTCGCCCCATCTCAGCCCATTTTCGTCATCGCGAGGGACCCGTCGTTCTGACCTGGACCGAAGCGATCTCCCGAGAGATTGCTCCAGTGGCCCAAGGCCAGGCTGCGCGCTCGACTCCGGGACTTCGGCTCCTTCGCAATGACGGTGGGTTTCTGCCAAACGTCACGTCCGAAGGACGTGGGAGGCTCGCAATGACGGAAAGGAGCTGAAATGGGCGGTGATCGAACGGGTTTCTCAGCAGGCCGCCTTGGCCTTCCGTTCCTCGCACCAGCTCCGGCTGGTGATCGTCCTCATTACCGCTCTTTCCTATGCCAGTCGGCGGGTGACGTCGAGGAAGCGCGCAATGTCATCGCGGGTGTTGAAGAGGGCCGGCGACACGCGCACCTGTCCCAGCGTTCCGCGCACGGACACGTCGATGGAGGCGCGCGCGAAGGCGGCGGTCAGGGTGGCGGCGTCCCTCGAGGTGTAGTACGTGACGATGGACGAGCGATTTCCATCGGGAGTGAACAGCCGATATCCCTGCGACGCCAGTCCGGCGGAGAGGGCCTGCGCGAGCGCCACCGTGTGCGCTTCGATGCGGTCGACCCCGACCCGCTGAAGATACTCGAGTCCCGCGCCGAGCTGATAGATTTCGGTGAAGGGAAGCGTGGCATAGTCGAAGCGCTTGGCCGTGGTGTAGATCTGGAATCGATTGTCGCCCAGTTCTTTCTCCACGTGCAGCGCGCCGAAGCGGTCGAGCCGGATGCGGTCGAGCACCTCCCGGCGAATGTAGAACGGCGCCACGCCGAAGCTTCCCAGCACCCACTTGTAGGTGCCGCAGCAGAGGACATCGACGCCCGCCGCCTTGACGTCGACCGGAAACATCCCAACCGCCTGGATGCCGTCGGTATAGAAAAGCGCGCCGACCGTGTGCGCAAGGTCGGCCAGCGGGCGCATCTGGTGGCGAAAGCCGTTCTGATGGGAAACCCACGCCACCGATACCAGCCGCGTGCGGCGGTCGACGAGCGGCTCGACGTCGCTGACATCCACCCGCCCCGAGCGGTGCCGGGCCACGCGCATCTCCACGCCCCGCGTGTCCTGCAGGTGGCGGTAGAGCACGAACTCGGTTTCGTAGTGCAACTCGTCGATCACCACGTTGTCGCCCGGCTGCAGGTCGAGGCCGTTGGCTACGATGTTCTCGCCTTCGCTGGTCGAGAAGAGGAAGCCGATCTCGTCGGTCCCCGCGTTGATCAGCCGGGCAAACTGCGCGCGCACCTCGTCCGTCTTTCGCAGCATGTCGCCAAGCGGTATGGGGCGCACGGCCTTGCTCTCGACGAAGGTGCTTCCGGCAGCCACCACCTGGGTGGGGACCGGCGTGATGTAGGCGGAATTCAGGTAATGACGGTCGCGCACGATGGGAAAGTCGCCCCGCACGCCGAGCGGGTCGTCTGCGGCGCCCGCCCGGGCGGGCTGTGGTACCTCAACGAGCGGGGCCGCCCGACTATTGGCATCGGGCGCAGCGCCCGCCGCGAGGGTTGCGGAGGAAACGACAAACTGGCGGCGGGAAAGGGGCATGGCAGTGGCCTCGCGATCATGGAAGGAGCGTGGATACCCGGAGTGAGTAGCCTACTCCGTCGCGCCGCCCGCAACACTCCGCTCAGCAGGACCTTCAGTACTTCCTTGACCGCCTCCGCCAGGCTCCGCTGCGATCCTCGGTGATGACCGAGTTCCTTGGCCTCGCCGCCATCAAAAGGCCGCGTCGCGGCAGGCGGCGCCGAACAGCCGCAGGCTGTATCCCTCGGCCTTCAGAAGGTCCCAGTGCTCGGAGAGGCGGTTGGTCCCTTTCTTGACCCACAACTCGTCGTCCCCGATTTGGAGGCTGCAGTAACCCTTCAGTCGGACTTTCTTGCGAAGTTCCGAGAAGTACAGGGGTATGTTTGTCACCTTCCAACCGTTGTCTTGTCCTCCCAGCCGATCGCCGAAGTCGAAGATCAGAGGCTTCGCGAGCTGGCGATCCTCGGCGATCAGCTCGTCCAGGGCGCTGAATACGTCGCCCCCGTAGGTGGGCGCTGGGCGAGCGCAGTAGGCCTCCTTGCTCGGGGCGAGCTTGCACTCCGGATCCTGGGCCGGGGGAGTCACGATGGCGGGAATCGGCGTGGCCGGGGTGCAGGTGGACATGTACTTGATCCAGGAGCCTCCGTTCGAGGTTATGACGTCGAACTGCTCGTTGTAGGCGTTCGAGTTGCGAACGTTGAGCTCTTCGCCGTCGTAGACCGCGCATAGCCCCTGCCGGTCCAGGGCGTCGGCGATCAGCTTCAAATAGGTGTTGGGGCTCTGGATGAGACCGTTCTGAACCAGGGCGTAGGTTTCGCTGGAGTCGGGATCCACGACGGTGGCGTTCTGCGCGGCCGACACCGCCTCCGTCACCAACCTCAGAAAGTCGGACGGCTCGAGGCGACAGCCCTTTCCGGTCCCGATGGCCGGCGGAAGCCCACGGCAGGAAACCGGCAAGGATGAGGTCGGGCCCGGGGCGGCCGGAGCGCTCGCCGTGGCCGCAGGTGCGGCGGAGGGCGTTGAAGGCGACGCCGCGGGAGTCGACGATCCGCACGCCGCCATGACAAGGGCCCCGAAGGGGGCCAGGAACTGGTGCGCTCTCGGCATGGTCGAAGAACCTCTGTCTGGAATAGGGAAGGGCGCCGGCCCTACCGATCTGCCTGGAAACGACGACCGCCGATATAGACCGAGTCAATGGAGCGTGTGTTGGCGATAGCGTCGAGTGGATTCGCGTTCAGCACCAGGATGTCCGCGAACACGCCCTTCCCAATCGTACCGACGACGCCCTGCTTGCCCCAGCACATCGCGGCGTCTCCGGTGGCCGCTACGATGACCTGCATGGGTGTGAGTCCGGACGCCACCATCATATCGAGCTCCAGGTGTTCGAAGAAGCCCTGGAAGCGCCCGGCCGGCCCGGTGTCGGTACCCATCCCGATCTTGATGCCTGCATCCACGACGCGCTTCAGGTTCGCCTTCGCGACTTCGAGACCGGCCTGGTACTTCTGGCCCTGCGCCCATGAAGGGCTCGCCTTGACGCGCGCGTGGCGCGCTGGATCCGCGAGTTCGGCCGAAATCTCGGCGGAGTAGCCGCGGCGAAAGAATGGGTCGTTGGCCCAGGTCGGGGTTCGGTCGTACACGAAGGTCGACACTTCGCGCATCAGGGTTGGGGAGTAGCAGGCGCTGTTCGCCTTCATGGCGAAGAGGAACGCGTCGTCCACGGGGAGGTCGCGCACGCTGTGCACGATGAAGTCGGCGCCGGCCTGGACGACGGCTTTCGCGTCGGACAGATAGAAGAGGTGCACCCCGAGCTTGAGGTGGGCGGCCTTCGCACGCTCCAGTACGACGCGCCAGGCCGTCTCCGGCATCTTCTTCGATGTGCCCAGATTGTCGTCGATACGAATCTTGACGAGGTCGGGCTTGAGCGCGATCGCCTTGTCGGTGTCGGCCCTGGCCGCTTCCGCGGTTTCCGCGGAGACACTCGGACCGGCCAGGAACACACGCGCGCGCCCCGGCGGCCCCGTGGCCTGTTCGGCGCGAAGGGCGAAAGCCTCCGCCTGGTCGTCGCCCAGGGCGAAGACGGTGGTGACGCCGTAGGTTGCGTAGGCGCGCAGCTGCCGCACCAGGTTGTCGCGCTCGTAGTACTGGGGGCCGGACTTCAGGCCGAAGACAGCCGAAAGATGTCCGTGGGCGTTCACGATGCCGGGCATCAGGGTCTTGCCGCGCACGTCGATGCGGGTGGCGTCGTGGGGCGTCTTCACGCTTTCCACAGGGCCGACATCGACGATGACGCCGCCGCGCACTACGACGGTACCGTGCTCGATGACCTTGCCCGCGCCGTCGATGACGCGCCCGTCGACAAACGCTGTGATCTGAGCGGCGGCGGGGACGGATGCGAAGAGGAGCACTGCCCAGAATGCAATTGCCGTTCGCGCCATGGCGGCATTGTAGCGGTGTCGCGGAATCCAGCGAGCGGACACAAGGGTGCTTGGAAGAAGTAGGCTCCGGCGCAGAGACCCTTGATGATGCGACGCACTGCCGGCTTGACCGGTGCCAGTCTTCTTCTGCTCCTGCTCCTGCCTTCCGCCGGGCTTGGCCTCCGTCCGCTCGACTCGGCCGACCGGATAGAAGATGCCGCCTTCTGGCGGATGTTCTCGGAGTTCTCCGAACCGAGCGGGTTTTTTCAGTCGGACAATCTCGTTTCCAACGAACGCACTTTCCCGGCCATTCTGCCGGAGGTCGCCGGCCTGCATGCCGCCAATAGCGGCTACGTCGGGGTGGGCCCGGAGCAGAACTTCTCCTACCTCGCGGCTCTCCGGCCCCGCATCGCCTTCATCGTCGACATAAGGCGCCAGAACGCCATCCTCCACCTGCTTTACAAGGCGCTGTTCGAGATCGCGCCCAACCGGGCCGAGTTCCTGTCCCGCCTTCTCTCTCGCCCACGGCCGCGCCGTCTCGATTCGCGTTCGGGCGTCCGCGATCTCTTCGAGGCATTCGCCGGCGTGCCTGCGGATGCCCGGCTGTTCGAGGACAACCTCAAGGAGATCCGGTCGCGCCTGTTGAAGAAGCACCATTTCGCGCTCAATGATGAGGACCTGAACGGACTGAAGTATGTGTACTCCGCCTTTTTCGAGGCCGGGCCCGAACTCCAGTACTCTTTCGGTTCCTCTCGCCGCGGCAGGCCATACCCGACCTTCGCTGACTTGATGACCGCCGCCGACGCTCAGGGGATCACCCGGAGTTTCCTGGCCAGCGAGGAGAGCTACCAGGGGCTGCGCGAGATGCAGGTGCGCAATCTCATTATTCCGGTCGTGGGGAACTTCGCCGGAACCAGGGCGCTCAAGTCCGTGGCCGCCTACCTGGACGGGCGCGGCCTCACCGTGACCGTCTTCTACACGTCCAATGTCGAGTCGTACCTGTTCAGGGGCGACGACTGGCGGACCTTTTACGGGAACTTGGCCGCCTTGCCGGTTGATCGCCGAAGCGTGCTCGTGCGATCGGTCTTCGAGGGCTCCGGCGGTTCCCTGGGCGCAGGTGCAGACTATCCGGGGACGCCCAGGCAAGGGAGCCTCCACCTTGATCCGATCGAAGATCTGGTGGCCACGTTCCACCGAGGCGAAATCTCCAGCTACGGCGACCTGCTCGCGCGATCAAGGTAGACGGCAGGCCCCAAGCCAGGGCTCGGAACCGGGTGACGCCGTCTGACCGCGGTCAGTGGACCCGGGCCTCTTTCACGAGGATGCGGGCCACTAGTTTTCCACCCTCGATCTTTTGGACGGTGCGCACCCGGCGATCGCGGCTGAGAAGGGTGATGAGGGAGGCGTAGGACACTTCGGGGTGCTCCGGATCTTTCCATACCGAGGCGATGTCCTGGCCGCCCAGATCCCGGCCCTGGCCGATGACGTGGGGATGCTGGTAGTGCAGGACCCCTTCGGCGTCGAAGGTGCCGAAGAACTCGCTTTCCGTGGCCCGACCATCGGGCCAGGCGCGGGTGGTGGTCTGGAGCCAGCGATCGCCTTCGCGGCGGCAGGTGACGGTCGCTTCGAAACGGTCCAACTCGCGGCCCTGGCCGTCGATCACGACATGCGTGCCGCACCAGACGCCGATATGGTCGTCGAAGAGACCCATGAGGAACCCGCCTTGTCTTCGTATGCTGGCAATCCTCCTCCTCCTGCGCCTGCAGCGCAAGTGACTTCTACCGCGCTTCTACCGCGCGGCACCCCGCTCGGGCGGCCCCGGCCATCCGGTAGTTCTCATGATCGGCCAGCTTTCGGAGCGGGGCCGGGCGCGGGCGCGCGCTTGGGCTCAGTTTTGCGAGGCACGCGGTCAAGGCGGAATAAGTCCGCGAGGGAGAGAATGCCTGTGTCGTTCCGGGTGCTCAGGGTTGAGTAGTTCATGATCGTCCGACCTCCTTGCTGAAGTGCGATTCGTCTATCGCACTTTGAAGGTAGCGATCAGAGGCCGGGTGCGTCCCTAAGAGGGTCCAAAACTCTTCCAAAATAGATGCAAAAGGCGGTGGCCGGGCTCGCGAGCGCGAGTGGGGTTAGTGAGCGAACGGGGCCGGCTTGACGACGGTGATGGTCAGGCTCGACGGGTACTTGACGGAATGGTGCAGGGTATTGCGGGCCACCACTCCCTTTTGCTCGTCGTAGTTGTTTCCGCCGGTGTTGAGGTTGCGATCGAATCGCGGAAAGTTGCTGCTGGAGACTTCGATGCGAAGCCTGTGTCCCGGTTTGAAATAGTTGCTGGTGTTCAGGGGCTGCAGGGTGACCTTGTAGATCTCGCCCTTCTCCATCCAGGCCAGAGCTTTGTCGTAGCCGGTGCGATAACGCATGCGCTGGATGGATTCGTCGAGGTTGAAAGCCTGGCCCTCGGGATCGACGTCAAGGACCTTGACCGTGAAGTCCGTGTCCTTCGCGTCGGATGAAACGTAGAGGGTGGGGGTGATCGGTCCGGAAAGCTCAACCCCGTCCTTGAACGGCTCCGAGGTGAACACCAGGATGTCGGCGCGGGACTCCATCTTCCTCTGATCGAAGGATCCGGCCTGGACGGCGTTGCCGGTGCAGCAGACGTTGCCGCCGTACGACCCTACCGGGTTCGCCGGGTCGTAGATGAACGAGTCGGGCTTGTTGACCGCGGGCGCCGCGGCGACCAGCGCGCCATCCCCGCTCAACGAGTTGGCCTGACCTCCGCTCGACAGATAGAAGGTCATGGGCGAAGCCCCCGCGGGCGGCCAGGTATCGGAGGTCTGCCACTTGTTGCTGCCCATGGTGAAGTACGTCACTTTCGGCAGCTTGTCGAGCCGGGTGTCTTTGTCGCCCCTGAGGAACTTGTCGAAAAAGCCATAGACGATCTCGTTGTAGTCGAGCCGGGCGTCGCCCATGCTTCGCTCGCCGACCACGGTGTCTTCGGTGGCGCGGGTGTAGGAGCAATGGGCCACCGGGGCGATGACCGCCCACTGCTGGTTGCCGATCTCACCCGCCGCGTTCTTGCGGACGTGGTTGTACATCGCAAGGTTCGGTCCCACCGATACGTCGTACCAGGACATGAACCACAGCCCCGGCACGTCGAGTTTCATGGTGTCGTGCCACAGCCCGCCCTTGTACCAGGCCGGGTCGTTGGGGGCGCGCTGAATCATGCGGCCGCCGGTCGGCACCGGCATGGAGTCCGCGAAGATGCCATGGGGTCCGTCGATGGCCTTGTAGATGTCCTGCACCGGCAGATGGCGAAGTGCCTTGTCCCAGTCGACCGGCGGCAACTGCTGGGCGAGATCGAACGACTTCGAGGCGCGGATCAGGTCTTCTTGCGAAGTATCAGGCGGAAACACTGGCCGCACCTGATTCTGTTCACCGTAGAGCCAGGCGATGAAGAGCATCTGAACGGCGCCCCCGCGATACCAATTGCCTTGCTCGTAGTAGGGGCCGACCCGGCCCACGCCCGCGCCGAAGCCCTGGACGTTCATGGCCGCAAACGCCGGATGCCCCTGAGCCGCCACCGCCATCTGCCACTCCGCGGTCGACGAGCAGCCGGTGGTTCCGACCTTGCCGCTCGACCAGGGCTGGTTCTTCATCCACTCGAGCGTATCCACGCCATCCGTGAGGGGCGGCCCGAGGATGTCGTAGCTGCCCTCGGAAAAGAAATGGCCGCGCTCGTTCTGAACCACATAGGCATAGCCGCGTTTCACCGCGGTCAGGGCCGTGGTCATGTCCGAAGGCACGCCGTTGCGCACGTCCCAGTAGTTGAAGTTGTAGGGCGTGCGCGAGAAGACGATCGGCACCGGGCCGGCCGCGTTCTTCGGCCGGTAGATGTCGGTGGCGAGGCGGACACCGTCCCGCATCGGGATCAGGACCTTGCGTTCCGCCACGGCGAGCGAGAGAAGTTCCTTTTCAGTGTCTATTCGTTTCTGGCGGTCAGCGGCGGACAGCGGGGCGGGCTGGGCGAAGGCGGTGGCGGTGGCGAGAACCGAAACCAGGGCGAAGGCGAAGAGGGCGCGGCGTGAGTTGGGCATCGTGCGTGAATCTTAGACGCTGTTCTGACGGTCCATGATCGTGACGGCACCCAACGCCGGTCGTCCCACCGGAACACTGCCGTTTCGCCAGATTCTCAAGCCCACGACCGAGAAGGCTAGAGGCCAAATCCTGAGGCTTGGGGAATAGACTGGATTCATGAATCTGCGCACGTGGCTCGGCCTCGCTCTGCTCGCCTCCCTCACCGTTCCCGCGAGTGCGGAGAGCGAACCCAAACGCGCCCGGAACGTCATCCTCTTTCTGGCCGATGCCGGCGGGATTCCGACCCTGAATGCGGCGAGTCTTTACGGGTATCAGGCACCGCTCAAACTGCACGTCCAGAGCTGGCCCCACGTGGGTTTGAGCGAAACCTCTCCCATCGGCGGCTTCGTCAGCGACTCCGCCAACGGCATGACCGCGATCGTCACGGGTCAAAAGACGCATAACGGCGTGATCAGCCAGGGTCCCGAGGCGGTGCGCGGGAAGAAGGATGGACCTCCCCTCAAGACGATTCTGGAGTACGCCGAGGAACGCGGCCTGAAGACCGGTGTCGTCACCGACATGCCCATCGCCGACGCCACCCCCGCCGCCTGCTACGCGCACTCGAACGATCGCGGCAAGTGGGGTGAGATCTTCACCCAGGCCTTCGCGCCGCGGTTTGGCGACGGCGTCGACGTGCTCATCGGCAGGGGGCGTCTTGAGATCGAGACGCAGCTGAAGGCCCAGGGCAGCAGCATCGAGGCCCTGGCCGCGCGCTCCGGGCGCCCGGTCTATTCATCGCTCGAAGCGGCGCCGTCCTCAGCAAGGCGTCCGATCGTGGTGGGCGAGACCATCGATGTTCGTGCCGCCACCCTGCGCGCGCTCGACGAACTTCGGAAGTCGGACAAGGGTTACTTCCTGATGGTCGAGTGGGACGTGCACACCCCCGACCCCAAGCCGGGCCTCGACCATCTGGTGGCTTTCGACAAGCTGATCAAGGAGGTCCAGCAGCGCGTGGACCTCAAGGACACGCTGCTCCTGTTCACCGCCGATCATTCCTTTGCCCTTCGGATAGTCGGCGAGTCCGCGGACGGCCTGGTCCTCTCTGGCTATGACGAGTGGAAGGCGTCGGGGGTCAAGGGAGAGACCGTGCGTCTCAAGTCCCTGGTGGTGGACGATGGGCACACCGGAGAGGAAGTGGCGGCCATCGCCATCGGCGCAGGCTCGGAACGGGTGAGCGGCTTCTTTCCCAACACCCGACTCTTCCACGTAATGCTCGACGCCTGGGGTTGGAAGCCGGACGCCGCGGTTTCGAAGGATTAGCCTGATGTTCCTGCTCCCGGTCTTTCTCCTCCTTCAAGCGCCGACCGAGCACGCGATTCTCGAGACGGAGTACACGAGAGCGGAGAACATTGCGCCACTTCTCGCCGCGCTCAAGAGTCCGGACCTGAAGCTCCAGCGTCTGGCCGCGCGGGCGATGGGCCGCCTCGAGCGTCCCTCGCTGCGCGATGCCGTGGTCCCTCTCCTGCGCTCCGAAAGCGTCGACCTCCGGATCGAGGCGGTGAGTGCCCTGGCCCAGATGGGCGCAACCTTCGACTTCGCTTCGCTTGTTCCGGGGGAGAAGGCCGGCGCGGTCCGTGCCGTCATCTACGAAGCGGTGGGTCGGGCCAGGCCGCCCGCCCATGGCGGCGAAGTGGTGTTGGTCACGGGACTGAAGGACGAGGATCCCCTGGCCCGGGCCGGCGCGGCGAGGGGCCTGGAGGCACTGGTGCGTCTGAACCTCAAGACCACCCGACCGCAGCCCGCCACCCTCGAGGCCCTGCGTCAGTCGATTCGCGACAACCGGATTTCGCCTCTGCGCCAATTCGCTCTGCTGGCCCTGAACGCCGTGGGCGACCAGGATCCGCCCACGTTCGACGCCGCGTTGGGTGACGAAGATCCGCAGGTGCGGCGTCTCGCCGTCATCGGTTCCAAACGATGGGTGGACGATCCATCGCCCATGGTCCGCTTCGAAGCGATCCGCCTGGCCGGCACCTGCGAGCGCGCGATGTCCGCGGTCGAGGATCCGAGCGGCCACGTGTCCTTGGCGGCGGTGGATTTTCTCGGGGCCAACCAGTGCGACGCGGCTGGGGTGGCGGCCCTGGTGGATCGCGGCAAGACCTGGCGGGTGAGGTCGCGCGCCCTGGTCTCGCTCGCGAAGATCGCCCCGGACCTCGCGCGCGGGCGGGTGGCCGCCTTCCGCGACGATCCCCGGTGGCAGGTCCGCGCCTACGCGGCCAGCGCGGCCCGCCTGCTGAACGATCAACTGACTCTCTCCACTCTGGCCGCCGACGAGAACCCGAACGTGGCGGCGGCCGCGCTGACCACGGTCGATGAGGCGGTGCGGGCGCTTCTCAGCGACCATGCCGGCCTGCTGCTGGCCGCGGCTTCGAGGTTCAAGGGCGCGCCCGAGGTGAAGAGCGCGGCTCCGCGGGTTTTGAGCACGGTGCAGAGGCTGTCCCGCGATGGCCGGGTCACCGTGCGTGATCCGCGGCTGCGCCTGATCGAATTGCTGGGCGAGACCTCGGACCTTGCCGTCATCGAGAAACTGCGCCCGCTCCTTTCGGACCGGGATCCGGAGGTCGCCTCGATGGTGGCGAAGACCCTGACTGAGAAGACCGGCAAGACCGTGACGCCCAAGACCACCCGCTATGTTCCGGCGCCCTTCCCGTCCGAAGCGACGCTCCGCTCTCTCAACGGCGCCATAGCCGTGATCACGATGAAGGGGCTCGGCGCCTTTACGATGCAGTTATTCGCCGATGAAGCCCCGGCCACCGTCGCCACGTTCGCGGACCTCGCGGAGAAAGGGGCCTACAACGGGCTCACCTTCCATCGGGTGGTTCCGAACTTCGTATTGCAGGGCGGAAGTCCGGGCGCAGACGAGTACGACGCCCTGACTCCTCAGTTCATGCGCGATGAAGTCGGCGCCTTTCGCCATGAGCGAGGCACTCTGGGCATCTCAACCCGCGGCCACGACACCGGCGATGGCCAGATCTTCGTGAACCTCGTCGACAACTGGAGGCTCGATCACCTCTATACGGTATTTGCCCGAGTCACCCTTGGCATGGAAGTGATCGACCGGATTCTCGAAGGCGACGTGATCGAGACGGTCCAGATCCGGAGAAGGTAGGGCATGATGGCTCCGGCGCTTTCGTTCTCGGTGGCGGTTCTGGTCGCAGGGATCATGCCTTCTTCCGCGCAGGCGCAGCCGGTCAAGGACTACGCTCCTCTTTTCGCGGAGTGTCGCGCCGAAGAGTGCGGAAAGCGGCTCATGGCGCTTCGATCGTTCCGGCAGGCAGGGGAGAAGCGGATCCTTCTCGTGGATCCTCAAACTCTCGAGACCAGCGTACGTGCGGAGAAGGGTCTTCATCTGCAGCGAATGTCGTGGCCGGGGTTGCGCGAGGCCATCGCCTTGGAACCCTACGGGCATGCCCTTCTGGACAGCGATACCAGCGGAGCGTCGCACCAGGATGCCGGCATCGTCCATGCGCTGCCCGCCACCAGCGGCGTGGTTCTCACCGTAGATTTGTGCCCCTCCCTCCGGCCCCTCGATCGGCGACTCTTCGAGGCGGTGATCGACAATTTTCTTCCCGAAGAGAAACCGGTGCCCATCGGCATCGCCGTCACCGGACGATGGATGGAGAAGCACCGGGAAGAACTCGCCTGGCTTCGCAGACTCGAGACCGACGGCGAGATCGCGGTCACCTGGATCAACCATTCCTTCAACCACCGGTACTTGAAGGAAATCCCGCTCGCTCGCAATTTCCTCCTCCAGCCCGGAACCGACCTGCGAAAGGAGGTTCTCGCCACCGAGGCCCTGATGCTTCAGTACGGCCTGAAGCCTTCGGTTTTCTTCCGTTTCCCGGGCCTCGTGTCCAACCTCGACCTGGTAAAGCGCGTGGCTTCGTATGGCCTCGTCTCCATCGGGTCGGACGCCTGGCTCGCGAAGAACGCGAAGAATGAAAACCCCGCCACGGGGAGCATCGTGCTCGTGCACGGCAACGGCAACGAACCGCTGGGCGTCACGCGCTTCCTGGAACTTCTTCGCCAGGAGAAGGCGGCCATCCGGTCGGGGAACTGGCTTCTCTTCGATCTGCGTGAGAGGGTCCGGCTCGAAGAGCAGATCAGGAAGCCCTGAGGAAAGCTGAACGTCTCGTCCCGGTGGGAGTCTTCCGGCGAGGCTTGCGCGCTGAATCAGATCAACGCTTCCTCGGATCGATCATGTCCATGATCACTGCGCCTGCGCGCGCGTAGTCTCCGCTCATGTGGTGTCCGCCCGGCAGAACCACGGTGCGTGCGATCCCTTCGTCAAGTTCACGGCAGGCCGAATCGTCGTCGTCCTCGCCTTGCAGGCACACCACCGGCGTTCCTCGAAGCTTGAGGATTTCCGGGGCCGTGGGGAACTTGGGATCACCGTGGCCACCCAGCCAGCCACTGAGATGAAACTCGAACTGGGCCTGGCTCGAGAGGCCGACGAGCGCCACACCCGCAACTCTTGATCGGAGGTCCGCAGGCAGCCGGCTCAGGAGAAAGGGCAGGACGTCGGCTCCGAACGAGAACCCGACCAGCAGAATCCGGCTCTTCTTCCTCGCCACCAGGTAGTGACGGATGGCCGCATCGAGATCACGTGCGGCTCCTTCGGGCGTTCGCGGGGTCCAGTAGTAGTCAAGACTGCTCCAACCGAGAACGGGCAAACCCCGGGCGGCGAGCGCTCCGGCTATGCCTTTGTCGATGTCGGCCCATCCACCGTCACCGGTCAGCAGGACGGCCAGAGTGTCACCTGAAGTTCCTGCCCCAGCATCCACCTCGATGAGCGCGAGATCGGGCGTGCCTGGATCTTTGGACGGCGTTGCCGCTTCTGGCTTCAACAAAGATTTGTAGGCCGAGACGAACTGCGGATCCCAGTTTTTGGCCACCGAGAAGCCGTGACCCACGCGAGGAAGTGACATCAGGGTTGCTCCTCGGATCCGACCCACGAAGCTGCTGGTTCCCCCTGGGTCACAGACCTGGTCGATCTCGCCTTGGAGAACAAACCACGGAACCGCGAGGTCGGGGGCTACCGCGAGGTCGAAACCCACCCCGTTCTTCCGCGGGGCCATGGTCAGACCTCGCTCCGGACAGAGCGGTTTCCTCATTTCCAGGTCTGGGCAAAAACCCAGGCTCATAGCCCCGGCGAAGGTCTCGGGAGGCGCGGAGGCAATGAGCCCGTAAACCAGAGTCGCGCCCGACGAGTAGCCCACCAGGAGCGGTCGCTGGTAGTGGGGAAGCTTCGCGCGCAACTGAACCGCGCGCGAAAGCTCCTCGAAGTCGCCGGCCGGGTAAACGCATCGGCGCGCCGAGGCTTCGAGGTTCCTCTGGAGCGTCCGCATGTCGATACCCGCCACCACCGCGCCCAGACCTTGCAGCCGGCGCGCCATGTCGACCACACCCTGATTCCAGCCGCCGTCGCCCGAGACGAACAGAACCACAGAACGCGGCGTCCCCTCGGGGCGATACACGGAGACGCGACCGAATGAGCCGAACGCGAACGAGTCGTCCTGCGCCCCCGCACCGGTGGTGGCGGCGAGAAGCAGAGCGCACAGAAAAGGGGCGGCGGTTCTCATTTCCGGAAGATCCTTCGATATCCGCCCGCGATCAGAGCCGCGACATCCGCCACGATGCGGGGAAGGGCCAGGCCGCCCGGGTAGGTCAGATAGCGCGGTTCCCACACCGGCTGGAACTTCTCCTTGTAGGCGCGCAGGCCCTGGAAGTTGTAGAACGCCTCGCCCTGTTTGTAGACGAACGAACCGGCCTTCGTCCACAAGGAGGCAACCGGCGATGCGTCGAGACCGGAGAGGGGGGCCATGCCGAGGCTGAACCACTGGTAGCCGTTCGATTGCCCCCAGAGCATCACGTGGATGAAGAGGGCCTCCATCACGTTCTTGGGCGCGGTGTCCCGGAAGCGCATGAGATCGACCGAGAGCTCGGCCTTTCGAGCGCCCGGCCAGAGGGTGGTAAACGCCTCGATACGACCGGCGACCTCGATCACGCCCGCCGGGAATCGACTCACGTAGCCACGATTGAAGAAGCCGAGAGAGAACCCTTTCTCCGCCGTGGCCTTGCTCTTCATCCACTGGTTAGAGACCTCCTCCAGAGCGTTGAGGACGCCGGGAATTTCTTCGCGGGGGATGACGCGAAATGACCCGCCTTCCTTCTCTACGCGCCGCAGAGCGGTCCGGTATTCCTTGTTGGCGCTTCCCTGAAGGGAGAAGTTGGGAAGCGACACCCGCGCCTCCTCGCCGAGCTTGGCGAAGGCGAAACCGAAGTCGGCGTAGAGGTGCAGACGATCCTTGCTGACCTCGTAGAACACGGGCTCGCCGTCGAAGTCGTCGCATCGTTCGAGGAACTCGCGGATGAGGCCCGGTGCTTTCTCCGGCGGACCGACCGGGTCGCCGAGGGCCACCCAGGTCCGGCCCTGGACTCCATACATGATGAAAGCCGACCGGTCCTCGCTGAAGAGCATCGATTTGTCCCGCAGGTAAACGAGGTTCGGCGAGGTCGCATCCTGGGCCGCGATCGCGCGCTCGGCGTCCTTCATGTCCTCATCGGTGGCGAGCGCCACCTCCGGGGGTTTCGGCTGCAGCAATCGTCCGAGGCCGAAAAGGAGCAGGGCCATGGCCGCGCCCACGGAGGCCCGCAGGAACCGCGACGCCTCGTGGTCGAACTCGAACTGCCACCACAGATCATGGGTGTACTCGACATGCTTGAAGGCGAAGAAGCCGAGCCACACCGACGCGCCGAGCGCAGCCACGATGGAGGCAATCCATCCCACCGAGAAACGGGTGGCGAAGAAGGCGGCCTTGCGGTCGAAATGGCTGCGGGCCTTGATCAGGGTCACAAGGAGAACGGCCAGGAAAGCGGCTTCCTCGATGTCACCGCCTTTGAGGAGGGAGGCGAAGAGGCCGGTGACGACACTTGCGACCGCGAGGTAGTAGGTGGCGTCGAGACGCCGCGCGATGCCTTGAGAGACCAGGAGCAGGACCACGCCCATAACACTGCCGAGGAAGTGCGAGGCCTCGATCACGGGCAGGGGCAGGACATCGGCCAGCCAGTCGAGCCGCCCTTCTGCCGCCGGGGTGGCTCCCGAGAAGAGGAGCACCGCGCCGGCGAGGAACGTGAAGACGGCAAGGACGCGCGGCGTGACCTCCTCCGCGAGTGCGCCGAAAATGGCGCGGGCGCGCGCGGTCTGGTCGCTTCTCTGGCGAACCTCGTCCGCGATGAGGAGCACGAGGGCCAACGCGAGGGGCAGCAGGTAGTAGATGACCCGATACAGAACCAGCGCGGGCAGAACCTGTCCGGCGGTGAGCCAGGGCCGCAGCAGGATCACCATCGCGGATTCGAAGACGCCCAGGCCGCCGGGGACGTGGGAGGCGAGACCCAGAATCTGGGCAGCCAGGAAGGCCGAGAGCAGCGCGATCCAGGGCAGGCCGCTCTTGGGCAGCAGCGGGTACAACACGGCGGCGGCGAGCGCCCAGTCGAGAATGGAAAGCGCGAACTGACTCGCGACCAGCCGCGCCTCCGGAATCGGGATCGAGAATCCGCGGAAAAGGATGGGCTCCTTGCGCCACCAGGGGAGGAGCGCGTAGATCGCGCTGAGCAGAAGCAGGGCCAGGCCCGCGAGGCGGATCAGAACTTCGCTGGCCCCCCCGGCCATGACTGGAGGGGGAGCGATGGTGAGGCTCAGACCTCCGAGGACGAGCAGGCCCAGCCAGAAGGTCGTGGAGTAGAAGAGAACAATGCGCGACAGTTCCGCGGGTGCGAGTCCCCACCGCGTGTAGAAGCGGTACCGCACCGAAGCTCCTGAGAGCATGGCAAAGCCGACGCTGTGCGCGATGGCATAGGCCACGAATGCGGCCAGCGCGATCCGCAAACGCGGAATCGTCCGGCCGATGTAGAGGAAGGCGAGCTGGTCGTAGCCGGTGAGGACCGTGTAGTTGAGAACGGTGAGGGCGAGCGCGGCCAGGAGGTTGCTCGCGGGCATGGCCAGGAGGTCGGTGGTGATCTCGTGATAGCTGACCGCGTGAAGCTCCCGGCGCAGGACGAGCAGGGTGGCGGCAAAGAGGATGATCCCGCCCGCGGGAGCCACGAGCCGGCTCAGACGCTCCCCGAGCGGCGAGGCGTCGGGCCCTTCGCTTACGGTGGCGACGTCTTGATCCATTCGATAGCCTCGAGCAGCAGTTTCTGTCGTTCAGGCTGATTGTTGGAGAAGAGACATGGACCCGCTGCCTCTACTGTGCCGAATCGCGCGCGACGTCTGTCGCTCGGCGGGCCGCGGCGACGCGGGCGAGCGACGCCTTGAGCTGCTCCAGCAGCGCGTCGCGACCGCCGCCGAAAGTATGGCCGGTTGCCATGATCGGGTGCAGGGCGTGGAGTTCCGTGTCCGGACCGAAAGCCTTCCGCGCAGCGGAAGCGCTCATGTAGCGGTCGCGAGTGGACTGGATGACCTCGATCGGCAGGGCGGAAAGGAGCGCCTTGTCGCGATAGGGTCGGGCAAGGCCCTCACTCAGGCGCACGTGCTCTTCGTCGGGACACAAGCCCAGTGCGATGACGCCGAGCAGCCGCTCGCGCAAGGAGGCCTCGGCCGCCGCCTCCACCGCGAGGGCAGCGCCGCGAGACTGGCCGAGCAGAACCACGCGCTCGTCTTCCGGAACGCCCATGGCCCGTGCGGCGGCCCGAGCGAGGGAGTCGATGTCCCGGGCGAGGGACGGTCGCGTCGCCACCCCGTCGGGGAATGTGCCGATCCAATCGGGCGACCCGAGGACCGCGATCGGGTAGCCCCAGCTTGTGACCGCGGTGAAGAGCTGGAGGTCCAGCCCGTGGCGACCGCTGTCGCCGGTGAGGTGCAGGACGAGCGGCCCGAACGGTTTGCCGAGGGGCCGCGCGATCCAGATGCCCGCGGTTCTCCGCTTCGCGTCACCGATATCGGGCAGGCGAACTTCCAACCGCACGCTCGGCGCGGCCGTGGTGGGATCGGCCACCGGCACGTGCTGGCACCCCCCTCCCCCGAGCGCCCCCGCGAGCAGCAACGCCGCCGAACGGCCCGGGTTCGGCCGGAAAGCGCGCCTCATGCAGCCTTGCTTTCACCCGGAAGGCCAATTGCGCGATAGCCCGGGACACTTGGGAAGTGAGTCATGTTGAGCGGCGAGGCGTCGGGCGCTCCGCTTATTGCGGCGACGTCTTGATCCAGTCGAGAGCCTCGATCAGCAGCTTCTGCAGTTCAGGCTGGTTGTTGGAGAAGCGATGGTCGGCGGCCTCGATCAGCCACAGCTTCCGCGTCGGGGAGGGCGGGCCCAGGACCTTCCTGACCGTTTCCACCGGCACGAATTCGTCGTGGGTCGAATGGAGAGCGGCCAAACGCAGGTCGCCGAGCTTCGCGACGTAGTCGCCCGCGTGGAATGACGGCTCGTCCGGGGCCTGGTGCGTAATGTAGATGATCGAATCCCTCCACCGCCACCCCAGTTCGTTCACGTCCGGAAGTCCCAGGGCCACCACACCGGTGAGCGACTTCCGCAGGCCCGGGTCGGTCGCGGCCAGCACGGAAAGGCCCGCGCCTTCAGAGACGCCGATGAGCGCGACCTTGACGTCCTTCCCCTGCCGCGCATAGTCGACGAACTCGCGATAGTCCCCGGGGATGTCGGCCGGAGTGAGCGTGTTCTTTCCGCTGGTGAAGCTGGACAAGTAAGCCTTCGCGTCCACCCCGACCACGAAAAAGCCTTTCGAGGCGAGAAACTCGGCCACCGCAGGACCGAGGTGGACGAAACCGCCGTCGCCGCTCGTCACCAAGACCGGGATCCCTGTCCTCGCTCCATAAAGGTGGAGGGTCTGGCTCTGGCCCCGGACAACGAACTGCGCTTGCGTCTGTCCGGGGCCCTGAGACGCGGCGAGGGCTGCAACCGCGGCCACGACGCAACGGTAACCCCTCATCGAAGGCAGTGTAGTTCACCCTTCTGAACCGGCGCGACTCGCCGCGATAGACTCATCCCGCGCGAATGAGCAATTCAGTCTTCGTTGAGGTTCGCTTTTGGGTGATGATGCTCGTGTCGGCGGTCCTGCCCTTCGCCATCTACGGCGTGCTGCTCGCCAAGCGCGCCATTTCGAGGAGGACCGTGCTTCTGCTGGGCTTCTCCCTCGTCGGGATTGCCGCGCTCGACGTTTATGTTCTGCAGCGTCTGACCGCGGCCGCCAAGCTCACTCCATCGTTGGCCGACGACGCCCTCTTCCTCTCCGAAGTGTCGTTAGCCCTCTACCTGCTGCCCGCCATGTTCGGTGGAATCGGCGTCAACGTCATCTCCCACATCCTCGTAAGTCATCTCGTCGAGGCGGAAGCGCGATTCATGGCGGAACATCGGAATGAGCGCTAGAGAACTTTGCCGAGGCCCCGGTTCCGCGTGGCGCGGTGACCAATGCTCCAACCCGGAAGGCTCAACCGGCGTCTAACCCAGCAGGAGGGCACGCACTCCTGACGGGGCTTCAGTTCATGCTTGGAGGACGCGCTCGATGCCCGGCGTGTCAAGATCGCCGGGCCGTCACGACGGGTCGATCTTTCTCTAGCTCTGGAGCTCAAACATCATGCAGGTTCTCTTGTGGATTCTGGCCGGCCTCTTCGCCGGATGGCTCGCGCGCCTTGGCGCTCGCCAGCGTAGTTTCGGTCTGGCCGGGGATCTCCTCCTGGGATTGCTCGGTGGTTCGTTCGGAGGCTTCGCCCTGCGCCGCTTCGGCGTGACCGTTCCCGAGGACGCGACCAAGCATGTCATCGTCGCCTTTGTTGGCGCCCTCGTTCTCATCGCCCTCAGCCGCGTCGCGCGTCGCGCTCTCCAGGGAAGTTTGCGATTCCTCGTCGCCCCCACCGGTCTTACTCCCGAAGACCTGCGGGCGCGTCTTCGCGCCCTTGGTGAGGTCAATCCTCGCGTAGTCGCGCGGGTTTCGGAGCACCCTTTCGCTTCGCGCGACTTGTCTTCCGCTCTCGAGCGTGAACTCACTCTTGGGCAGCGTCTGGCGGACTCGGTGGCCGCTTTCGGCGGGAGCTGGACCTTCATCGCCATCTTCTTCTCGATGATGAGTGTGTGGATCATCGTCAACCTCGAGATCTCGAAACCGTTTGACCCCTATCCTTTCATCCTCCTCAATCTCGCCCTTTCCTGCCTCGCCGCGATGCAGGCGCCCATCATCATGATGAGCCAGAATCGTCAGGCCGCACACGACCGGCGGGACGCGAAGAACGACTACGAGGTCAACCTGCGAGCGGAGATCCAGATCGATCGCCTGCATGCCCGGCTGGACGAGTTGCGCGACCGTGAGCTGGATGAACTTCTCAAAGAACTGAAACGCCTGCGCGAGGCCATTGCCTCCGGGGGTGCGGAGCCGCGGCCGTAAACGTGGCCGCGAAGAGTATTCCCATGTCCTTGAGACTCGCCTCCGCGCTGGCTTATAGGCCGCGAGTAAAGCTGCTCGTGGTCTGGATAGCGGGCCTGCTCGCCATTGTCTTCATCGGCTGGATCGATTTCGCGAGCGGCACCGAACTACGGGTCTTCCCCCTTTACTATGTGCCGATCAGCCTGGTGGCCTGGCACGCCGGTCGAACCGGGGCCCTCGTGGCCGCTGCTTTGTCCGCGCTGGCGTGGCTCGAGTCCAACTTTCTGGCTGGCCTGCAGTTCTCGTATCACGAGCTCTGGGTCGCGAACACCCTCGTCCAGGGGGCGTCTTTCGCGACGGTGGGCTACCTCATTGCCAGCCTCCGGGCGGGCCTAATGCGGGAGCGCGGACTCAGTCGGACCGACGCGCTGACCGGCCTTCTCAACAGCCGGGCCTTCTATGAAGAAGGGGCGCGGGCCCTGGCCCTGTGCCGCCGCAAGGGACGTCCGGTCACCCTGGCCTATATCGATCTGGACAACTTCAAGACTGTGAACGACACCTTGGGCCACCAGGCTGGTGACGATCTCCTCCAAAGAATCGCCGGACTGCTGCGAGCTTCCATCCGCCCGAGCGATCTCTGCTCGCGACTCGGGGGAGATGAGTTCGCGGTGTTGCTGCCCGATGCCGACTCCCGCGAGGCGCACGTGGCTCTGGAACGGATCCGCTCTTTGCTGTCGGAGAGATCGGCAGAGCATCGATGCCCGGTTACGAGCAGCATTGGGGCGGTTACGTTCTTGACCGTCCCCGAGAAGCTGGAGACAATGCTCTCGGAAGCCGACTCGCGAATGTACGCTGCCAAGCAGGCCGGAAAGAACCGGCTTCACCTCGAAGTCCTGGGTGGCGTCGCCGCGGAGCCACACTGAATGCTGCTCATCCCGCTCCCGCCGTGCTTTCCGGCCGGGATCGCCCCCCGAACAACGTTCACGGGAACACGCGTGGGTCGGTTGGCACGCGATGTGCAGTACGAGACACCGACCCTGCGGACGCGCAATGGTGCGCCGACCGAACAGGGATTAGAAAAGGACCCCCCATGAAATTGATTCTCAAGAGCGCCGTGTTCGCTTTGGCCGCGTCGGTAATGGCTCTTCCCGCGATGGCTCAGACGACTGCGCCCGCCACCAAGGCCCCGGCGAAGGCCGAGGCTCCCAAGGCTGAAACTACCAAGGCCGCCAAGACCGAGGCCCCGAAAGCCGAAGCCCCGAAGGCCCATGAGGCGAAAGAGTTGCTCGACATCAATTCCGCCACACAGGAGCAGCTCGAGGCCATGCCCGCGATTGGCAAGGCGTACGCGGCGAAGATCATCGCCGGCCGTCCCTACAAGAGCAAGTCCGAGCTCACCAGCAAGAAGGTCATTCCTTCTTCGGTCTACTCCAAGATCAAGGACCACGTCATCGCCAAGCAGTAGTAGGAATCGTTAGATTCGAAATGGCCGGGCCCTCACAGGTCCGGCCATTTTTCCGTCTCGCGTCGGACGCGGAACTCAGGCCCCGTCATCCTTGTCGTCCCAGGTAAGCCCAAAGCGTTCGGCCATCCGGTACAGAGTCCGTCGATCGATGCCCAGGACTTCGGCCGCGCGCTTCTTGTTGCCCTTGAGAACCTGGACCACATGGTGCAGGTAACGCCTCTCCAGCTCATCCAGCGAGGGAAGATCTTCGAAGGCGCGCCGGGCAAACGATGGGGCCTCGGGTTGCAGATCCGCGGGGAGATCCTCGGCATCGATGGTGCGTCCGGGAGAGGTAAGCACGAGCCTCTCGACTACGTGCTCCAATTCGCGCACGTTCCCCGGCCAGGGGTGAGCGGCGAGCTTGGCCAGGGCGCGCGGGGTGAGCCTGGCGCGGGTGCCGTCCGCCCTCGGAAGGCGAACGAGAAAGGACTCGACCAGCAGCGGCACGTCCTCGGGTCGCTCGCGCAACGCCGGAAGCCGTATCTCCACGACCTTGAGGCGGTAGAGAAGATCCGAGCGAAAGGTGCCGCTCTCGGCCTCCTTGTCGAGATCGCGGTGGGTGGCGGAGAGGATTCGCACGTCGACCGAAACCGGCTTGGCTCCGCCCACCGGCCGGATCTCGCCTTCCTGCAGCGCGCGCAACAGCTTCACTTGAAGGGCCACCGGCATCTCCCCGATCTCGTCGAGGAAGAGGGTGCCGCCGTGGGCCTGCTCGAAGAGTCCCTTCTTGTCGACCACCGCCCCGGTGAAAGCTCCGCGCACGTGACCAAACAGCTCGGACTCCAGAACGCCTTCGTTGAGGGCGCCGCAGTTCACGGCCACGAAGGGCTGGGAAGCCCTGGCCGAGTGCCGATGGACGGCCCGCGCGGCCAACTCCTTGCCGGTTCCGGTCTCGCCGATGATCAACACCGAGGCGCCTGAGGGCGCGGAAAGTGCGATCTGCTTGTAGACGGCCAGCATGAGCCGGCTTCGACCCACGAGCGCCGGCGGGACTTCCCGGGCGGAGGCGAGGGGGAGGGGCGGAGCGGCGGCCGGTTCGTTGAGGGTGGCGATACGCTGGCGAATGGCCCGGTCGACGGTGGAGCGGACCTCGTTGATGTCGAACGGCTTGCTCACGTAGTCGAAGGCCCCCGCTCGCACCGCTTCGACCGCGGTCTCCAGAGTGCCGAAGCCGCTCATCAGCACCACTTCGGGGCCCGCGGAGTCCGTGCGCACCGCGCGCAGCAGGTCGAGCCCGGTTTTGGTGGTGTTGAAGTTGATGTCGGAGATCACGACGTCGCAGGGCGCGTTCGCCTGAATATCCAACGCCTCGTCCACGCTGGCGGCGGAGACGATCTGTCGCTCCGGGCCGCGGAGAAGATCGGCGATGAACCGGCAGATCTCGGGTTCGTCGTCGGCGATCAGGATGCGCATGGGTCTGCCGATCTCTCCTGCGAATCCTATGCCGCGCCCGAAATCGGAGGCACGGCCAGGTGGCCGCTCTCAGGGAGGCCGGACGGCAACACGACCACGAATCGCGCGCCCAGACCCTCCTCGGAGTGCGCCTCCACCGTTCCGCCGTGGGCGATGACCACGTCGCGCACGATAGGCAGGCCGAGGCCGGTGCCGTGGCCCGGCCCTTTGGTGGTGAAAAGCGGGTCGAAGATGCGCGGCTTGATCGCGGGGGCGATGCCCATCCCGGTGTCCTCCACCTCGAAGCGAATCACGCCCTCTCCCCTTGCCGCTCGCAGGGTCAGGCGGCCGCCCTTCACCATGGCGTCGAGCGCGTTGGTGACGAGGTTCAGGAAGACCTGCTCCATCTGGCCCGGGTCGGCGAGCAGCGGCAGGGCCCCGGAGTCGGCCTTGACTTCAATGACCACCCCCTTCTGTTCGGCGCTCGGTTGGGCCAGTCGGGCGATGTTCGACAGCAGGATCGCCGCGTCGGTGGGTACTCGTCGCAGGAGGGGAGTTCGCGTCTGGTCCATCAAATCGCGCACAATCGTGGCCACCCGCTCGATCTGTTCGTTCACGGTGCGCAGCCTCCCCTGTCTCTCCGAGCCCTCCGGCGCCTCGGCCAGAAGCATCTGCACATAGCCCGATATCAGGGCGAGAGGCGTCCCGATCTTGTGCGCGAACGTGGCCGCCATCTGTCCGGTGGCCGCGAGCATCTCGCTTCTGGCCAGTTCGCGACGGGCTTCGAAGAGCTGCTCGACCGACCGCTGCAGGTCGGCATTTCTTTCGCCCAGGGCGGCGGTGGCGCGCGCCACCTCGGCCTCGAGAGTGGCGGAGAATCCTTCGATGCGGGTCAGCATCTCGTTGAAGGTACGGGTCACGTCGCCGATTTCATCGGCCCGCCCCAAGGGCGCGCGCCTTCCTCGTTCGCCTTCGAGAGCGCTCTCGATGGTGTCCCTCAGAGCCCGCAAAGGGGAAAAGACCAGACGCTGGCCCACGAGGTCGACCAGAAGAGCGATGAGCAGAGTGGAAACGACCACGAGCAGGTTCTGTTGCTGTCGGATGCGCTGATGCGCTCGCACCACCGAAGACAGCGAGATGCCCACGACCACCGCGCCATAGGCTTTCCCCGCGCGCTCGAGCGGGGCGGCAACCAGGCGCAGCGAGTCGGGCCCGCGACTGACGGTTTCCACCGCGGGCGCTCGCTTCGCCACCGAGCGGGCGGCCAGCGCCGCGAGGTCGCCCTCGGGTTTTGGCGTGGTGGTGGCGATCAGGACCAGAGCCGACTTGCGGGTTTCAAGGACGGACAGCGATCGGAGCGTGGGCACCAGCTGTTTGTAGTTGACGAGGAGTTGATCCAGTTCGGGAGCGGTGGGGAGCGTCTCCTGGCCGTCCAGATCGTCCGCCACTCCCAACGCGGCTGCCCCGGCGGCGGCCACCCCTTCCTCTTCGAGCGCTTGCCTGGTGAATTGGCCTCCGACCTCCTCGACGGTCAGAGCGACCAGGGTCACCGCGAGGGCCACAAACACCAGAAAGCGCAGTCTCAGGGCGCGCCAGGGGCGGGATCCGGACTGAGATTGCGGGGAAGGGGGAGTCATCGAAGAACCGCGTCTGGGATTGACCGTGTTCGATTCCAGACGAAGGGTGATGATGTCACGACCCGGCCGGTTCGGCCTTGGCCGGTTCCTTGCATGCATCGTCTCGACTCCCTGAGGTTCGGGTCGTCCAGGCCCCGAGCCCGGGTTCTGTCCCGAAGCGCCTGTCGTCAACAGAGGCAACCGTTTGATGAAAGAAGACCTTTTTCGCCCACCCACCCTCCCGGAATCAACTGGGCGAACGACAAGGACGCCACACCCGAGCGATCACGCTGTACATCAAGGCCACACTCTGGAAGCCATCCAGCCGCCGAACACCCCCCGCGTGTGGACGGAAATTCCAGGGCCGAAGAGCCGGGCGCTCACCTTGCGAGAGGCCGCTCACCTGGCCCCGGGGGTTCAATCGATCTCGACCCTATCGGGTATCGCGGTGGCCCGCGCCGAATCCTCGATCATTGAGGATGTGGATGGCAATCGGTTCCTCGACCTCGCGGCCGGCATCTGCGTGAATGCCCTCGGGCATTCCCATCCCGAGTATCGACGGATCCTGAAGGACCAGATCGACCACGCCATGGTCGGCTCGTTTACCACGCCACGGCGGGTCGACGCCCTCGAAAAAGTCTCCTCCCACCTGCCCGAAGGTCTGGACCGGCTCCAGTTCTACTCCGGCGGTTCGGAGGCGGTGGAAGCAGCGCTGCGTCTGGCGAAGTCGTACACGAAGAAATACGAGTTCCTTTCCTTCTGGGGCGGGTTCCACGGCAAGACCGCGGGCACCATGTCGCTCATCGGCGACGGGACGAAAAATCATCTGGGCCCGAACATGCCGGGCACGTACCTTACGCCCTACGCCGACTGCTACCGTTGCCCACTTGGCCTCAAGTACCCGTCGTGCGGCATCGAGTGCGCGCAGTTCGCCCGCAAGATCATCAAGAACTCCACCACCGGCGAACTCGCGGCCATACTGATCGAGTCCATTCAGGGCACCGCGGGCAACATCGTGCCGCCACCCGAGTTCCTGCCCATCGTGCGCGAGATCGCGACTGAGAACAACGCCCTGCTCCTGGCCGACGAAATGATCACCGGCTTTGGTCGCACCGGAAAGTGGTTCGCGGTCGAGCACTTTGGCGTGAAGCCCGACATCATGACCCTGGGCAAAGGCCTGGGGGCCGGCTTCCCGGTCGCTGGACTTGCTTCGACCGCGGCCATCACCAGCGCGACACCCTGGGGCAACCCCTCGGGGTCGAGTTCCAGCTATGGCGCGAACCCGCTGGCCAGCGCCGCCGTCCTCGCCGCCTCCACCGTCATCGAGAACGAGAACCTGGTCGAGAACGCGGCCCGAGTGGGCGACTTCATGCTCAGCCGTTTCAAGGCCCTGCAGGAAAAGTACGAATTCATCGGCGACGTGCGCGGAAAAGGGCTGCTCATCGGCATCGAGCTGGTGAAGGACCGCGTCAGCAAAGAGCCGCTCGACAAGAAAGTCTGCGTCCGTATGTTTCACGAGGGCATGAAGCGAGGCCTCATCAGCATGATCTACAACCCTCACTTCCGCGTGAACCCGGCCCTCTCCATGGATCAGGCCACCGCGGACACTTCGATCGCCATCCTCGACGAGGTCTTCAGCGTCATCGCCCGCGAGGGAAACTGGCGTTGAAGCTGCGCGGCCTTCTTCTCGGGGCAGGCAACATCGCGCTTCGCGGCCATGCGCCGCAATGGGCCGGCCCCCTGAGCGACCGCGTCGACATCGTGGCCGTAGCCGACCTTTCGAAAACGAACCGCGAGGCCGCGCGGGTGCTCTTCCCCGAGGCCCGGCTCTACAACTCGGCGGAGGACGCGCTCAGCGGGGAGAAGCCGGACTTCGTCGACATCTGCACCCCGCCTTTCACGCACCTTGACCTGATCGTGAAAGCGGCGGGCCGAGGCATACACGTGGTCTGCGAGAAGCCGCTCGCTCCGTCTCTGGCTGAAGCGCTTCACATCGCGACGGTCATCCGCGGCGCGCGGGTGGTCTTTCAGCCCTGCCATCAGTACAACTATTCGCCGCCCTGGCAGGTGGTCCGCAATCTGGCCCCGCGACTTGGTCCGATTCACTTCGCGGAATACACCGTGCGGCGGATGGCCGCGAATGAAGGGAATGCACACTGGGCCCCCGAATGGCGGACCCGGCGCGACCTCGCGGGCGGCGGCATCCTCGTCGACCACGGCGCGCACCTCCTCTATCAGCTGCGTGGGGTCATGGGCGAGCCCCGGACCGTCTCGGCCACCGTCCGGACCCTGCTCCATCACACCTACGGCGTCGAAGACACCGCGCTGCTGACCCTCGATCACGGCGCCGCGTTGGCGAAGCTGAGCCTCACCTGGGCCGCGAAACGACGAGAGATCGCCTTCCGGTTCGTGGGCGAGCTCGGGGAACTCGTGGGCGACGAAGAGAAGATCCAGCTCATCACGGAAACAACCGAGGAGGTCCCGCTCGGCGGCATGAGCATGAACTCGTCGCACTCGGAATGGTTCGCGCCCCTGTTCTCGGACTTCGTGGATCGCGTCCGCCTTCGGGATCTCGATCCAGCGCCGCTCGACGAAGCGCTCTACGTGGCACGGGTGATCGAACGCGCCTACGCTTCATCAAAGACGGGTCGAGCGCTTCCCCTGTACCCTGAACAGGTGGCCACGCTGTCCGGAGCGGCCAAGTGACGCCTGAAACCGGATCCCTGCTTGTCTTCCCTTCCGTCCTCGGGGCGCTGTTCATCTCGATGGCGGTCTACGCGATCCGCGGGCCGAAACAGGACGCGGATCAGAAGAAGAAGAGCGGCCAGCTCTTCCTGGGCGCGGGCGACTTTCTGCTCCACTGGTTCATGTGGGCGATCGATCCGATCACCCGCCTGTCGATTCGCCTCAAGCTCACGCCGGACTTCTACAACTATGCAGGCCTGGCCCTCGGTATCGGCTCCGGCGTCTACATCGCCGGCGGTCAACTCGAGGCCGGCGGATGGGCCATCGCCCTGTGCGGCGTGGCCGACATCCTCGACGGCCGCATCGCGCGTCTGACCGGCGTGGCTTCCGACTTCGGGGACTTCATCGACTCGACCTTCGATCGCTACGTCGAGGTCGCGGGCTGCCTCGGCTTTCTGGTTCTGCTGCGAAATCATCCCTGGGGCCCGTTTCTCGCCGCCTCTGCGATGGCCGGTTCGCTGGTGGTGAGCTACACCCGCGCCCGCGGCGAGGCGCTCGGGATTCTGTGCACCGGTGGTTTGATGCAGCGCGGCGAGCGTCTGGTCCTTAGTTGCCTGGCCTGTTTGTCGGATGCCGGCCTGTCGCGCTTGTTCGGCTGGCCGCGTTACACCCTCATCCTCTGGATCCTCGGCCTCATCGGCGTGACCACCCTGATCACCGCGGTCCACCGCACCGTCTGGATCGCTCTCCGGCTCAAACAGAAGGAGTTGCGACGCGCGGATTCGGTGGCCCTGCCCTCCGTGCCGGCCCAGGCGACGCCCACCTTGGCGGCGATGGAACGCGTGTAGTCGAGAGCCTCCACCACCGCCCGGGTCGGCGTGGAAATCACCGTCTCGTTGGCCGGCGGCCCTGGTGGCCACCCCGAGGTCGCTACACGCCTCGTCGGATGGCGCGGTAGGCGACGCGGTCGATGATGCCCGGCGCCACCAGACGCGCGAAGCGGCCGAGCTTGCCGCGCCACGAGGTGATCATCAGGCGCTGACGGCGCTCCATGGCCCGCACCGTCAGCTCCGCGCATTCGGGGGCGGACATCGCCTTCCTCTCGCTGATGGTGCTGTCGCCCACCGGCTTTCCATCGGGGCCATAGGCGCGGACGTGGATCTCGGACTGGACGAAGTCCGGGGCGATCATGGTGACGGACACGCCGAACTCCGCGACCTCAATGCGCAACGATTCGAACAGGCCGAACACCGCGTGCTTGCTGGCGGCGTACGCGGTCCGGAGCGGAACTCCGGTCAGGCCGGCGACCGAGGACACGCAAACGATCTGCCCGCGCGACGTCTTGAGGTGGGGAAGAGCCTCGTGAGTGAGATACACCGGGCCCAGATAGTTGAGCCGCATCAGTTTCTCGAAGACGCTGATATCCGTCATTTCGTCGAAGCGGGCGTTCATGCCGCCGCCCGCATTGTGGATGAGGACATCGAGCGCCCCGAACGCTTCAACGGATCGCCGGATGAGGGCGCGGCATTGCGTCTCATCGGTGACATCCGTCTTGACCACCAGGGTCGTGGCGCCGAGCGCTTGGCACTGTGATTCGACCGCTCGCAGCGCGGCCTCGTCACGAGCGGCCAAAACGAGCTTCGGCTTTTGGGGAGACAGGGCGAGGGCAAGGGCCTTGCCGATTCCCTGGGACGCCCCGGTGAGGACGAAGACTTTGTCGGTAAAGGTGGCCATGGAGATCCTGTACCTACTTGCCAGACGCCTTCACTGCGCCGGCGGTGAAGTCCTTCGCCCGGTACGTCTCCTTGCCGCCCATCACGGTCAGCAATACCCGCGTCTTCAATATGTCCTTCGGCAACACCTTCGTGATGTCCTGGGAGAGAACCACGAAGTCCGCCAGAAGGCCGGGCGCGATCTTTCCGAAGTCCTTCTCGCTGAAGCCCGCGTACGCGCCGTCGGCGGTGAAGTGACGCAGCGCGGCCTCGGCGCTGATCCGTGATTGCGGTTCCGACCCTCCCTCGGGTTTGCCCTCGGGGGTTTGGCGGGTGACCGCGCAGTAGATGCCCTTGAGCACTTCCATCGAGAACACCGGCCAGTCGCTGCCGAAGGCCTGAACCGCTCCCGAGTCGTCGATCGCCTTGAACGGCATGGCCCGCGCTGCTCGTTCCGGCCCGAG
>JANLSZ010000236.1:0-17136 GCA_031362685.1 Vicinamibacteria bacterium | reverse complement strand
TCGGTAAGGGCGGCATGGGTGCGGTCTATCTCGCCACCGAGGCCGCGCTCGAACGCGAGGTCGCAATCAAGGTGCTCCCGCCCGACCGCGGCGCCACTCAGGACAGCCGCGATCGCTTCCGTCGCGAGGCTCGCACCGCGGCCAAGCTGTCGCATCCGAACATCGTTCCGCTCTACACCTTCGGCGACGTGGATGGCACGCTCTACTTCGTCATGGGTTACGTCAAGGGCGAATCGCTCGCCGCGCGGCTCAAGCGCGAGGGCCGGCTTGGGGTCGAAGAGTCGCGACGGATCCTGATCGAGCTGTGCGAGGCTCTCGACTACGCGCACAAGCTCGGCATCGTGCACCGCGACATCAAGCCCGACAACGTGTTGCTCGAAGAGGGAACGGGACGCGTACTGTTGACCGACTTCGGTGTCGCGAAAGCCCTCGGCGTGGGTCAGACGATGACAGAAATCGGCAGCGTCCTCGGCACGCCGCACTACATGTCGCCAGAGCAGGCGCAGGGCAAGGCCGACATCGACCACCGGAGCGACATCTACTCGCTCGGCGTGATGGGCTACGCGATGTTCGCGGGCCGGCTTCCCTTCGAGGGCCCGACACCCGGCGACATCATGGTCCAGCACATCACCAAGGAGCCGCCTTCTCTGAAATCGCTCGCGCCCGACACCCCGGTCGATATCGCGTCCGCGCTGACACGCAGTCTTGCCAAGAACCCTAAAGACCGATGGCCGGACGCCAGAGGGCTCAAGGCCGCCATCTCCGAATCGAACGACGCTCCGGTGCCCGCGCCACTGCTCCCAATCTGGCGCGGCACCCAGGCGCTGGCGGTCGGCGGCTACTGCACGGCTCTCGTCTGGGTGAACGCCGTCATGACGCCGGAATCGACCGACCCCCTGGCTTCTCGGCTGGCGATCGACGCCCTGCCGCGTCTCACGCTCGGGCTCACGATGATCGGGATGGTGGGCCTTGTCGGCGCGGTGTTCGAAGCGCGCAAACTGAGCCATTCATGGGTTGAGATCCTCCACGCCGCGCGGCTCAAGCCGGCCTGGTGGCTGGGGTGGTACCCGGCTCATTGGCGCGCCCGAGCCGACGTTTGGGATCGGTTGCCCATCGAGCTGCGCAGGGCCAGAAGCCTGCTTGGCTGGGGAGTGATTGTAAATATGGTTTGGGTTCCATTGGTCCTGCTGGTCTCGATCAACGCGAGTAACTTCTATCGGACAACGGGCCGAGAAACCGTCCTCATAAGAGTGGACCGTGTCCTCAAGTCAAAGCTGGGTCGCGGGGTGATGGCGCCCCCAATAGCGCTTGTCGCGCTTGGCTTCTTTTTTGCCCGGCGGTGGACGCGGTCGCGAACCGCCTCGCGAGTGGCTAGAGGGTTAGCTGGCGAGGCCATCGGCACGGATACCGCCCATCGCACGTTCTGGTCGCGGCCTGAGGTCGCCGCCTTATTGCTGCCCCCAGGCTCAGCGCCCAATTCCTCGGGAAAGGCTCCAACCTCGGCGCAGGAGATGGGCGCGGCGATTTCCGCCGCGTTTGCGGGCGTGGGCGAACTCGCGGGCTTCAGCGTCAAGGCGCGCGATGCGACGCGGGATCTGACGCAGGCACTCGCTGCCCTCGATCATCAGATCGGCGCGCTGGCGAGTGCGGTGGATCCTGCAGAGGCGAAGCGTCTGGTCGACCGGATCGCAGCCCTGGGTCCGGATCGAGGCCCAAACGATCTCAACCGGGAGGTCCGCGAGATTCTGCAGAAGCAGCTCGACGCGGTTCGAAGCCTCGAGTCGCGGATCGAAGAAACCAAGTCTCGACGGGCTCAGCGCTTCGAGTTGTTGAAAGCACTCTGGGTGCAGGCGGTTGACTTACGCACGGCGGCCGGCGACGCGGTCCGGATCAGCGTCACGACCGAAAGCCTTCGCCGGCTCCTCGCCGATATCGAAACCACCGCGGGGTCGAAGGCGAACTCTTCGATCGCTGCGACTGAAGCTCTGCCGGAAGCCCCGACTCTCGAAAGAAAATGACTGGCATGGAATGCGCGTCCTGCAAGACACCGCTGCCTGAGAAGGCGCGTTTTTGCCTTGACTGCGGCGCAAAAGCGCCGGATATCCTGAAGGCCGAGCCGGAAGATCCGATCCGCGCGGCGCTGCGCAAGGCCCTCGGGCAGCAGTACGAGATCCAACGTCTCCTCGGCAAAGGCGGCATGGGTGCGGTCTATCTCGCTACCGAGGCCGCGCTTGATCGTGAGGTCGCGATCAAGGTCCTGCCTCCCGACCGGGGCGCGACTCAGGACAGCCGCGACCGCTTCCGTCGCGAGGCTCGTACTGCCGCGAAACTCTCCCACCCCAACATCGTTCCGCTCTACACCTTCGGCGACGTGGACGGCACCCTCTACTTCGTCATGGGCTACGTCAAGGGCGAAACGCTCGCGTCACGCTTGAAGCGCGAGGGCCGGCTGGCGGTCGAAGAGTCGCGACGGATCCTGATTGAGCTGTGTGACGCCCTCGACTACGCGCACAAACTGGGCATCGTTCACCGCGACATCAAGCCCGACAACGTCCTGATCGAGGAGGGCACCGGCCGCGCCATGCTGATGGACTTCGGGGTCGCGAAGGCACTGGGTGCTGGACAGACCATGACCGAAATCGGCAGCGTTCTCGGCACGCCACACTACATGTCTCCGGAGCAGGCCCAGGGCAAGGCCGACATCGACGCGCGCAGCGACCTCTACTCGCTCGGCGTGATGGGCTACGCGATGCTCGCGGGACGTCTGCCCTTCGAAGGCCCCACCCCAGGGGACATCATGGTCCAGCACATCACGAAAGACGCGCCGGCACTCAAGTCACTCGCTCCCGAAATCCCGGTCGAGGTCGCCACTGCCCTCACACGTTGCCTGGCCAAGGACCGAGACAAACGATGGCCAGATGCGCGAAGTCTGAAGCAGGCAATCACGATTTCAGAGGGGGAGGAAACGCCGCCGGAACTGGACGGCCTCGGAATATTTCTGCTCGGTCCGATGGCCGGAGCGCTGATCCTGTTGTGTATTTCCGCGTGGCGCCTCGGGGGAGGCGACGTGTCGGATCCGTTTCCGGTTCTGATCCCGATCGCTCTTACGGGAACTGGCGTGCCCTTCCTTCTGTTGCCTTGGCGCTGGCTCCACCTTCGAAAGAGAGGATTCGGATCCGACACGATCCTCCGCGAGATCTTCAGACCCCTTCAAAAATTCTCCGGCTGGCGGCCTCGCCGCTTCCGACAGTCCAGAGACGTTTGGGATCGGCTACCCAGCGAGCTTCGCCATCTGAGATTGTCGTTAGGGTGGATTTTGCTGGTTGTTCCCTTTCTCGGCCCGGTGTCTGTTTTCGAGGTTGCGAGCGCCTCATTCGTTTCCAGAACAGGGCATCCCCCCTACGCCTTCATCGGCCCCGGCAGAGCGATCAAGACCGCGTGCGGCGCCATGATTCTCGGCCTGCTCGCGGCCCTGGTGAACCTGGTTCGTTTCGAGCGGTTCCGCCGCGCCCGCGGCCTTGACAGCTACGCTGCGAACCGGCTTATCGATGCGCCGACCTCGGCGCGAACTCCCTGGTCAAGACCTGAGATCGCCGCGCTACTACTGCCGGAAGGATCCGTTTCACACGACGCGGCTTCGGCGGGGCCGACGACCGCCGCGGGCCTCGTGGAGGCTGTGGGCTTTATCGCCCGTGCCCTGCCGGAGGCCACCCGCGCCTTGGGTCTAGAGGCCCTCGCATGCGCGGGTCGCCTGGCGGATGCTATCGCCTCGCTCGATAAGCAGATCGCCGGCCTCGCGCGGGCTCTCGATCCCGCGGAGGCAGGACGTCTCGCCACGAAGATTGCGGCGTTCGGCCCCGACACTGGATCTGCTGACGACAATCGCGAGGTTCGGGACATTCTCCAGAAGCAGCTCGATACCGTGCGTGGCCTCGAAGCGCGGCTCGAGGACGCGAAGGCGCGGCAAGCCAAGCGCTTCGAGGTTCTGAAAGCCCTCTGGCTCCACTTGGTTGAGCTCCGGGGCGGATCCGACAACTCCGCGAAAGCCGGGGGGGCGACCGGGCGACTACAGAAGCTCCTCGCCCAGATCGAAGAACAAGACGCCAGCGCGAAGACGGTCCGCGCCGACAACGCGGGCGTCACCGAAGCCATGAGCGACGCGCCGACGATGGAGAGGTAGTCGACATGGAATGTGCCTCCTGCCACGTGTCGCTTCCCGAGGATGCCCTTTTCTGTCTCCGCTGCGGGACCAAGGCGCCGGAACACACCAAGCCCGAGCCCGAAGATCCGATTCGCGCCGCATTGCGCAAGGCCCTCGGGCAGCAGTATGAGATCCAGCGCCTGCTCGGCAAAGGCGGCATGGGTGCGGTCTATCTCGCCACCGAGGCAGCCCTCGAACGCGAGGTTGCGATCAAGGTACTCCCTCCCGACCGTGGGGCCACTCAGGACAGTCGCGATCGTTTTCGTCGCGAGGCCCGCACCGCGGCCAAGCTCTCCCACCCCAACATCGTTCCCCTGTACACCTTCGGCGACGTGGACGGCACCCTCTACTTCGTCATGGGGTACGTGAAGGGTGAGTCGCTCGCAGCGCGTCTCAAGCGCGAGGGCCGCCTTCCGGTCGAGGAATCACGCCGGATCCTGATCGAGATGGCCGAGGCTCTCGACTACGCGCACAAGCTCGGAATCGTGCACCGCGACATCAAGCCTGACAATGTTCTGATCGAAGAAGGCACGGGCCGCGCCATGCTGATGGACTTCGGTGTCGCGAAGGCTCTCGGCGCAGGACAAACCATGACTGAGGTGGGCAGCGTGCTCGGGACGCCGCACTACATGTCTCCCGAACAGGCCCAGGGCAAGGCCGACATCGACGCGCGCAGCGACCTCTACTCGCTCGGCGTGATGGGCTACGCGATGCTCGCGGGCCGACTCCCCTTCGAGGGCTCGACACCAGGCGACATCATGGTTCAGCACATCACCAAGGAGGCCCCCGCCCTCAAGTCCCTGGCGCCCGAGATTCCAACCGAGATCGCGGCTTCTCTCACCCGGTGCCTGGTCAAAGACCGGGACCTGCGATGGCCGGACGCCCGGAGTCTGAAAGACGCGATCACGGTCAAGGACGATGACGGCATTCCCGAGGAAATGGCAGAGTTGAGCCGCGACACTCAGATCACCGCGGTGGGCCTCTATCTGTCGGCGCTCGTGAATCTCCACCTCGCGTGGCGGCCGGCGGTTGACCCCGCGAGCTTCGACCCTCCGTGGGACGGCCTCTTCGTGTTTACCGGCCTTGCCGCCGTCGCCAGCGCCTATGCGATGTGGCAGCGACGCCGTGAAGGACGATCATGGCCGGAGATCCTGCGCTTCGCGTTCGCGAAGCCCGCATGGTGGGTGGGCTCATATCCAGGGCAACTGCGACTGCGGGGAGATGTTTGGCGACGCCTTCCGACGGACTTGCGGCGCGCCCGGGCGGCCTTCTGGGCCATCCTTGTTCTGTGGGCGATTTTCGTACCGCCGACACTCATTCACGCAAACGCTTCGGACAACTATCGCAGTACAGGACGCGAGGGCCCGGCCGAGAGGTTCGCCCAACAGTTTCCAAGAGGCTTCTTTCTGGGCGCAGTGATGTCGTTTGCCGTGGCCGGACTCACTCTCACTGGCGCCGCCTTGCTCTATGCAGGACGGTGGGGTCGCTCAGCCGCCGTGGCCAGAGGCCGGCGCCGCACTACAAATGCAATGTTCTTTCGGGATACCGGGCGCAGATCGTTCTGGTCAAAGCCGGAAGTCGCCGCCTTCCTTCTCCTTGAAGGCGTCGATACCGCTCTCCCGAAGGGCCCGACCTCAGCGCGCGATCTGGCGTCCGCCATCTCCACCGCGGTATCGAGACTCCCTGGCGAATCAACTGTCGTTGGCGACCGGGCCCGCGCCATAGCCATAGACCTGGCCGGTGCGATCGCCAGCCTCGACCGGGAAATCGCGTCGCTCGCTGGAGCAGTGGATCCGGCTGAAGCCGAGCGGCTCGTCGAAAAGATCTCAGCGCTCGGACCGCCGGCCCCGAACGAGGGCGAAGCGAGGAGCCAGATGCGCGACCTCTTCCAGAAGCAACTCGATCTCCAGCGCAGCGTTGGGGCCCGCCTCGACGGTCTCAAAGCGCTTCGGTCCCGCAGGCTCGAGTTCCTGCGCGCGCTCTGGCTTCAGGCCGTCGATCTGCGCGCTGCGGAAAACGACGCGGGCAAGACCAGCCGCACCAATGACCGCATCCAGAACCTGTGCGTCGAGATCGCTCAGCAGTTAGGCCCCTCGCCCGTCACGCGAGCGTTCGCCGACGAGGCCACCGAAGCCATCAGCGAGAATCCGACGATCGAGAGAAAGTAGCGGGACTCCGAAGTCGGCTTCGCGTCACGGACGGGTGGGAATTCCCAGAAGGGGCCGAGGGGCAAAGGGTTGGAGTTGACGAATCCGGCGTTTCGTCGGGTCCTCGCCGCTCAGCGCGGCATTGCTCAGGTAGAGTGGCCGGGTCGCAGTAACTCATTCCAGCAGGAGCGCGTGGCATGCCCGAGAATCCTCTTCGATCTGCCAAGAAACCCGTGCGAGTACGGCCCATTTCAGAGGGTTTTTCGAAGGCGGGACTTGGACCCAGAGACGGAGCGGGGCCGGGCGCTGATGTGGGTCGCAGGCACGGGGACGTGACGCGCGAGTCGCAGGACTCCGTCGGTAAAGTTCGCGCGGCCCGAGGCGAGCAAGGAGCCACACGATCCCATCGTTCCGGTATTCCAGTGGCGACGCGCGAAGCCGGTCCCGGTGCCGCGAGCCCACATCAGTGCCCGGCCCCGCGGGCCACCACTACCTGGCCTACGAGATCGCTTTGTCTCTGTACCCTTCGATGGGCTCCTCGCGATGACGACGTGAGGTTTCTTCCAACAGTCACGGACGTAGTCCGTGGACCGACTCGCAGAGACGTACTGGTGTGGTCGGCGGCAGTGGTCACGGCTTCAGCGGGCAGGGCTTTGGGGCAGCCACCGGGAGGTGCGCCCGTGAATTTCAATCAGTTGCCGGCCAACCTTCCGGTTCCGAAGGACGACGGCGCCTGTAAGCACCTGCCGGGAATGGCGCTGCCGGACCTCGAGCTTTCGTCCACCGCCGACCGGCGGGTGAATCTGGCGAAGGTGTCGGCGCCTCGCACCATCGTGTATTGCAATCCGATGACCGGCCAGCCCGGAAAGATCCTCCCGAAGGGATGGGACGACATCCCGGGCGCGCGAGGATGCACACCCGAGACCTGCGGTTTCCGCGATCACCACGCTGAACTCGCCAGGCTCGGCGCCGAGGTGTTCGGGGTTAGCTCGCAGAGCACCGATTACCAGCGAGAGATGGTGACCCGGCTCAAGGTGCCGTTCGAGGTCCTCAGTGACGAGCGCCTGGAGTTCGCCCATGCCCTCCGGCTGCCGACGTTCGCGGTCGACGGCATGACGCTCATCAAGCGTCTGACTCTGGTGGTTCGCGGGGGGCGCATCGAGCACGTGTTCTACCCGGTCTTTCCTCCTGACACCCATGCCAACGTGGTCATTGCCTGGCTCAAGAGTCATAGGATCTAGCGGAGGGGTCGGGGCAGCCGCGGGCGCGAGTCGGTGAACGGCCAAAGGAGCGGACGGTAGACTCCCGCCATGAAAAGAATCCGAAGGGCCGTGATGGCCGTGCTCGTTGCGCCTTTGCTGGGGATCGATGCGGGCGCGGTCACCCGCGTGCCGTCCAAAGACGGACAGTACTGGGATATCCAGGACACCTCGAGCTGGTCGCAGGACAGCGGCGGCATCGCCACCGGCGGCGGCGCGAATCCCTTCAACGGCTTCGGCTACCTCAAGCTGCAGGTCTCGCGGCCCACCGGCCCGCCGCTGGTGAGCAATCGCTACCTGAAGGGCTTCGGCCTCGCCTACGACGGCCTCGATCGGTTCGACTCCATCACCCCGGTGCTGGACGAGGGCATCCTCATCACGCGCGCGATCCTCGCGCCCAAGGACCAGGACTACCTGCGCTACCTCGACACCTTTACCAATGCCGCCGCGGAAGAGCGGGTGGTGCGCGTGGCCTGGGGTGGCGCTTCGGGCGCCTTCGATGACGGGGGACGGGTGGCGGTGGCGGAGACCTCGAGCGGAGACCGCGCGATCGATCCGGGCGACCGCTTCGTCACCGTGATGCAGAATGCGCGCCGGACCGCGAATCCCCTGGAGGGCCCATCGGGCCACGCCCCTTCCGCGCACGTGCTGGGCAACCGGCCCGGCGTGATGACGTCGATAGGCGACATGTACGCGGATCCCTTCACCGACCGGTGGCCGGGCTTCGACCCCGCCCATATCGGCTACGTGTTCACCCTGCGGCTGCGGCCCGGACAGACCGCGGCGCTCGTCACGTTCGTGGTGAAGGGCCTGAGCGAGGTCTACGATCCGCGCGGGGGAACGCCCGTGACCGTGACGGACGGCCTGGTGAGCGGCGGCACGGTCTACGACGGCGCCGACAGGAAGATCCCGGCAGCCGGATCGGAGATCGCCCGCGTGTCGGCGATCGCGCGGCGCCTGGTCAGTGAGCCGGACCTGCGCGGCCTCACGCCATTGCAGCGGTCGCAGATCGTGAATTGGGTGTCGGCGGCCGAGCCCAAAGGTCTGGCTCCCCCGGCGACGATGTTCACGGTGTTCGAGGCGTCCGTCACGGAACTCCAGGACGCCATGGCCCGCGGCCTCACTACCTCCGAGGACGTCGTCCGTGAATATCTGGCGCGATTAACACTCTACGACCGTCACGGTCCGGCGTTCCGGGCGTTGTTGTCGCTCAATCCCCACGTGCTGGCCGAAGCCCGCGCGCGTGATGCGGAGCGGGCAGCGGGGAGCGTGCGAGGCCGGTTTCACGGCGTCCCTATCGTGCTGAAGGACAACATCGACACGACCGAACTACCCACCACGGGCGGATCGCGGGCCCTGCTCGACCACCGCCCCCGCCTCGACTCGCACGTCGCCGCCTTCATGAAGCGGGGCGGCGCGATCGTCCTCGGCAAGGCCAACCTCGACGAGTTCCCCTTCGGCGACTTCGGCATCAGCACCGTGGGCGGCACGGTGGGGAATGCCTACGATCCCTCGCTCAGCACCGCGGGATCGAGCGGGGGCAGCGCCACCGCGGTGGCCGCCAGCCTCGCCGCGGTTGGGTTCGGCACCGACACCTGTAACTCGCTCTCTAACCCGAGCGCCTTTGCCTCCCTCGCCACCATTCGCGCGACCCTGGGCCTCAACAGCCGCGCGGGCGTGATGCCGCTCAACACCTTCAACGACGCGGTGGGGCCGATGGCGAAGTCGGTGCGCGACGTCGCGCTGGCCCTCGATCTGGTGGCCGGCTCGGATCCCGAAGACCCGGTCACCGCTGACGCCGCCGCGCACATCGCGGGGTCGTTCGCGCAGGGACTCGAGGCCGCCACCCTCAGGGGCGCGCGCATCGGGCTGTTGCGGCAGCGGTTCGTCGGCATCACGGGCGAGCGCGAAATCGCGGACGCCATGGACCGCGTGGTCAGGGAACTGGAAGCGGCCGGGGCGACGGTGGTCGACGTGTCGATTCCCGATTACGACGCCAAGTACCGGACCGCGCGCGGCAGCGCGCCCGGATCGCTCAAGGCGGCCTGGGCCGAGTATCTCTCGCGAGGCGCAAAGCCGGGCGAGAGCGTGCTGACTCTGGAGGGTCTGCTGGCCTCGGGAAGACTCGCGCCAGTGAGCGCGCAGAGATTTGAGGAGGCTCTCCGGCCGGGGCCGGCGGGAGCCGAACTGGATGAGGCCACCCGCGGCTTCTACGCCCGCCGCGAGGCCTTCCGGCAAGTCTTCGTGGATCTCCTGGATCGGAATCGCCTCGACGCCTTGCTCTATCCCGCCAACCAGGCTCGCCCGCACACCCACGAGGGTGGCCTGGAGCGCTACGGGTCGGAGCCGGGCACGTGTGAAGAGAGCGCCGCGACGGGCTTGCCGCAAGTCACGGTGCCCGCGGGATTCATCGGCGGCCGCTACCCGGTCGGCGTCTCTCTGCTCGGGCGGATGTGGGACGACCGTCGGTTGCTGGAGCTGGCGGCGGCGTACGAACGTGCCACCCATCATCGCCGCCCGCCCGGCACGGCGCCGCCGATTCGCCCCGCTCCCTGATCGGCCCCGCCGCCCTCGAACCTAGTAACGAATGTCGCGGCGGCCCACGGTCTGGCCGATGTGCCCCACCGGCCGGTCCAGAGTGTAGAACTCGCCGCTTCCGGCGGTCATGCCGAAGAACGCCTGCGACCCCACGATGAGACGGCCGTCCGCATCGCAGACGCCTTCATGGACGGTGGTCGCGACCACTTCGGCCAGGAAGACGGTTCGCGCGGGCGGCACCCGCAGCCTATGGATGACCCGGCACTCCACCTGGATCGGGGCCTCCTCGACGGTGGGGGCGTCCACCACCTTCGCGCGGCCGCGGGTGAGCCCAGAGAGAGCGAACTTGTCGCCGCGATGGCTCGAATTCATGTCCACTCGGTCGAAGGCGTGGAGGAGGCCCGCGACGGGCACATTCAGAACGAACTGCCGGTGCTTGTCGATGAGGCCACCGGCCACATGCTCGTCGCCCACGCTGATCCCCACCTGGGGCGGGTCGCCGTTCACCACGAACGTCCACACCACCGCCATCTCGTCAGGCTCGCCCGGGCCGCCATTCACGGTGAGCAGGATCGCGGGCACGGGGGGAAGCATGGGGCCGGGCTTGTCCAGGGTGCGCCGCGCCAAACCCTGACCGGGGGCCGCGGACCCGGCGTGAAGAGGGCGCGCCAGGCTCCCCGATCCCACCGCGCCAACACCCGCTTGCTTCAGGAACGACCGTCGCGTGTCCCTCATCCCGTCCTCCTGCTTGAAACCGAACTCAACCCTACCGCATGGGAGCGCCCCGACGGGCGGCCTGACCGCGTAACTCTGGCGGTCAGGGCAGCGACTTCAAGTAGGCGGTGATGGCTTCGGCGTCCTCAGCCTTCATCGTGTACGCGGGCATCGGCGGGCCCGCCTTTCCGCCACGAGGGTTCTTCGCGGTCTGCAGGAACTTGAGGAATCCTTCGACCTTCCATCGTTCCCACAGCTTGCTGGTCGACGTGATGTCCGGAGACTTCGCATGCCAGTCCTCAATCGGCTTCGCGGGAATGCCAACCAGGGTGGCACCCTTCATCCATTGCGCCTTGTCGAAACTGCCATCGGGCAAGGTCGGAGTGTGACACTCCTGGCATCGCGCGACTTCTTCCACGAGATACTTGCCGCGTTCCAGCTGCGGATCGAGCTTGGCCTCCGGCCTGGCGTCCTGCTTCGCCTCCGGTTTGGCGGCCGGCTTGGCGGCGGACTTGGCGGCGGGCTTGGGATCCTGAGCGAAAGCGGTGATGGTCATCGCGAAGAGCGCGGGCGCCGCGACGGAGAAAAGGCGGAGTCTGTTTGCAAGGTGTCTCATGGGTCGGGGAGGATCGCACAAGAGGCTCCCGGAACCAAGTCCTCGCGCCGATGGTGAGGAGTTCTGGCGCGATCACGGCTAGGCCCCGAGCAGCCGCCGCTCGAGCATCGACTGCATGTTCCGTCGGCCATCCACGATCAGGTAGACGTAGACCGCGGGTCCGATCACGCGATAGATGATCCGATAGGGCTTGAAGAAGACCTGGCGGTACTCCTTGATCCCGAGGCGAGCGAGCTCTTTGACGAAAGCGCCCCGATTGGGGAACGTCGCGAGATCCTGAGCGCTTCGCAGGAGGCGCGCCAGGACAACCTCGGCTCTCGCTTCGGAGCTGGTGGCCGCAATGAAATCGTAGATGTCCTGGGCGTCGTGTTCGGCGGCCCGGGTGAGCCGCACCTCGTAGCGCCTCAAACCAGAGCCTTCCTGCGGCGCACCCGAGCTATGGCCTCCGCGACCGGCGCGGTCTTTCCCTGCTCAACTTCAACATTCCCGAGGGCCAGGATCTTGAGCAAAGCCAGCGTCTCCTGGGTTTGCTCGAACGAGGTCACATCCTGGAGCACCGCCTTGGCCTCGCCGTTCTGGGTGATCACGAACGGCTCACTGCCTTCAGCCAGACGAAGGAAGACCGCCGCCGCGTTGGCCTTGAGGTAGCTGATGGGTTTGACCTGGGATGAGTAGTTCATGAAAACAACCTCGCGTGTTGGTGAGAGGACTGAATATAGTCGTTTATCGGTCTCCATCCAAGGCGCCCATGGCGCCCTCTTGGCCGCGGAATCGTTCCTTCAGTCCTGACCAACGGCCACCGGAATCGGCCATCTGCTCGAAGCAACGGTGAACCCGTGTGATCTCCTGCGCTGACTCTCACACATGCGATGGGTGTGGTCAATGCGAGACGCGAGACGCGCTATCGCGTGTACGGACGGGCGGGCGTCACCAAAGGCGGGCCAACAGGCTGTTCCTGCCCACCGCGGACGCTCGTCCCAAGGATGGCGACCATCAAAGAGTCCGCGAACGTCGGGGCCCGCGTATCGCGGGCGCCCGTCGCGGCCAAGAGACGTCGATTCGCGCAAGCTTCCGGTAGACCGGCGTCGCAGGCCCGCGCAAACAGGTCGGCGCCCGTTCCGCTCGTCGCCGCGTCTGTGCCCTTCGCCCGGAGTGCGCCGAGGTTGTTGCAACCCCACACGTCACCGGCAGCGCAGCTCTGCTCGTAGAACACGGCCGCTCGCACGACGTCGATGGCCACGCCGCCGCCGCGCTCGTGCATCAGACCGAGGCTCACACAGCCTGACGGCTCCCCGGCCTCACACGCCCGGCGGTACAGGCCGACTGCGCGAGCGACATCCACCAAAACGCCTTCGCCCCGGTCGTACACCATCCCCAGGCTGGCGCAATCCTCCATGAATCCCGATTCGCAGCCCTTCGTGAACATGTTCTCAGCTTTGCCTAGTTGCACGACGAGTTTGAGAAGGCGGTCCCCGCGCGACGCCTCGAGGTTGACACGTTGTCCCACGCTCCGGCGACGCAACTCGGCCACCAGACCCGATCGGTCCGGCACGTCGACACCGTCGATGCTTCGAATCAAGTCCCCTTTCCTCAAGCCCGACCTGAACGCAGGGCCGCCGCGGTTCACCGCCGCCACCAGCGCTGCCATCGGGAATCCATCAGTGCGGGCGTCCAGTAGACGCACACCGAGGCGCGGCAACTCGGCCGCGAGGCTCGATAGTCCAGCTCTTGCAGTGCTCTGCACCATCAGACTGTCAGCCTCAGTCCCAGGCCGATCGCCGCCCACGGGAGGGATCGAAGCCTCGCTGAAGGATTGTCGCGCCAGGTCGTCGTCGCCGAGCGCCACCTGAGCGTCTGCCAAGAGCAATGCTGAGTGGGGATACTGGATTGACCAGCCGCGTTTCAGGAGCCACTCGTATTTTAGGCGAAGAGTGGTCCCGGCCCGCGCGTAATCTCGCTCCTGCATAGCAACCGCTGCGCTGTCGGGATACACCCCACTCCTCCTCAGGGCCGGCAAGTAGATGGCAACCTGGAGTAGTAGCGCCACAAGTCCGAGTTGGATCCCGAACAGCCCCCAACCGCCAGCGACCGTAAGCGCCGTTCCCAGGCTGATGAACTCCGGCGCCGGGACCCGCTTTCGGAAGCGATACAGGAGCGCCGTGGCGACCACCAGCAGCGGCATCAACCTCACGAGGTAATTGGAGGCCATGATCGTGAGTCTCGTCGGCAGGGGCAATTCCAGGCCCAACCCTTCCGCCATGAGGTAAAGGGTCGGAACCACCTTCCACAGATAAAGCCCCGTCAGCAGCGCCGCTCCGATGATGAGGGCGATGCTGTTGAGATTCATGAAGTGTCGAGTCCGGATGAGTCGATGACTGCGGTCCTTTGAGGCCTCAAGGAACCGGCGCTCGTCCGCCGAGAGATCCAGACCTCGCATACGGAGAAGTGGCAGGGCCTCCTCCAGCGGCTTGCCTTCGGCCAGCAGCAAGTCTCGCAACCGGCCCTTCTCCACCCACAGCCCGGCCGACGCACTGAGACGACCGCGCACCCGCAGCAGCTCGCGGTTGTCGTCGAGCCACTCACGAAGCCTCGGCCAGGAACGCAACAGAGCTTCATGCGCGATCGACACGACGGCGCCGCCGTCATTCCCTCGGTCGGCGACGAAGAGCCGCGACGCCACGAACGCGTCAACCAGCACACCGCTCTCCGGTATTCCGAACGCATCGAGTGCTGCATACCTGCGATTGAAGGTCTCTTCATTCCCTGCGCTGATGCGCACGAGCGCCCCGAAGACTTCGGGCAACACTGCCTGCTGCGCGGGTGAGAGCGAGGCGAAGACCTCCTCCGCGCGTTTGATGAGCGCGCCTTCGACCCCTCCCATGGTCGCGTAGGCCGAGTGCGTGAGCAGTCCATCGGGCGTCCGCAGCCGATACAGCTCCTCGAGAGCAAACTCGAGCAGGGGGAGGTGTCCGACCTGCTCGAGGGCGGCATCGCGGAGGACTTCGTCCAGCCCGGCCTGCGTGATCTTGTCTTGCTCAAAGCGGAGACTCGCCGCACGCGCCGGAAGGCGAATCATCTGCGCGACCTCGGCGGGAGACGGCGGCTGGAGATGGTATTGCCCGGCTCCTTGTTTCAACGCCATCAACTCCGGGAGCTCTTCGCAACGGCCGTAGAAATCGCTGCGTAACGTCGCCACCACCCACACGCGGCCGCTGCGGGCCAGAGAGGAAAGCGCGTCGATGAAACCGCGACGTTCTTCGGCGGAGCTGCGCTCGAGAGTGAATAGCTCCTCCATCTGGTCGACGACGACGATGAGTCGCACGTCAGGCTGGTCCTTTCGTCCCTCGGCTCTTTTCTTTTCCGCGGCGACCTGGCTTAGGCCGCCTCTGACGAGGAGCGCCGCTCCTTTGGGGTTCTCGCGCAGGAGCCGCCCGAGCTCCGACGCAGTGGTCCCGTCCGCCAAAAGCTCCGGGAGCGCCTCGCTTCGCGCCAACGCAGCGGCCAGACCCTCGAACACGTCGCCCGCGGCCTCCGCGGGCCGGAGCACGGCGCGTCGCCAGAGTGAGACCCCTTCGATAGCGCCGGGCTGGACGAGACGCGGCACAACGCCGGCACGGACGAGGGACGACTTGCCGCTGCCGCTCATCCCCAGCACGAGCACGAACGCACGGCCGGCCACCGCCTGCTCGCGTAGCGCATTCACGGCCTCCTCCACCGCCTGCGCGCGGCCGAAGAAAATCGCGGCGTGCTCGAACTCGAAGGCAGAGAGGCCACGGAAGGGAGACCCGGAAGTCCAGACGGCCGTCGGCCCCGACCACTCGTCGATGGCCCGGCGCAGCTCCGCGTACGACTGGGGCCGGCGCTCGCGGTCTTTCTCCATCATCTGTTCGACGAGGCGCGCGACGTTCGCGGGCACGTCAGGGCGCCGGTCTCGCAGAGGAGGAGGGGCGGTGTGGAGATGATGGGCGACGATCGCAACCGGCGTGGCGCCACCGAAGGGAGGGACTCCCCCGAGCATTTCGTAGAGCACGACGCCCAAAGAATAGATGTCGCTTCGGCAGTCCACCTTTTCTCCGCGCGCTTGCTCGGGCGACAGATAATCGGGCGTTCCGACGATCAGGCCGTCCTGGGTGAGGGACATGTCGTCCGAGGCAACCACCGGTTTCGCCAGGCCGAAGTCTCCGACGTGCGCTCGGCCACGCGCATCGATCAACACGTTGGCGGGCTTGACGTCGCGGTGGACAATCCCCTTCTCCCAGGCCGTCTCCAACCCTTCCGTCACCTGGCCCGCGATGAGCATCGCGTCTTCAATGGGGAGCTTCCCATGCCTGCGGATTCGCTCGGCCAGACTTTCGCCTTCGACGTACTCCATCACAAGGTAAGCGACGCCCGAGCGCTCCCCGAAGGAATAGATGCGCACCACGTGAGGGTGTTCCACCGTCGCCATCGATCGAGCTTCGCGAAGAAAAAACGCCCGCGCCGCCGCGTCTGCGGCGAGCCTCGCGGTCATGACCTTGATGGCAACGCGGCGGTTGAGTGTGGTGTCCTCGGCCAGAAAGACGACGCCCATGCCGCCCTGGCCGAGCATGCGGACAATCCGGTACCCCTCGATCTCGGGGAGTGCGGGGGCGACGCCTCCGGGAGCATGCTCTTGCGGCCCACCCACCTGTGTCGGGAACAGGGAGTGCGCTTTTGGCAGCGGGGCGCAATGCGCACACGCCGCCGCGGCCTCGGGAAGGGCTCGCCCACAAGACGGGCAAGCGGCGCTCTCGACCATGTTCAAAGCCTCGATTGAATCATCGTTCCGGCGAGTATAGGACCGCGGTTAACCGGCCGGGCGGCGACGAGCCGCGACGGCAGCTTCAGTCCTGTCGAACCGCCTCCGCGATGGGGAGTCGCGCCGCGTGGGCGGCGGGCAGTAGTCCGCCCAGAACCCCCATCGCGAGGGCGAAGCTCATGCTGGCGGCGATGATCTCCGGGGTGATCCGGAAAGCGAAGGCGACCTCGCTGAAGCTCTGCAGGTTGGAGGTGCTGGTCGAGTAGCCGTGCAGGGTTGAGGCGACGAGGCAGCCGAGGGCGCCGCCGACCGCGCCGATCACCGCGGACTCGACCACGAAGGAGAGCAGGATCGCGCTGCGCGAGAAGCCGATGGCGCGGAGGGTGCCGATCTCGCGAGTGCGCGAGGCGACCACCCGGTACATGGTGTTCATGGCCGCGAACACCGCGCCGATGCCCATGACCACGGCAACCAGCCCGCCCAGGAGCTTGATCGTCTTCGCCACCGGTCCCGCCTGGTCCTCGTAGTACTGCTTCTCCGCGACCGCCTTGAGCGACATGTTGGGCTGCTGGCGCATCCAGTGGTCGAGGGCCCGGATCTGGGCTCGATCCCTGACTCGAATTACCAGCGAGTTGGAGCCCGCGCCCCGCCGGAACGCGGAGCTCAGCACCTCGGAGTCCCCCCAGATCTCGCTTTCGAACGCGGCGCCTTCCGATTCGAAGACGCCGACGATTCGCAGCGGCTTGCGCCGGTACTTCAGGATGCCGCCGAGTTCCAGACCCGAGATGCGGTCCATGATCCGTCGCCCCACGATCACCTCCTCGAGACCCGGCGTGAAGGCGCGGCCCGAGGTGAACTGGATTCCCGATCGCACCAGAAAGGCC
>JANLSZ010000367.1:0-2233 GCA_031362685.1 Vicinamibacteria bacterium | reverse complement strand
CAACGTCAGAAGAGCGGCGCGATCATCAACATCTCCACGTTCGCCGCTTTCGAGCCCGACCCTGCGTTCCCGACGTCCGGTGTCTTCCGCGCCGGTCTCGCCGCGTTCACGAAGCTTTATGCCGACAGGTATGCGGCGGAGAACATTCGCATGAACAACGTCCTGCCCGGCTTCATCGATAGTTTCCCGGAGAAGGAAGAGTTCCGCGGCCGCATTCCCATGGGGCGCTATGGCAGGACTGAAGAGGTGTCCTCCGTGATTGCGTTCCTGGCTTCCGAGGGAGCCGGCTACATCACGGGCCAGAATCTCAGGGTGGACGGTGGAATCACTCGGTCCGTGTGATTCGGCGCCGCCGAACAAGGGTCGGCAATGAGCTTCTTCACCATCGAGCCTGAGACGTCGGGGTCGCCTTCTCCTGGTCTACCGCCAGGTCGCGTCGGTTGCGTGTTCGATACATACCCAGGCGACGACCTGGTCCGTGCCTACCCCGCGGTGCTGGTCACGACTCCGGTGAAGACAGCCTTGCTGGGTCTGGTTGGGCCATCCGGGTTCGAGATCACCAGGGCCCGCATCAGCGCCTCGCGGTTCTTCCGGAAGCACAATCCGGGCAAGCGCCTGCCACCCTTCTGGTCTATTCAGGTGCGGGGCCACGCGGGTCGAGACGACATGGGGCTCACCGCGGCCGGAGCGCTCGTTGTGTCGCGTCGAGTCCTGGACGTGCTTCTGGATTTCCGAATCGGCCGCGCGGTATTGACCCAGTACGCTCCGGGGAGGTCGGCGACCCGCCGAACCAGGGAATGAAGAGAGGCGTGGGACTGATCCTGGCCGTCTAGTCAAGAGGGAGCTTCTGCGATGCGGAAACGGAACATGAACGAGGACGACCCGCTCGAGGACTTCGAGTCCCGCCCGATCACACTCGAAGGGGGCACGAAGAAGGTCTACGTTGCGGGATCCGGACCGGCGGTGATCGTCATGACCGAAATGCCGGGCATCAGTCCGCAGGTGGCGCGGTTCAGCCGCTGGGTTCGAGACGCCGGGTTCACCGTGTACATGCCTTCGCTTTTCGGCCGCGATGGCGCGGTGCCGGGGGTCGAGGAGGGTGTCGCGACCTTCCAGCGGGCGTGCGTCAGCGCCGAGTTCCGCGCCTTCGCCGCCAACCAGTCGAGCCCGGTGACCCAGTGGCTGCGCGCGCTGGCGAGGCTGGCTCACCAGCAGTGCGGCGGTCCGGGGGTGGGCGCCATCGGGATGTGTTTCACCGGCAACTTCGCGCTCACCATGATGCTCGAGTCTTCCGTGCTCGCCCCCGTCCTGTCCCAGCCGTCGCTGCCCATGAACGACCCGGCGGGGTTGGAAATCGCCCCGGACGAACTCGTCGCGGTGCGGAAGCGCCTGGAGCGGGACGACCTGACCGTCATGGCCTACCGTTTCGAGGGAGACCAGTTCTGCAGGGCTGAGCGGTTCGCGGCCTACTCCGCGGCCCTCGGCGACCGCTTCATCGCCCGCGTCCTGCCCGACCGCGCGGCCAACCGCGACTCCCTGGCGCCGTTCTTCGCCCAGGTGGTGGCGAGCCCGCACAGCGTGGTGACCGCTCACCTGGTCGATGAGGCGGGCCAACCCACGATCGCGGCCCGCGACGAGATACTCGCGTTCTTCGCGCGTCGGCTCGGCTCCTGAACCTTGTCGGCGAGAACCGTGACCGACGCTGGTCGGAAGGGAGGCGCTGCGAGCACGCCCGCGCCAGCAACAGGACCGGACCGCGACGGACTCTTGGCGAAGGGAGACTCTCCGCTGCCCCGCCGCTGGTCACGACAAGGCGCTCTGCCGGCCCCAGGCCCTATGGTTTAGCGGCTTTGGCTTTCTTCAGGTCGCGAGCCAGGATCAGCTTGAACGTCAGCTTGTCCGACGCGTCGGTCAGGCCGAAGCCCACACCCATCTCCATGTCCCAGGTCTTCCCCGCGCGATCGACCACGGCGAAGATCTGGTGGGCCTGTTCGGGACCCGGAGCGAAGTCCTGGAGGTGACCGAAGTCGGCGTACTCCTCGACCGCCAGCGCCCAGGATTGTAGGTGAAACAAGCGGGGTCTGCGCGTCAAGTTCGGCGCGGCCGGTTCTCTGAAGCGCGCAGCCTGGCCATGCCCGTAACGAGGCGCCCCCCGGAGCCCAAGTCGCGTCCCTGAAGGCCCCTCGTTTCGCTCCGGGAGGGTGCTTCGGGACCTCGATCCCGCCCGCCGCAC
>JANLSZ010000366.1:0-8896 GCA_031362685.1 Vicinamibacteria bacterium | reverse complement strand
CAACGTCAGAAGAGCGGCGCGATCATCAACATCTCCACGTTCGCCGCTTTCGAGCCCGACCCTGCGTTCCCGACGTCCGGTGTCTTCCGCGCCGGTCTCGCCGCGTTCACGAAGCTTTATGCCGACAGGTATGCGGCGGAGCGCTTTGGGGGTGTCCCGGCTCATCGCGTCAGGATTCCCAGGCATGCGCACTGACAGTGTTCCGGTCATCGCCGGCGTGACCGTACTTCTTGTTGGGATCGCGCTTCTCGCCTCCTGGCTCCCGGCGCGGCGGGCGGCCCGGGTCGACCCAACGACGGCTCTGCGCGCCGAGTAGCCCCATGCGGGGCGCGAGAACGGGCTTCCTTACCGCCGCGAGATTGTTTCAGGCCCCTGCATCAAGGCGGCGCGCCTTGGTCCCCCTTCCCACACCGACAGAACCTTCAGGCCGAGCCCAGAGTAGGCAATCGCCGTGGGTCTACGCAGCCTTTGTCAGAAACCGCTCGATCGCTTCGCGAATGAGCCTCTGGTAGTTGGTCCGACGACGCTTCGCTTCAGACTGGACGGCGTCTAGAAGCTCGCTCGAAACCCGCAGGGTGATGCTCTTGTCCTTACGCGCGAACTCGAACGTCGTCGACTTGAAGTTCTCTCGCGAGATGTAATCGCTCAAGTCACCCTTGAGAGCGGCCTTCGCTGCGCGATCACTCTTCATCTTTGGCAAACGCTTGGTCATATTTCGCAATCTCCCTCGCATGCATGAAACGGGCGTTGATAGGCCGAATCAACTTCAAGCCTCTCGCCCCACCCAAACCCTTCGACCGAAGAACGCCTCGACCGTTTCTCGCGAGATGCCATGCTTCGCTTCGTTCTTGAACGAGTTGCCGGAATCCCAGTCGAAGCCGTCGACTTTCACGTCTGAAGTCTACGTCAACGTGGGGTCATTTGTACATACAAATGTCAAGGAATCTCAGGTGGTGGCACTTCCGAGCCACCGGACTTCGAGAAGCACGGCTCCACGCCTTCTGACTGCGCGAGCTACATCGCTTCTCTCCGCATGGCGATGAAGCGAGCGTAGGACAGCTCAGTGTGGTCCACGCCTCGCTCCGGCGTCGTCGCCCAGATCCCCAAGAGCTTGTCCGACTCGGGATGGACGGACAAGTGCAAGTGGGGACGGGCGCTACCATCCTACGGAGGAAGCATGATAATTGGGCTATGCGAACGGATTTCTATCGAAGTCTCCATTCCCTTTTCCCTTGGTCTCAACCGTGAGCGGCCGCGAAGTCGGTCGAGTGGCGGGGCTGTGGCGTTACCCGGTGAAATCCATGGCCGCCGAGCCGCTCGCGCATGTGGATGTGTCCTTCCATGGCCTTACCGGTGATCGGCGCTGGGCCTTCATACGCGACGGCGTGGTGCGGAGCGGCTTTCCCTGGCTCACCATCCGTGAGAAGCCCGTGATGCGTCAATACCAGCCTTACTTCGTCGAGCCGGATCGGCCCGACGAGTCGCCGACCCACGTGCGAACGCCCGGAGGTCTTGACCTCGACGTCGTCGATCCAGCGCTCGCCGAAGAACTCGGTTCGGGCATCCGCGTGATCAAGCAGAATGTCGGCGTCTTCGACACTTTCCCCCTCTCTCTCATCACCACAAAGACCATCAAGTCCCTGGCCGGGCTGGTCGGGTTCGAGCTCGATCCCCAGCGTTTTAGACCCAATCTGCTGATCGACGTCAAAGGCGACGAGCCGTTCCCCGAGGACGCCTGGGTCGGTTCGGTTCTTCAAGTGGGCGGGTTTCGCATGCGCGTCGATCGTCGCGACAAGCGCTGCGTGACGGTCAACATCGATCCAGTAACGACGGAGAGCAACCCGGCGGTGTTGAAGGCCATCGTCCGTGAACGCGACTCACGCCTTGGGGTTTACGGGAGCACAGTGGTGCCGGGTCGCGTAGCGGTAGGAGACCGGGTTGTCATTGAAGCCTGACCCGAGATGAGAGGCACTTGGGTCCTCTAGCAGATCGGCCCCGTTCGCGGCGATGCGCATCCGAGCGCTCTTTAGGGTCGCCCAGTTGCCGTTTCCACCGAGTCGGAAATAGGACCCGACTTGGGAGAGAATGTCAACCGTGTCGGAAAGCGAGCGGTCGCGGTCGAGCGGCGCAGAAAGCGGAAGCGAGCGATGAAACAGCGCCTTCTCTTCGGGCTCTTCGCCCTCTTGTGTCTCCTCGTCGCGCTCTACAACTGGCACATCCTTCGCGTGGACAATCGCTACTATCCCACCCAGGCGGTTTTCGCGCCCATTTTCGCGATCTTCTTCGGTGCCGTCAGCCTCTTCCCTGCTTTGGCGGGCCCGGTGAGGCCGGAGGAGAAGATCAAGAAGTATCTTCAGGGGGCCGTACTGCTTCTGGGCCTTGCGGCAGGACTCGTGAATTGGTATGCCATGGCCCGGTCTTAAGGGCGAAATTCGGGGACGTCCCCAGAACACAAATGGGGGGAATAGTCGGAGGCTTCAAAGCGATCAGCGGGAGACCGGGCGGTTGGAGCGCAAGCGTCAGCCAGCCGATCTTCAGAAGACCCTGCGATAGCGCCAGACAGATGGCGATCCGGGTCTCTCGATCCTTCACAGTTGTGGAAGGGACCCTTGTCGAGGAGGGCGCATTCCCCCACCGGTTTCGGTTTCGCCCAGGCGACGTAGCGGCCGTACTGACGTCTTTCGAGCAGCAGCGCGGCGGAAGACTGGCGTGGATGCTGTCTCTGCATATTGGAAGTCCTCTCTTCCGCGGAGGCGTCCCGATGGCGAGTGGGTGACCGGTGCGATTTCCGGGTCGACGGCGAGCGGCCGGCAAGAAGTGTCTGGATGGGCGCGGTCGCAGGCGTCTTCGAGCCACAGTGACGTCGATCCGGCAGCGATCGAGGGGTGAGCATCAACGATGAGTGACAAGCCGTCCCTCTGGCACCTGGCCCCACGATCGCGGGCGATACGGATCGGAGCCGGCCTGGTCGGCATCGGCCTGCTGTTGGTGATCTTCGTCGGTCTCGATGCCATCCAAGGACGATCGAGCTCGAGCAGCCAGCTCGGTGGTCGCGAAAGATCTTGCCGCCTCTCATCAAGAACGCCGGTTTCTCGGTCGTCTTGATGACGGCGAGATGGCCACGCATGAAGTCCTGTCCCTTCTAGCTGGGAAAGAGCCACCGCCCGGCGCCAGAATCTACGGACTCTGCAGTTCCAGCATCGCGGAAGTACAAGCGTCTTTCAATCCGGGGACATCCTTCTCGACCACTCGATAGATCTGGTCAATATCCACACCCAGGTAGTCGTAGACCAGAACATTCCGAAACCCGGACAGCCCTTTCCAGGCCACTTCTGAGTAGCGTTCCTTGATGCGGTCGCTCAGCCTCTGGCTGGACTCCGCCAGAGTCTGGGAAACCACGGGCTTGGATTCGGCCCAACATCGACAAGAAGATCCACATCGCTCTTGAGCATGGCATCACCCCGCGCCATGGATCCAAAAACGCGGACCCGCGTCACGCCGTGCCGCTTCGCCACCTGCAGAATCTCCTCGCGCTTCGCCTTCACCGGGTCAACCATCGATCAACACCTCGTTGACGGGAGTCTGCGCGTTGGGGCGCTGAGCAGCCACCCTGTTCGCGGGCGAGGGACGAGTTGGAGTCACGTCCTCGATGGTCCGCCGCAGCGGTCGTCCGATTCGCCCCCTGCTGGCGGAACTGAGCCCGGCGCCTCGGGCCATGCCGCGCCGCTCGCCACTCGGTCATCGACCGCTTGAACCGCGTGAGCGACGTCATGCTGTCCGGCAAGCCGCGGTGGTCTGCGGTTATGGCGAAGTGGGCAAGGGCTGCGCCCAGGCCTTGAAGGGTCAGGGCGCCCGAGCGTCTCAAGGTCTTCAACGCTGCTAACATCCCCGGCGTCCACGTGAAGAACTACTCGGGCTTCTCGAACGTCCTCGTGCGTGACCGCCAGGTCCCTGCGGATCCTGGCTGCCCGCGTTCTTCCGCATTCGGCAAGCTCGTGACGACCGTCGCGGCGTCTTCGGCTCCGGCGGGCCTCGGGCCTTGCCGTTCGGCCTGGGCTTGAGCTTCTGAGTCGTGGCCTTGGCCGCCAGGGTGCTCGAGCGCCGGCTGGGCCTCGGGGCCGCGACGGCCTTCGTCGTCGGTGAGGTGATCGGCGTCGGGATCTTCCTGACCCCCGCGGAGATGGCGAAGTCGCTGGGCTCGCCCTTCTGGCTTCTCGCGGTGTGGCTCTTCGTGGGGGCCTGCGCCTTCTGCGGCGCGCTTTGTTACGGCGAGCTCGCGGCGCGCTTTCCCGAGGCCGGCGGCGGCTACGTCTACCTGCGTGAAGCCTGGGGCCCGAGCCTCGCCTTCCTTTACGGCTGGAAGTGCCTGCTCGTGATGGACCCGGGACTCACGGCCGCGCTGGGCGCGGGTCTCGCCGAGTACGTGTCGTACCTGACCCCGCTTTCGTCGGCCGGCCTCAAGCTCGTCGCGATCGGGGCGATCCTCCTGGTGGCGCTGGTCAACGCCCTGGGCACGCGCCTGGGCGCCGGCCTGCTGGGCGCGCTGACCGCCCTGAAGCTCCTGCTCCTGGCCGTCCTCGTGGTTTGGGGATTCGCCTCTGGTCGCGGCGACTTTGCGCACTTCACGCCCTTCGTCGCGGCCCGGCCCGGGTCCGCGGCGTTGCTGCCGGGTCTGGCGGGTGGGTTGGTGGCGGCCTTCTTCTCCTTCGGCGGCTTCTGGGACGTGTCGAAGCTCGCGGGCGAGGTGCGCGATCCGGCGCGCACGCTGCCCCGGGCGCTGGCCGCGGGTGTCACCGTGGTGACCCTGGTCTATGTCTTGACCAGCGCCGTCTTCGTCTACCTGGTCCCGATCGAGAACGCGGCCTCGGGCGCCGCCTTCGCCGCGACGGCCGGAGAGCGGATGTTCGGGCGCTCGGGCGGGCAGGTCTTTGCCGCGATCGTGGTCGTGGCGGTGCTCGGCAGCATGGCGGCCTTCCAGATGGCGGCGCCTCGCGTTTATTACGCCATGGCCAAAGACCGCGCCTTCCTGCCCTCGGTCGCCGTCCTTCATCCGCGCTTTGGCACGCCGGTTCGCGCGATCGCGATCCAGGCCGTGTTGGCCTGCGTGCTCGCGGGCATCGGCAGCTTCGGCGCGATCGTGGCGTACTTCATCTTCGTGACCCTGTGCTTCATCGCGCTGACCGTGGCGGGCTTGTATCGATTGCCCCGGCCCACGGGCGACGCGTATCGTGTGCCCGGTTACCCGCTGACGCCGATCGCCTTTCTGGTGTTGCTCGGGATGCTGCTGGTGCTGCTCGGCGTGGGCCGGCCGCAGCAGGCGGCCCTCGGGGTGATCGTGATGAGCCTGGGCCTGCCGGTGTATCGTCTTTGGGTGAGACCCGCGGCGTTGGAGAAGAGCTGATGGCCTGGATCAAGACGATTCCGTTCAACGAAGCCGACGAGACGCTGCAGAAAGCGTTGCACGAACAGCACAAGCTCTACCCGAAAGAGTACGCCCGGGATCAAGGCGACGACGGCAGCCAGAGCATCATGTCGACGCACACGCTGATCCCGGAGGCGCTGCACCACGCCTTCGCGACGTTCGGGGCGCTGATGTCGCCCGAGCTTCCGCTCACGCGCGCACAGCACGAGATGATCACGACCCGCGTCTCGGCGGTGAACCGGTGCCACTATTGACTGGACTCTCACGCAGAGTTTCTGCGTGCCGTGACACTCGACCCGGCGTTCGTGAAGGCCCTGGTCGAAGACTACGAAAACGCGCCCATAGCACCCGCCGATCGCGTCATGCTCGACTACGCGACGCAGCTCACGAAGGACGCAACCCGAATCACGCCTGACCACCACGCGCGGTTGCGCGCGGCCGGCTTCGACGATCGCGGGATCCTGCAGATCACCCTCATCGCGTCCTGGTTCAACTACATCAACCGCGTCGCCGACGCGCTGGGCGTCGGCCGCGACTAGGCTCGAGCCAAGCAGCGGCGGCTATCGACCCTTCGCTTCAGACGGGACGGCGTCTAGAAGCTCGCTCGAAACCCGCAGGGGATGCTCTTGTCCTTACGCGCGAACTCGAACGTCACCAGGAGCTCGTCCGACTCGGGATAGGGGAGACGTCTCAGGAGGACGCTGTTGACGACGCTGAGGCATCGTGATCATCGATCCCAAGAAGTCGAAGGCCCAGAAGCAGATCGTGGACGGCTGCCCCTACGGCGCCATCTCCTGGAACGAGGAAAAGCAGATCCCCCAGGCGTGGCCCTTCGACGCGCATCTGCTTGACGAGGGCTGGACAAAGACGCGAGGCGAGCAGGCCTGTCCCGCCCAGGACTTCCGCACGATCAAGGTCGAGGACGAGGAGACGCAGCGGATCCGGGTCGAGGAGAGCCTCGAGGTCCTCCAGCCGGCGGCAGGTAAGGATCCGGCGCGCCGGGAGGGGTGGGGGGCTCGGTCTTCAGGCTGTCCTGAAAATCGTTCACGATCTTTGTCATCGGGTATATCACCCAGGAATTCAGGCTTTGGACGTTTTCCCGCTCCCGCGGGTCCACGAGCAAATTGTGCACCCGGATGATCGGCAGCCGCTGCGGGGCGTCGTATTTGTATTCCTGCCATACGAAGTGCCCTTTCCAGTTGCGCCACTTCACCGCCTGGAGCGTGTCCGCGACGTAACACACAAACCCTTCGCGGTTTGATTTCTCCTGTTTGCCAAGGAGGAAATCAGTCTGATCGACGCCGTCGATCATCCGATCCTTCGGCGCCTCGCCACCGGCGATCCGGGCCAGCGTCGTGAACGTGTCGACCTCGTGAACGATTTCGTTGCTCACCCGACCCGCCGTGACTTTACCCGGCCAGCGCATGATGAAGGGCACGCGCAACGAGCCTTCCATGGCCGTGAAATAGGAGCCTGACCACGGCCCGGCCCAGCCCCGCGCTGACACCAATTCCTCCGGGCCGTTGTCACTTGTGAAGATGAAGACGGTGTCTTCCACGAGTCCGAGGTCCTTGATCGCATCGGCCACCTCGCCGACGTGGTGGTCCATCTCGGCGAGAGAATCGGCGAAGTCGCCGTTGCCGGTCCTGCCCGCGACATTCGGATGCGGCGCAGATCCTTGGGGGGCGCTAATTAACGCTTGGCAGGCTTTGGCGCTCACATCCGAAAACGACTTTGGAACACTGTACAGGCCAGGCTTCGCGCTCCCCCAAGGGCAGGCTGCGCGCTCCAGGCGAACCGAGCCGGGCTGGACTTGACGGGCCAACCCCGCTTGTTTCACCTACAAGCCAAGCTGACTAAAGCGGTCGCCTTCTCTCGACGTAGCTGACGCACCGGCCCTGGTTCTTGAAAACGGGGTCGTTGAACCGGCGCCACCCGTCGTCCTTGCACTGGTTCTTGTGGGTCGGCGGTCCGGTCCTGGGGTCGCAGGCATCGCCGATACCGTCCAGGTCGGTGTCACGTTGGTCCGCGTTGGCAACGAGTGGGCAGTTGTCCGACCCGTCGGCAACGCCATCGCCATCGTCGTCGGAGTCGCAGACGTCGCCCTGGCCGTCGCCGTCGGTGTCCGCCTGACCGGGATTGGCAACGGCGGGGCAGTTGTCGGCGTCATCGGGCACCCCATCCTCATCGCCGTCGGCGGGCCCGTCCGCGATCTTCGTCACGAACCCGTCCTGGCCACCACCATTGAAAGTGTTGTCGAAGGCTCCCGGAGTCGTTGGGAAGTCCACCGAGATGGTCGTGCCCACTACGTAGGCGTTGCCGAAAGCATCCACGGCGATGCCCATGCCGAAATCGCCGTCGCTGCCGCCCAGGAAAGTCGAGTAGACCAGGGCGCTCCCTGCTGGGTTGAGCTTCGTCACGAAGGCGTCCTCGCCAAAGTTGTAAGTGGGATACGGGGCGTCGGCGGTCGTGGGGAAGTCGGTCGAGCTCGTCTCGCCCGTCACGTAGGCGTTGCCGGACGAGTTCACGGCGATGCCTCGGCCGAGCTCGTAGGCGGAGCCGCCGAGATAGGTGGAGTAGGCGAGGGCCGAGCCCGAGGCGTTGAGCTTCGTGACGAAGGCGTCGCTGGGATTGCCGCCAGCGTGCGCCGTCTGGAAGGCGCCTGGCGTCACGGGGAAGTTCGTCGAGTCCGTGCGTCCCATGACATACGCGCTGCCGCCGATATCCACGGCGATCCCACCATAGGGCGCCTCCTGGTCGCTGCCGCCGAGGTAAGTGGAGTCGACAAGCGTGGACCCTGTCGGAGCGAGCTTCGCCACGAAGGCGTCGCCCCCGGCGTTGTAGGTGGTATCGAAGGCACCGATGGTCGTGGGGAAGTTCGACGACGTGGTCTCTCCCGCCGCATAGGCGTTGCCGAAGGAATCCAACGCGATCCCGGCAGCACCGTCGCCCTGGTCGCCGCCGAGGTAGGTGGAGTAGGCGAGGGTCGAGCCGGTAGCGTCGAGCTTCGTGACGAAGGCGTCGGAGCCACCGCTGAGAGTGGTATCGAAGGCGCCCGCCGTCGTGGGAAAGTTCGTCGAAGCCGTACTCCCGATCACATGGGCGTTTCCCGAGGAATCCACGGCGATGGCTTTGGCTCCATCGCCCAAGTTGCCGCCGAGATAGGTGGAATAGGCGAGTGTCGACCCGGTGGCGTCGAGCTTCGTGACGAAGGCGTCGCTCCGGAAGAAGAAATCGCCTGGGGGAAAGACTGGCTGGAAGGCGCCCGCGGTCGTGGGGAAGTCCGTCGAGGAGGTCGGATTGTAGGTGAAACAAGCGGGGTCTGCGCGTGGGGTTCGGCGCGGCCGGTTCTCTGAAGCGCGCAGCCTGGCCATGCCCGTAACGAGGCGCCCCCCGGAGCCCAAGTCGCGTCCCTGAAGGCCCCTCGTTTCGCTCCGGGAGGGTGCTTCGGGACCTCGATCCCGCCCGCCGCAC
>JANLSZ010000360.1:0-2632 GCA_031362685.1 Vicinamibacteria bacterium | reverse complement strand
CGATGGCGGTGGCCACCCCGGCAATGTTGCCGGTTCCTATGGTGGCTCCCAACGCGGTCATGAACGTCTGGAAGGGTGAGAGAGCACCTTTTGCTTTGGCATCGTCCGCGCCGAAAAACGCCCGGACCGCGTCGCCAAACGAGACAAACTGCACGAAGCCGAGGCGCACGGTGAGGAATATGCCCACGGCAAAGAGCAAGGCGATCGTCCAGGGGCCGAAAACCAGGTCGCTCGCCCGCCCGATCGGCCCGGCGAACGTTCGGTTCAAGTCGTCGATCAGAGTGGTGATTCCTGTCATGAAGGCCTGGTTCCCTGGGGCGGGAGCGTGATTGCGGGGCTTGCCCGGGTGGGCAACGACTAGGGATGGCAGAAAGTTCTGCGATGCTAACATCGCGGAAAGACGCCACATCCCCGTCTTTGCACGAGAACCTTCATGCCGCCCTTCCATAAATCGCCCAGACAAGAACAACGCGAGTCTCCACAGGTGAAGCATGTCTGATCAGGTCCACGATCTCATCGCGAAGAAGAACTTCCCCAAGGCCATCGAAGCGCTGAAGGCGCAGACCCACGCCAAGCCCCACGATCGCCGCCTCCGCCTCCAGCTCGCGGACGTGTACTCCATGGCCGGGCGGGACCGCGAGGCCATTCCGGTCTTGATGAACCTGGCCGATCAGGAGGCAAGCGACGGCTTCGTGGCCAAGGCCATTGCCATTCTGAAGCGCATCGAGAAGATCGACCCCGGCCGCCGCGACGTGGAAGACCGTCTGGCCAAGCTGATCCAGGACAAGAGCCGCCGAACCGCGTCGATCCAGCGGCCCGTGCTCCCGCCCATCTCGTCGTCGGGTATGAACTTCGGATTCGAAGAGATCGACTCTTCGAGCGACATTCAGGTCGGCACGGCGGCTCTCGAGCCGGAGGCTCCTGCGCTGCCTGAAATCACCCCGGAACCCGACCTCGACGCTCTGCCCGCGATGGACGCCTTCATGCCCGAGGCCGAGGCGCCTCCGCCGGCAGTGGTGTCGCCCGCGGCCGACGATGGGGTGGCCGAATTCGACGACTCGTTTGCGGTCGAGCCTCCGGAGGAAGAACATCGCACCCCTCAGGGTCTCTCCACCGTGCTGTTCGACGGCTTCTCCGCCGAGGAACTGCTGGCGGTCATGCGCGGCCTGGAACTCGTCTCCTTCGAGGCCGGCGACGTGATCGTGGCCGAAGGCGCGGTCGGCGATTCGATGTTCATTCTCACCTCCGGCAAGGTCAAGGCCTACGTCAAGACCCCGAAGGGCCGCTCGATGAAGGTCCAGGAGTTCGAGGAGGGCGACTTCTTCGGCGAGATCGCGGTGCTCACCGGGAAGCCCCGAACCGCCACCCTCACCGCCGCGGTCGACTGCGACTGCCTCGAACTCAACCGAACCACCCTCGACGAGATCACGAAGACGCATCCCGGCGTCCGCGAGGTGCTCAAGAAGTTCCAGAAGCAACGCGCGATGTCGACCGTCCAGGCCATCATGGCCGACAAGGGATAGAAGAGGCGGAAGCCCGACTCCTCCCCATGGCCTTTGAGATCGTCACGGCCGAGGACGTCACCGCCGTGGGTCGCGGGGGCGAGTTGCGGGTCAAACCCGGAACCGTCATCACCGATTGGGCCCGCGAGATCGCCCAGAGTCGCGGAGTAAGGATCATCGAGACGGATGGGGCGTCCCGCCTTTGCCTGGCGCTTGGCTCCGATCATGGCGGCTTCGTCCTGAAGGAAACGCTCAAGTCCCGGCTCCAGGAGACCTACCTCGTCCGCGATGTTGGCGCTCACGGCACGGAGGCGGTCGACTATCCCGACTTCGCCGCCGCGGTGGGGCGACTGGTGGCGTCGTCGCAATGCGACTTCGGAATCATGATCGACGCCGCCGGCATCGGGTCGGCCATGGCCGCCACCAAGATCCGCGGGGTGCGCGCGGCCATGTGCAACGACGAAGCGGCGGCACGCAATGCCCGCGAGCACAACGACGCCAACGTGATGACCCTGGGGGCCAAACTCGTGGACGCGAGCCAGGCGCTGGCCCTGGTCCAACTCTTCATCACCTCGACCTGCGTCGAGGACCGGCACAAGCGTCGAGTGGCCAAGATCGTGGCCCTCGAACGGAATTGAAGGCAGGCGAGTGATGGCGACTCACCCCCAGCAGGCCCTCGTCGAAACCGTGGTTCGAGCGGTGCTGGCCGCGCTCGACTCCCGCCCGAATGTCCACTTCGAGGCCGCCTGTGCCTGCCACAACGTCCTCAACGGCTGCTGCCCCGATCGCATGTCTTCGTTCGCTCTGGCCGGGGTCGACCGTTTCGGACTGCGCGCCGATCCCAGCGTCTACCCTCATGGCGTGGCCAGTCTCATCGACCACACCCTGCTGAAGCCGGAGGCGACCCAAAGCGACATCGAGCGCCTGTGCGCGGAGGCCCGCGAGTATGGCTTCGCCACGGTCTGCGTCAATCCCACCTGGGTTCAGTATTGCGAAAAGACTCTACGGGGAGCGAGTGCCCGAGTGTGCACGGTGGTTGGTTTCCCGCTGGGGGCGACCCTGCCGGAGGTGAAAGCCCTCGAGGCCCGGCGGGTGATCGAGAATGGCGCGTCCGAAGTCGACATGGTTCT
>JANLSZ010000357.1:0-13795 GCA_031362685.1 Vicinamibacteria bacterium | reverse complement strand
AACAGCGGCCCCCCGAGGGTCTCGAAAAGCGGCAGCGTCGGGGGGGGCGTAACCTTCAGATACTGGGTCAATAAGACGCCGGCGCCACCCGGCCCCCGGGTCGCGCCGGTGCGCGACACCGCCCCCCCGCCCGCGCCGGAAAGATCGTAGGTGTTCAGGCCGCTCACGAGGTGGAAGTGGGTGGACCTCTGGAGTCGCTTGAACAGCGTCTCCACATCCGAGGTGAGTATCTCGGCGTTGAACATCCCTCGTTTATGAAAGGTGCCCGTCTCATCGTCGGAAGGACCCTCGACCAGGCGGAGGAAACCGCGCGAGACGCCCGGAGCTGAGAACACCGAAAACCTGGGATGGGTCTGGTTTGAAACACCCCAGACCCCGGCAAGATCCTCGTCCACGACGCCGCCGCCCCGCAGTTCGAATCCGAGATCGTCGCGAAGCGCCGAGGCGCCCCGCTCAAAATCTCTCAGTGCGATTGTCTGCATCAGCACTTGTCGAATCACGATTTCACCTTCGTATCCGCGCAAATATGGTCGTGTCTTGTAATGGACCAGGGAGGGGAATATCGTCCCGATTGTACTGTTCCCATAACAACTCACCCTGACCCGGAGCCACCCCACATGAAGACTCGAATTCTGGCCGCGATTCTGCTGGCCCTCGCCCTGGGGTCCACACCCGCCTCGTGGGCCGCCGCCGATGGCTCCGGAAGCCTCGCCGTTTCCATTACCGACAACTACGGAGTCCTTCCCGGCACCGTGGTCCGCCTGGTCTCCAAGGACGGCCAGACCTCTCAGCGCTCGGTCACTGACGGAACCGGGGTCGCCCGCTTCTCCTCTCTGGCGGCCGGGGAATACACGGTCAGGGCGAGCCTGGCCGGCTTCGCGGACGCCGAGAAGACCGGCATCATCGTGGGAGCTACCGAGGAGAAGATCGATCTCGTCATGTCCCTCACCCGTTTCTCGACCACTCTCACCGTCACCACCGCCAACCGGCGCGAAGAACTCCTGATGAACACCGCGGAGCCGACCACGGTCATCGACCAGGTCCAGATCCTCGACAGCGGCGCGCGCAACGCCAAGGATCTGCTCTCCGAACAGCAGGGCTCAGGCGTGCAGGTGAACGTGGGCGGCGGCCAGGGCTACGTCTCGCTGAATGGCATCTCGAACAAGGGAGTCCTCGTCATGATCGACGGCCGCCGATATCTGGGCCGCGACGCAAACGGCAACTTCAACCTCGAAGACCTCCCCATCTCCGGGGTCGAGCGGGTCGAAGTGGTCAAGGGCGCGGGATCGGCCCTCTACGGCTCCGATGCCATGGGCGGCGTCATCAACTTCATAACCGGCCGGGGCAAGAACCCCGGTTTCAAGAACCAGCTGAACCTCTCCGGCGGCACCTACAAGGATTACCGCGGCGACGACAATTTGAGCTACCGCGCGGACAAGGGCGGCTTCTCTGTGACCGGTGGCTACCGAACCTACGACGGCTTCGATCTGGAACCCGTGGTTTGCGTGCTTCCCGCCGGCGACCCGGCCACCTGCCCACGCCGGCCGCCCAATCCCCAGACCATCGGTCAGCCGGAGAGCAAGTGGCAGACCTTCGCGGGCAACGCCGACTACCGCCTGTCCGACAAGGTCGCCTTCAATTTCGTGGGCGACTACTCGAATCGGGACATCGATAATTACTACTTCTCGGGCGCCACCCAGCTCTCGAGCACGGTCTACAACTCCCAGCGCGGTCTCCAGCGATACAACCTGACCCCCGAGGTCAACATCACGCCGGGCAAGAACACCACCATCAATCTGGGCTACACCTACGGCCGCTACAATCGCGACGAAACTCAGCTTTACAGCAACCGGCCGGCCAACCCCAAGGTGGTGGTGCCGCGCTGGACGGAGAAGAACGACGAGCTCAAGTCCCGCCTCCTTCAGATCTGGCGCGCCGGGGGACGCGAGCAGCCCTTCCAGGTCGGTTTCGAACACCGCAAGGAGCAACTTTCGCGCTCAGGGCTCGTAGGATGCCTCTCCGGCCAGGCCTGCCTGAAGGATCGCGATCTCAACGTGGTCTGGGCCCAGCAGGAATTGAACCTCACCAAAGACCTCAAGGTCACCGCAGGTTTCCGCTACGACGACTCCAGCGACTATGGCACCCAGACCAGTCCCAAGCTCGCCGGGGTGTACTCCCTCCCCAAAAACCATCGAGTCCGCGCCAGCTACGGCAAGGGATTCCGCGCTCCCTATTTCGGTGAGCTCTTCCTCGTGAGCCCCGGCTTCCAGGGAAACCCCCTTCTCAAGCCCGAGAAGTCGGAGACCATCACCGGCGGCTGGGCCTACACCGGGCCGAAGTTCGAAGGGTCGGTCGACGTGTTCAAGGCCGAGGTCACCAACGGCGTGGTGTTCGCACAACTGAGCCCGGTTCTCTTCACCTACGACAACGTTTCCAAGTTCGATTCGAAAGGAACGAACGCAAGCTTCGCGCTCAACCTGCCCCACGGCTTCTCTCCCTCGGTCTCCTACACGTACACCAAGCGGGTGGACAGCACGGGCGTTGAAATCGGCGGCTTCCCGAAGCATGCCGCGTTCGTCAAACTGCTCTGGTCCAATCCCCGCCTCGGTCTCCGCGCCAACATCCGCGGGAACCTCAGCGGCAAGGTGCCGCAGTCCGTTGGGGCCACGACCTACACCCCCGCGTACAACCTCTGGAACGCGCAGGCCAACAAGAAGGTCACCTCGAAGGGCAAGTACGCGTTCACCATCTACGCCCAGGTGAACAACATGTTCGACGTGCAGGACATCTACAACCTCAACGCCCAGGGCGTTCCGGTCACCACCGACGTGCTCCCGGTCTGGAACGCGCCGCGCACGTACCTTGCCGGCGTCACCATCGATATGGACTGGACGCGCTGAAGAAATTCGAGGCCCACCATGAAACGTCGTCTGCTTGCTTTGGCGTTAGCCTGCCCGCTCACCGCCCTCGCCCAGGAGCCGGCGAACCTCCCCATCGGAGATCCCGCGCGACGCGACAAGACCGTCGAGCTTCTGCTCGACGGGATCCACGATGCCGCAACCGGAGAAACCATCACCCCGAAGGAACTGGCCACCCGCCTGGCGGACGTGCGCCTGGTCTTCGTGGGTGAAAGCCACACCTCCATCGAGTACCACAACGTCCAGCGCCGACTGATCGAGGAACTGACCGCGGCCGGGCGCAAGGTGTTCGTGGGCCTGGAGATGTATCCCTACACCGAGCAGGCCTGGCTCGACAAGTGGTCGGCCGGCGAACTGACCGAGGACGCTTTCCTCAAGGACTCCCGCTGGTACAAGAACTGGGGTTATCACTGGCTGTACTACCGCGACATCTTCGCTTTCTCGCGCGACCACAAGATCCGGATGTTCGGGGTCAACACACCGCGCGAGGTCGTGGCCGCCGTCCGCAAAAGGGGTTTCGCGAATCTGACCCCCGAGGAGGCGGCCCGCATCCCCAGCAAAATCGACACCGACAGCGCCGAGCACAAGAGGCTCTTCAAGGCCTATTTCGCCCCCGAAGATTCGCTCCACACCACCGGCATGACCGATGAGCAGTTCACCGCCATGTACAACGCTCAGGCCACCTGGGACGCCACCATGGGCTACAACGCAGTCCAGGCCCTCCAGAAATTCGGCGACAAGAACACCATCATGGTGGTCCTGATCGGTTCGGGCCATGTGGCCTATGGCCTCGGGGCCGAGCGCCAGGCCAAGCTGTGGTTCGACGGCAAGATCGCCTCGGTGATCCCGATGGCGGTGGCGAACGACAAGGGCGAAAAGCCGGTGGTAAGAGCTTCCTACGCGAACTTCGTCTGGGGCGTGGCCCCGGAGAAGGCGTCCCAATTCCCAACCCTTGGCTTGTCCACCGGCCAGAAGAAGGACAACGCCTACCCCGTCATCGCGGTGCAGCCAGGGTCGGTGGCGGCTCAGGCCGGCTTCAAGGTTGGCGACATCCTCGTCTCCATGGACGGCGTCGCCATCACCGACACCGAGGTCACGAACCAGCTCATGGCCCGGAAGCGCTGGGGCGACGATGCCGAGTTCAAGGTCAAGCGCGGCGCGGAAGAACTGGCATTGAAGGCGTACTTCCGGCGAACCCTCTAGGCGCCCAAATCCAAAGCCGTACCTCCTCTTTCAAGAAGGTCTCAATCGACATGCGAGCCACTTCTTTCTTGATTGCGGCGCTCGTCGCCGCTCCCCATCTCGCCGCCGCGCAAGCTGCCCAGGCCCCGCCCGCCGTCCCCAAGAGGGTGCGCCACACCATGCAGGTGACGCTGGACCCCAGGAGCCACCGTCTCGCAGTGGTCGACGAGATCGCCCTGCCTTCCGGTACCCCCGCGGAGTTTCTTCTGAACGGCAGCCTCCGCCTGACGGAATCGGAGCCAGCGGTGAGCGAGATCCCGCTCGGCGAGACCCAGAAGTTCTTCGGTATCAACGCGGGCGAAACGGGCTCGTCGGGCCTCCAGCTCAAGCGGTACCGCGCCACGGGCTCGCCGGTCTCGGTGAAGGTCGCTTACGAGGGCGTCTTCGACTTCGGCCTCGCCGATCAGAAGGAGGAGTACACGCGCGGATTCCGCGAGACCTCCGGCTTGCTGAACGACCAGGGCGTCTATCTCGCCGGGAGCGGCTTCTGGTATCCGTACCTCAGCCGCGAACTGATCGACTTCAACGTCGAGGTCGCGCAGCCGGAGGGCTGGCACGTCGTCAGCCAGGGCAACGGCACGTCGCGCGGCCCCGACGGTCGCGCGAAATGGGACTCGCACGGCCCGATGGATGAGATCTACCTCGTGGGCGGCCCCCTTCGCGTCTATCGCGACTCCGCGGGGGCCGTCGAAACCCTCGCCTACATCCACGGAAAGGACGACGCCCTCGCCGGCAAGTACCTCGAGGCCACCGCCCAGTACATCGAGATGTACCGCGGCCTTCTCGGCCTCTACCCTTACGGCAAGTTTGCCCTGGTCGAGAATTTCTGGGAGACGGGCTACGGCATGCCGAGCTTCACTCTCCTCGGTCCACAGATCATCCGCTTCCCCTTCATCATCACGTCGTCGTACCCGCACGAGATCCTTCACAACTGGTGGGGCAACTCGGTCTTCGTGGACTACGAGAGCGGCAACTGGTGCGAGGGCCTCACTTCGTATCTCGCCGATCATCTGATCCAGGAGCAACGTGGCAAGGGCGCCGAGTATCGTCAGTCGACCCTCCAGAAGTATCGCGACTTCGTGAAGGAAGGACGCGACTTCCCCCTCACCGAATTCCGATCCCGCCACAGCGCCGCCACTGAAGCCGTCGGCTACGGCCGGACCATGATGGGCTTCCACATGCTGCGCCGCGAGATCGGCGACGACAACTTCCGCAAACTGGTTCAGCGGTTCTACCGGGAATACCGGGAGAAGCGTGCGTCTTTTCGCGACGTTCAAAAGGTCGCGGAGGCGGTCTCGGGCAAGGACCTGAAGCGCTTCTTCGATGACTGGATCACGCGTCCGGGCGCCGCCACCCTCGCCGCGTCCTCGCGGGCGGTCCGCAAGACCGCGACGGGCTACGAACTCACGGGCACGTTGCAGCAGACCCAGGCCGGCGCCCCGTTCCTGCTTCAGGTGCCGATGGTCATCCGCACGGTCAAGGGAACCCGGGTCGAGACGGTTCGCCTCGACGCGGCCGGCGCACCCTTCTCGTTCGCCTTCGCCGCGGACAGCGAGCCCCTGGCCATGGACCTCGATCCCGAGTTCGACGTCTTCCGGAAGCTCGACCCGCGTGAGACGCCGCCCTCCATCGGCCAGATCTTCGGCGAGCCCCACATCCTCGCTGTCCTGCCTTCGAAGGCGGCCGCCGATCGCCAAAAAGCGTATCGCGACCTGGTCGAGGGCTGGCGGACCGACAGTCACGTGGTCGACGTCAAGCTGGACAGCGAGGTCACGGCCCTTCCGAAGGATCGCGCGATCTGGCTGCTGGGCCGCGACAACAAGTTCGCGCCCGCGGTCTTCGGGAAGGTGCTCAAGGACAGCGCCACCCAGATCAGCATCGACCGCGAGTCGATGCCCCTCGCCGGCCATTCGGTCGTCCTCACTGAGCGCCATCCCGACAGCATGGAGAAGGCGGTCGGCTGGATCTTCGGCGATCCCCTCACCGCCATGCCCGGCCTCGGACGCAAGCTCCCCCACTACGGCAAGTACTCCTACCTGGGCTTCGACGGCGAGGAACCGGTGAACGTCCTGAAGGGCCAATGGTCGCCCTCGGACTCGCCCCTTCACGTAGACCTCCGGCCGGCGGCCGCCCGCGCCGCCGCCATCCCGGCCATGGCTCTCAAGGCTCGGCCCGCCCTCGCCGATCTTCCGCCCGTCTTCTCTCAGAAGGCGCTCATGGAGCATGTCGAGTTCCTGGCTTCGCCGAAGCTCGAGGGGCGAGGCCTCGGCAGCGAGGGCCTCGGTTCCGCGGCCCGCTACATCGCCGAGCGTTTCCAGCGCATGGGCCTGGAGCCCGGCGGCGACACCGGCGGTTACTTCCAGAAGTTCACGGTCGAAAGGGGCCCTCAGGGCACGCCGGTCGAAACCATGAACGTCATCGGCGTGATGCGGGGGGCAAAAGCGCAGTGGAAAGATCAGTCGGCCATCCTGTCTGCGCACTACGATCATCTCGGCTTCGGCTGGCCCGATGTTCACAAGGGCGACGAAGGCAAGGCGCATCACGGAGCGGACGACAACGCAAGCGGTGTGTCCGTCATGCTTGAGCTTGCCAGGGCCCTCAAGGCCTCGGGACAGCCGTCGCGCACCCTCCTCTTCATCGCCTTCTCCGGAGAGGAAGCGGGACTCAAGGGTTCCGCGTACTACGTCGAACATCCGCGCCTCCCCCTGGATCAGATCATCGGCGTGATCAATCTCGACACCGTGGGCCGGTTGGGAAGCGACAAGATCGCGGTTCTCGGGACCGGCACCGCCACCGAATGGCAACACATCTTCCGGGGCGCCGGTTTCGTGACCGGGGTCGACTCCCGGCTCATCCCCGAGTCGATGCAGTCCTCCGACCAGATGAGCTTCATCCGAAAGAACGTTCCCGCCATTCAGCTCTTCACCACGGTGGGCGCCGACTATCACCGGCCGACCGACACCGCGGAGAAGATCGATGCCGCGGGTCTGGTGAAGGTGGCTTCCTTCGCGCGGGAAGGCATCGCTTATCTGGCCGAGCGGGAAACCTCGCTGACCAACACCATACCGAAGGCGGTCTCCGGCGCAACCTCCGCAGCGGCGGCCCCCGCGGCTCCCGGGGGCGGCGATCAGCCCCAAGCACGTCGGGTGAGCTTTGGAACCGTCCCGGACTTTGCTTTCACCGGTGTGGGCGTTCGCGTGGGAGGCATTGTGCCGGGATCGCCCGCGGAAAAGGCCGGCCTCAAGGAAGGTGACGTGCTGATGAAGCTCGACGCCACCGACATGGCCAGTCTGCAGACATTCTCCAACTTCCTCAAGACCGCGAAGGCGGGTCAGGCGGTCAGCGTGGCCCTCGTGAGGGAAGGCAAGCCTGTGACCTTGACCGTGACCCTGGGCGAACGCTGAGGGCTGCCCGGACTACAACCCGAGATCGTCGATGGGCAGCGGGCGGCCGAGAAGGAAACCCTGCGCGAAATCGCAGCCGGCCGCGATCAGGAAGTCCCTCTGGGCCGCCGTCTCCACGCCTTCCGCGAGGGCGACAAGGTTGAGTCCATGGGCCATGCCCATGATGCCCAGGACAATGGCGGAGTCGGCCGGGCTCTCTCCCACCCCGGCGATGAAGGACTTATCGACCTTCACCATATCGACCGAGAGCCTCCGCAGATAGGACAAGGATGCGTAGCCCGTTCCGAAATCGTCGACCGCGATCCGAACCCCCAGGCGCCTCAGTTCGAAAAGAACCGCGACGATGTTCTCGTCGTCGGCGATGGTGGCGCTTTCCGTCAGCTCCAACTCGAGGCGCTGGGCCGGGAAGTCGTGGGCGGTCAGGAGTCTCTCCACCCTCTTCGGGAAGTTCGCATCGCGAAGTTGAATGGCGGACACGTTGACCGCCAGTCGCGCATCCGGGGGAAACCGGCGGGCGTCCATGAGGGCGCGCCCGAGGACCCAATCGCCGATGGATTCGATCAGGCGGGTTTCCTCGGCAAGGGGAATGAAGCTCGCGGGAGGGACGTCGCCGAGGCTCTCATCGTTCCAGCGCAGAAGGGCCTCGTAGCCCACGATGCGGGGCGTGCGCAGGTCGTGCTGGGCCTGGTAGGCAAGGGAGAACTGGGCCGTCTTCATGGCCTTGACCAGCGACTGTTCCAACAAGAGTCGGCGCTGGACTCGCTCGTTCATGGCGGGCGCGAACAGACGGTAGGTGTTGCGACCCTGCTCTTTCGACTGATAGAGCGCGTTGTCGGCGTTCTTGATCAGGGTGTCGGCGTCGTCGCCATCCGCCGGCCACGAACTCACGCCCACACTGGTGGTCACCCGGAGGGTGTGGCCGCCCACTTCCATGGGCTCGTTCATGCGGGCCACCAGCTTCTCGGCCACTCGGGCCGCGACCGACCCGTTCTTCACCCGGCTCAGCAGGACTACGAATTCGTCGCCCCCGAAACGCGCCACCGTGTCCTCTTCGCGAACCGTGGACCGGAACCGGAGGGCCGCCTGCTTGAGCAGGAGGTCGCCCACGGTATGACCCAGGGTGTCGTTGATCCTTTTCAGATGGTCCAGATCGGCGTACAGGACAGCGATCGGCTCGTGGTGACGGCGGGCGCGGGCCAAGGCCAGATTGAGTCGATCCGAGAAGAGGGTACGGTTCGGGAGGCCGGTGAGAGGATCGTGATACGCCTGAAAGGCGAGCTCGGCCTCGGCATTGACCCGCGCGGTAATGTCGGAGAAGAAGTTCAGGGTGGCCGGCCGTCCCTCCCAGACGATGGATACGCCGGTCAGGTTCATGTGGCGAATGTCCCCGTTCTTCCTCAGCGTGCGCATCACGTAGGTGCCGCCAAAGATCTCGCCCTTGAGGCGGCGCAGATGGCGTTCCACCACCATGGCGCGATCGTCGGGGTGGATCAGGTCCACAAACGCGGTGGTGGGAATTTCCGCCGCGGAGTAGCCGGTGGCTTCGACCACGGCCTGGTTGAAGAAGACGATTCGGCCGTCCTGCGCCACCCCGATGGGCTCGGTGGCGTTCTCGAAGAGGAGCCGATATCTCTCCTCTGACTTCTCCAGGGCCTCCGCATAGTCCACAAGATCCGACACGTCCCGGGCCGTTCCCGTGGTGCCCATGACCGCGCCGGTATCGCCGACCTCGACCACCGCATTGAAGCTCAGGTGGACGGGACTTCCGTCTTTCCGGAGGTGGACGGTCCGGTAGTTGAAGGCCCGCTCCCCGGCCTTGATTTTCGCAAAGACCCGCAGATCCTTCTCCGCCTGCTCCGCGGTCATGAAGTCGACAAATGGACGCCCGATCATCTCCGCGGGCGTGTAGTCATAGATGCGTTTCGCCGCCGCCTCATTGACAAAGGTGAAACGACCGGCGGCATCGACGGACCAGATCAGGTCGTTGGACGTCTCAACCAGCCGTTTGTACCGGTTGGTGTCGATGGACTTTTTGGGCTTGGGTGGCATGGGCTCGGGCCGGAGCGGAGCCGGAGCCGCGCAATGCGCGACGCCGACGCTGTCGCTGGAGCATACCCGCCCCCCCCGCGCTCGGGCTTCCCGAGAGGGGCGTTCATTCCGCGGTCGGGTCTGAGCGAAGGCCGGATTCACTCCGGCCGGAGCGACGGGGGGTTTGGGGGGGCGGGTCCGGTCACCGCCCCCCCAACTCACTATGGATAGATCCGGTAGAGCATCCGGGGGAAGGCGATGGTTTCGCGCAGATGATCGATCCCGCAGATCCAGGTCACGAAACGCTCGATCCCCAGACCGAAGCCGGCGTGCGGCATCGACCCGTATTTCCGCAGGTCGATGTACCAGCGGAAGGCCTCCTCGGGGAGGCCGTGGTCGTGGAGGCGCTTCAGGAGCAGGTCGGGATCGGAAATGCGCTCGCCTCCGCCCACGATCTCTCCGTAGCCCTCGGGGGCCAGGATGTCCGCGGAAAGCGAATACCGGGCGTCGGTGGGGTCGGGCTCCATATAGAAGGCCTTGATGGCCGAGGGGAAGCGGTGGACGATGATGGGCTGATCGAACGACTCGGCCAGGACGGTCTCGTCGGTTCCGCCGAAATCGCTGCCCCACTCGGTCTTCGACCCCTTCTCACGGATGATGCGGATGGCATCGTCGTAGTGAACCCAGGGGAAGGGCGTCTTCACCTTTTCAAGCCGGGTCAGGTCGCGGCCCAGGCGCTCCAGCTCGAGCCGCCGGGTGGCCAGCACACGTTGAATGGCGAAACAGATCATGTTCTGCGCTACGTCGAAGGCATCGGCGAGATGCGCGAAGGCCATCTCTGGTTCCAGCATCCAGAACTCCGTGAGGTGGCGGCGAGTCTTCGACTTCTCCGCTCGAAACGTGGGCCCGAAGCAGTAGACCTTGCCATGCGCGGCGGCGTTGGCTTCGTTGTAGAGCTGTCCACTCTGGGTGAGATACGCGGTGCCTTCGTCGAAGTACGGCACCCCGAAGAGGGTAGTGGTGCCCTCGCAAGCCGCGGGCGTGAAAATGGGAGTGTCGACCAGGGTGAAGCCCTGCTCATCAAGATAATCGCGGAAGGCCTTGATGACGGCGTGGCGGATCCGGATGACCGCATGCTGGCGCTCCGAGCGCAGCCACAGATGCCGGTTCTCCATCAGGAAGGCGGTGCCGTGGTCCTTTGGAGTGATCGGATAGTCGTGGGTCGACTGGATGACGGTCGCGTCCTTGACCTCGATCTCAAACCCTCCGGGCGCGCGCTTGTCTTCCTTGACCAGACCGATGACTTCAATGGAAGATTCCTGTCCGCACTTCTCCAGCGACACCCACGCCTCCTCGTTGACCGCCGCCTTGGAGACCACGGCCTGGGCGAAGCCAGTCCCATCGCGAAGGATCAGGAACTGAAGCTTGCCGCTGCTTCTCTTGTTGTGGATCCAGCCTTGAACCCTCACGGTCGAGCCCACATGAGCCTTGAAGTCCTGAATGCGGGCGATCGCGGTCATTTCAATTCCTCAAGATGGCGGCGCAGAACGGAAGCGAGCGAAGCCAGCTCCGGGTGGCCAGCGAGATTGCGCTTCACGTGGGCCAGCGTTCGCGGCATGTAGGGCAGGTAAACGGGATTGTTGCGGACCACGGCCATGTAGCCGAAGGTGCCAAGGGCCTTCAGGTTCCTCTGGATGGACATGAGCTCAAAGCGTTGCCGGAAGGTCTCCCGGGTCTCGTCGGGGGCGCCCTTTTGTCGAAACTCCTCGGCTCGATCCTGAACGAACTCCTCATCGAGGGTCACGTAGGAGTCGCGCAGCAGGGAGGCCAGATCGTAGGTGGCGGGACCCATGCGGGCGTCCTGGTAGTCGATCCAGAAGAGCCGGCCGTCGTGCTGCATGAGATTGCGGCTGTGATAGTCACGATGGCAGAGAACCCTCGGCCACGAGGCGATCTGAGCGGCCAGGGAGTGGAAACCCTCGGCCAGTTTCGACCGGTCCTCGACGGAGAGATTGGCGCGTCGATGCAGTTCCAGAAAGTGCTTCTCGAAATAGTGCAGTTCCCAGGAGAGCTTCTCGATATCGAAGGCGGTCTGGAAGCAGATCGCCCGCTGCGCGACTTTCGGCGCCTCGCGCTGAGCGGTCACGATTTCGTCGATCGCTTCCCGGTAGAGGTCCACCTTCTGCTGCGCGGAGGCTCCATCGAGCACATGCTGAAGGGTGAGATCCCCCAGATCCTCCTGCTCGTAGATTCCGAGCGCGCCGTCGTGATCGAGCAGCTTTGGGACGGGAAGACCCATCTGGATCAGAGCGTGGCCGACCGTGTAGAAAGGCGTGGTGGTGGCATCGAACGGGTCGGGATACAGCGCCACAATCGAGGACGTGCCTTGCTTTGGCGTCAATCGGAAATAGCGGCGGGTCGAGGCGTCCCCGGAGAGCGCGGCCACCTCGATGCTGGCCGCCGTGTCCTTCTTGTGGGTGCGGAGGTACTCGGTCAGGCGGATATCGAGGGGCATCATTCCCTCCCCACCGCGACCCGGGTCCGGGGCCCGAGGATCAGGCCGACGTGCGATCCCCTGGCCACTTCGGTTCCCGACATCACGATGCAGTTCTTGAGGCTCGCGCCCGATTTCACCAGGGCGCCGTCCCAGATGACGCTGCCTTCGATGCGGGCGGAAGGTTCGATGACGCAGCCCGCGCCCACCACCGAGCGGGCAATGCGCGCTCCTTTGCCCACCCGCACCGACGGGTCGATCAGCACCGAGCGCTTGCTCGCGCCCGTGGAAAGAAGCCGGGTCTGGGCCTTGAGATAACCACTGGGCGAGCCGAGGTCGTGCCATACCCCGGTCTGCCGAACGCCCTGCAGATGCGCGCCCTCGCGAAGCAGCGGGATATAGAGGTCCCCCACGGTATCGGAAGCTCCGGGCGGAAGCCGGTCGAGGATGACGGGCTCGAGGATGTGGACGCTGGCGAAAAGAGAAACCGCGCCCTTGCGCGCGCGGGGAAGACCCCGAATCGAGAGAATCCGTCCCGCGCGATCGGTCACCACCGGTTTGTACTTCCGGGGATTCGGATTGGGCTTCAAGGCGAGAGTGGCGAGGGCGTTCGTCTTTTTATGGGACGTGACCATGGCCTTGAGATCGAAGTCGAAGATCACATCGCCGTTCACGAGCAGGACCGGATCGCGACCGACCCAGGCCCTGATCTTCCTCAGCGCGCCGCCGGTTCCGAGGATCGCGGTCTCCCGCGAGTACTTGATCTTCAGGCCCAGGTCGCCTTGAGGAATCGCGGCGCGAATGGTGTCGGGACGATGGTGAAGGTTGATCATCACTTCACTCACCCCGGCGCGCTTGAGACCGCGCAGGGTGCGGACAATCAGGGGTTCATTGAGAACCGGCAGGGCGGGCTTCGCGGTCTTGTCGGTCAATGGCCGCATCCGCGTACCCAGGCCGGCGGCCAGAATCACCGCCTTCACGCGCGTTTCCTCCCTCGCGGTCCGGCGGCGGCGCGAGGTGGTGCAAGCTTTGCCTTCGGGGCAAACGCCATGTCACCCGCGCGCCCCGCCTCGAACCAGAGAGCGGGGTAGGAGGTGCTCAGGGAACGGTCCGCGTTCAGCCCCAACCGCGCGGCCACGGAATGAATGGCCGCCGAGGTCCCTTCAATCTCCACGAATCGCCCAAGGGGCGTCTGGTCGAGGCAGACCACGGTCTGACCCATCTTCCAGACCTCGCGGAACTTCTCGTAGCGGAACACAGGAACCAGACCGAGGGACGTGAGAATTCGGGAGAGCATCTCCGGAGACTCGACCTGAGTCTCGAGTTCGGCCCGGGACTTGAGGCCCCCCTCGACCCGGGGCGCGCCCTTGAGAGTTACCGAACCTTGCCCGCCGTAGCGACGGACCCGGAATGAGTGGCCGCGCGCGCGCAGCGAGCCGGTCGCGTAGTCGAAGAGCGTGTTGGTCTCGAGGGTGCGCGGGTTCAGCCGCCGCCCGCCCGCCGACACCATCCGTCGCTTGATGCCGACAAACGAAGGGACGCGGATCTTCGCCTCGGTTTCGACGGGATTTGAGACAGGCTTTCGCATCGGCGACATCTTGGGGCAAGCGAGGTTAACAAAACGCGGAGCCCCGGGGGTGGTCCCGCGGCTAGTCCAGATGGCCGCGCTCTGAGTCGCCCATCTCCACTCCACCGCCGGGGAAATACTC
>JANLSZ010000353.1:0-2145 GCA_031362685.1 Vicinamibacteria bacterium | reverse complement strand
CCGAAGAACGTCTAAGAGACGCCACGTCACCCCGGCGAAAGCCGGGGTCTAGCGCGAACGGTCCGTCTGCGTCCGCGAACCGATGGTTCCGGCTTGGTAGTGGTGGCCCGCGGGTCCTTGGGGGCGATGGGGCTCGCCGCGGCGGGGACGCCTCCCGCGTCGCCACTGCGTTAGCGGAACTTCGGAATCGTGTGGCTCCTTGCTCGGCTCGAGAGGCGAGAAGGTTACCAACGGACTGCGGCGACTCTCGCCTCACGCCCCACTCGCGTGCGACCACATCGCCCCCATGGCCCCGCTTCATTTTCGCTAAAAGGAGAGGGACCAGAAATCGGATCCGCCTGTACCCCGGCTTCCGCTGGGGTGATGGGGCGGAGTTTCTCGTCAAAGCAACGAACGAAGGCCGTCCACGTTGCCGAGAAAGGCTTTGACGGCAGCCTATTTTGAGCGGTTCTTCTTCTTGCCACCTCGGGCGAGGATGGAGTGGGGCCGGGTGCTGAGGTGGGTCGCAGGCGACGAGGCGTTAATCGCGAGTCGCCGCACTCCGTCGGTAACGTTCGCGATTATCGAGCCGAGTAAGGAGGCACACGATTCCGACGTTCCGTCAGCGCAGTGCCGACGCACGAGGCGTCCGCGGCGCCGCGAGCCCACCTCAGCGCCCGGCCCCGCGGGCAACCACTTACCAAGCCTGAGAGATCGCTTCAGTGGCCCAAGGCCAGGCTGGCGCGTTCCGAGGCGGAACTTCGGGTCCTTTGCGATGACGGCGGGGTGTTTCTCCCAGAAGTCGCGGATGGAGCCCGAGGTCGGGCTCGCAATGACGCTGTTGGACTACGCGTGGACTCGTTCGATGAGAGTGGCGGTGGCGAGGCCGGCGGCGCCGCAGATGGCGATGACAGCGTAGCGGCCCTCGCGGCGTTCGAGTTCGTCGAGGACGGTGCCGAGCAGCGCGCTGCCCGTCGAACCCATGGCGTGACCGAGAGCGATGGCGCCGCCGTTCACGTTGAGCTTTTCGTGCGGGACACTCAATTCGCGCTGGTAATGAAGCATCAGCGCGGCGAAAGACTCGTTGACTTCGTACAGGTCCACGTCTGAGGCGGAGAGTCCGGCGCGCGCGAGGAGGAGGCGCGTCGCATCTACTGCGCCGGTGAGGGCGATGGTGTGGTCGATAGACGCGTCGGCCATGGCCAGGATTCGGGCTCGCGGTTTGAAGCCGTGTCGCTTCAGCGCTCCTTCGCCGGCAACCAGCACCGCCGAAGCCCCGTCCGCCATCGCGGGTGAATTCCCAGCGTGGTGGACGTGATCGATATGCGCGAGCCCATAGTGCTTGCAGACGATGGCATCGATGCCGTACTTCGCGCCCATCTCGGCGAATGCGGCGGGGAGCTTTGCCAGGGATTCCAGGGTCGTGGTGCGGCGTGGTGTCTCATCGGCGGCCAGCAACGGCGAGGCTCCGTCGCCCGTCACCGGGACAATCGAGCGAAAGCGTCCCTCATCCTGGGCCCGGGCCGCGCGCTCCTGGGAGGCGTTGGCATAGGCATCGCAGTCGCCGCGGGAGAAGCCGCACTGCGTGGCCACGGTATCGGCGGCGATGCCGATGGGAAGCAAGACTGCCTGTTGCTGGAAGGGGAAGTCGTGGGTGAGTGGACCCTTATCCGAGGCCACCGGCACTCGCGACATCATTTCCACGCCGCCGCCCACCGCGAGCCCGTCATCCTGGATCGCCTTGAGGGCCGCGTAGTTCACCGCGGACAACCCGGACGCGCAATAGCGATTGACGGTCATGCCGGGGGCCTGGTCGCTCCATCCCGCGGCGATCACCGACAGCTTGCCGAGATTCGAGCCCTGATCCGCGGTCTGGGTAACGCAACCGATCAGGGTATCCGCGACCTTGGACGAGTCGAGCCCGGTGCGGGTGGCGAGTGCTTTCAGGGTCTGCCCCATGAGGTCGATGGGCCGGATCGACTTGAGGCTGCCCTTGTCATTGCCCCGACCGCGGGGGGTGCGTACGGCGTCGACGATGTAGGCGTTCATTTCAACATCCCCTGATCCTTGAACCCGGCGCGAGCGGCCATTCCGCGAAGCGTCTCCCGATACTCCGCCTCGAGCCGATTCACGATGGTCGCGACCGGTTCGATGGCCTTCGATGAG
>JANLSZ010000351.1:0-5781 GCA_031362685.1 Vicinamibacteria bacterium | reverse complement strand
CCCGTCGCTGTACACCCACTCCCGGGACGCGCCACCGCTCGGTGGTTCCCCGCCGGCCTCGCCGCGGCCGCTGGCCTCATTCTCGGCATTGGCGTGGCCATGGCCGGGCGGGACAAGTTCTTCCCAGGTTCCACCGAACCGACGTCCTCGGTGGGCTCCGCCTCGACCTCCGCGCGCGCCAGTGATGCCTCCGGTTCGCAGCTCGTTTCGTATCGCGACCTTCAGGAACTGCTGAGGACACAGGAGAGTCGGCACCAGGCCGAGATCGCCGACCTTCGCCGGACGTTTGCCATGGTCTCCGAATCGCCCGCAGTGCCGGCCGGCCCGACCCAGGCCGGTCAACAAAAGACGGCCTCCAACCTTTCGCCCGCGACCATCGAACGCCTCCTCAAGGCCAGCGAGGAGCGCCAGGCCCGATCGTTCGAAGCCCGTCTCGCCGGCTTGAGGACCGAGAGCGATCTCCAGCGCCAGTACGACATGGCTCAGATTGCCGCCGGTCTCGCCTATATCGACTCCCGAACCGGCGCCGACGCCGCGCGCACCAGCGAGCTGATGAAGAATCTCGTCCGCGTGACCGCCAAACCACAGGACCGCTGAGCGCGTCCTAACCGACTCATGCTGCTCGCCCTCGCCCTCGCCCTCGCCCTCGCCCTCTCGACCGATACCCCTGCGGTCGTACAGCGTGCCGACCTTCAGCGCTTCTCGGCCCGTCTTGAGCAGCGGCTGGCCACCGCGTGCCGGCCGGCCGAGCCCATGGTCTTTCTGTCCGGCCTCCCCGAGACGCGCTTTGTCTATCTCGACGGGGTCGGCGCCATCTTCCTCCTCTCTCCGCGATCCCTGCCGATCCCGCCTACCCAGAGGCCCGATCAGCCGGCCCCGGAAATTTCCGTCTCCGGCGCGCCTTTCGGCCCCCAGATTCTGGTGATCAGAAGCAAGCGACCCAGCGACCTGACCGACCTCGAGGCGCGCATCCGCGAGACACGCAAAGAAGCCGAGCGAATGAGAGCCCAGGCTGATGCTGCCTTCGCCGATGCCGAACGCCAGTTGATGGCCGAACTCCGACCCGGCCTGTCCGAGCAGGCGACGGCCGCGAACTTCCCCATGCCCTGGACTTTCTTTCTCGACGATGCCGTGGACGACACGCGTCCGCCCGAGCAGGTCGAGAAAGATGTGAAGGACGCCCTCGTCACCACGATTCTGGAGGACGGGGCGCTGCTTAAGTCGCTGCAGTCGACCGACACGATCACGGTCTCGGTGGAGCTGGTGTCACGCCCGCAACCGTGGGTGCGCGCGAAACCCGCCCGCACCGTCATCGTCCGCGCTCAGAAGGTCGATCTCGACGCCTTCACCGCGGGCAGGTTGTCGAAAGACGATCTGGTTAAGCGGGTCCAGACGAAGGCTTACTAGAAAGAACCAGCGCCACCAGCGTCACCAGGCCGATCGAGCCATCGGTGGCGGCGAAGAGCAGAAACGATGTGGGCGACCCGCGCAGGAAATGATCGGCGATGAAAAGAGCGGCGCCTGCCAGCTTCACGAAAACGCCGGCGACCCATAGATAGCCCCGACGCGCGCTCACGTCCTGGGCGCACCAGAAATACCCGAAGGCCAGGGTGAGGGTGAAGAGACCGTTGAGCTGAGCGTTGAGGACCGGAACCGGCGGCGGCGCGCCAAACAGCCGCGCGGTCAGCTCCGGCACGAGGAGCATCGGAACCGAAAGCGCCAGGTCGTAGACGCCTCCCACCACGGCGAGGGCGCGAAGGGAGGGAAAGGTCATCGCCTCTCTATACTATCCGGACGTCATGCGTCGCCGATCCTCATGGGCCTTTCCCCTCTTCGCTTCGCTGGCCCTGGGCCTTTCGCCTGCCTGTGGGAAGCGCGCCGACCCGCTCGCCCCTTACGTCAAGACTCCGCAGCCGCCCACGGGGCTCGAAGTGTCCCAGATCGGCGACGAAATTGAGATCCGGATCATGGCCCCTCGCACCACCACCGAGAGCCGACCTCTGCCCGTGATCGAGCTCGAGTGGCTTCAGGCCGTGCCTCTCGGCGACTTCGGCAAGGTTGCGGTTCCCATCCTGCGTGAGGAGGTGGCGCCAGGGGAGATACGTACCAAACGATTCCCGCGACCTCCAGCGGAGGCGCGTTTTTCCGTGCGCGCGGTTGCCGGGAAAGTGCGCTCGACTCCCGCTGCTCCGGTCTTGTTCAAACCATCGCCCGTCCCGGAATCTCCCACCGGTCTGCAAGCGATCAACACCGCCGCCGGGGTTGTACTCAGCTGGAACAATCCCACCGGGGCCGAACCCTGGCCTTCGCTCGCGCCCACCCCATCGCCAACACCCAACACCTCGCCGGTCGCTCCAGCTCAAAACTCCAAAGATGACAAGCCGGGCTCGGTCCCACCCTCACCCTCAACCTCGCCCATCCCACCGGTCCCTTCGCCCAGCGCACTGGCTCAAAATCCTCCGGAGCGGCCCAGCGCCCAGGTCACGCCGCCCCCGCCAGGTCCGGTCAAATCAGGGGCGACACCCAGCCCCGTGCCGACACCCACGCCGCCGCCGCCTCCACCGACCGGCATTCGAATTTTCCGAACCGATGGGGCCCCGCGACTCGCCCGAGAGCCTCTCCAGGCTTCCTCCTGGCTCGACGCCAGCTCGAAGCCCGGGGAGAAGCCTTGTTACTCCGTGCGCTATGCCAGGTCCTTCACGCCTCTGGTGGAGAGCGCGCCCACCGAACCCGCCTGTGTCGAGACCAAGGACATCGTCCCGCCCGAGCCGCCGGGTCGCCTGCTGGGCGACATCGGGGCCACGTTTGTGGAGCTTTCGTGGGTCGCCTCCGTATCCGGCGACGTCGAGTCCTATCGGATCTATCGTTCGATCGATGTGGCCTCTATGACCCTGGCCATTGAGACCCAGGGCCCAGTCCTCAGGATCCGCGACCCCGATATGGCCCGCGGCCCCAGGACCTATGAGATTGCCGCGGTGGACAAGGGTGGCAACGAGAGCGCGCGCGGGCCGTCGCTCAAGATCATCGTCCCCTAAGCCAGGCGATATCATCCCAGCGGGAACTCACACCCACAAGGAAGAACCTACAAGTCTCAGAATGCCTCCCACAAAACAATGACTGATCGAGTGTCCGTTCTCCGGGACAAAGTTCGTCGGGCCGAAGAAGGCGGCGGTCTCGAACGCCGTGAGCGCCAGCATCGTGAGGGTCGACTCACGGCCCGCGAGCGAGTGGAGATTCTGCTCGACGAAGGCTCTCTTGAAGAACTCGACAAGCTGGTCGAGCACCGCTGCACCGACTTCGGCATGGCCGACCAGAAGATCCCTGGCGATGGCGTGATCTCCGGCTTCGGTCGAATCGACGGTCGTCTGGTCTTCGTGTTCGCGCAGGACTTCACCGTTTTCGGCGGGAGTCTTTCGGAAACCAACGCTCTCAAGATCTGCAAGGTCATGGACCTCGCCATGAAAATGGGCGCTCCGGTGATTGGCCTCAACGATTCCGGCGGCGCGCGCATTCAAGAGGGGGTCGCTTCTCTAGGCGGCTATGCCGACATCTTCCTCAGGAACACCCTGGCCTCCGGCGTGATCCCCCAGATCTCCGCGATCCTGGGACCGTGCGCGGGTGGCGCGGTGTATTCCCCGGCCATCACGGATTTCAATCTTATGGTGAAGGACACGTCGTACATGTTCGTCACCGGTCCCGACGTGATCAAGACGGTGACCCACGAAGAGGTGAGCAAAGAAGACCTCGGCGGCGCCATGACCCACAACGCCCGCTCCGGGGTGGCCCACTTCGCCGCCGATGACGACCGCGCCTGCCTCCTTCTCATTCGCGAGTTGATGTCGTACCTGCCGTCCAACAACCTGGAAGAAGCGCCTCTTCACGAAACCGCCGACCCGAGCGACCGCGAAGACCCGAGTCTCGACACCCTGATCCCCGAGGATCCGAGCAAGCCGTACGACATGAAGAAGCTCATCACCGCGGTGGTGGACGACGGGCGGTTCCTCGAAGTTCATGAACACTACGCCGCGAACATCGTGGTCGGTTTCGCGCGTTTCGCGGGCAAGAGTGTCGGCATCGTGGCCAATCAACCCGCGGTCCTCGCCGGTTGCCTCGACATCGACGCGTCGGTCAAAGCCGCGCGCTTCGTCCGCTTCTGTGATGCCTTCAACATCCCGCTCATCACCTTCGAGGATGTGCCCGGGTTCCTTCCCGGCACCTCGCAGGAATACGGCGGGATCATCCGCCACGGGGCCAAACTCCTCTACGCCTACGCCGAGGCGACCGTTCCGAAGATCACCATCATCACCCGCAAAGCCTACGGTGGCGCCTACTGCGTCATGTCGTCCAAGCACATCCGCACCGATCTGAACTTCGCATATCCCATGGCGGAGATTGCCGTGATGGGCCCGGAGGGCGCGGTGAATGTTCTCTACCGCCGGGAGCTGGCCGCGGCCGAGGATGCCATCGCCATGCGTCTGGCCAAGGTCCAGGAGTTCAAGGACAAGTTCGCGAATCCTTATGTCGCTGCCGATCGCGGTTTCATTGACGACGTCATCGAACCGCGTCACACCAGGCGAAGAATCATCGCCGGTCTCGAAATGACCCGGACCAAACGGGACAAGAACCCGCCCAAGAAACACGGAAACATTCCGCTCTAGTTCTTGGTTTCAAAGGGCCGGATGAACGTCACTCTTCGGTGCCCCGTCCGGGGCTGCCCGGAACGGTTGAATCGCGAAGCCACACGGTGGACCTGCGCTTCGAACCACTCTTTCGATCGGCACCGCACCGGCTCCTTGAACCTCCTTCAGCCCCAGGACCGGCGCTCACAAACCCCCGGTGACTCGAAGGAAACCGCACTCGCGCGCCGAAGACTCGCGGGCACGGGCCACGCCGACCCCGTGCATCAGGCCCTTGCTCACGTGATCCGTTCGAGGTCGCAGGCCGGCCCCGTCTCGCTTCTCGACGTGGGATGTGGCGAAGGCAGTTTCCTTCGCTCTCTGGCCGGGATCCCTGGCCTTGAATGCCACGGTCTCGACATCTCCGCGCCGTCGATCGACATGGCCGCGAAGGCCTCTCCGGAGATCCTGTTCGTGGTCGCCAACGCCGACCGATTCATGCCCTACGCCGACCGGTCATTCGACTTCGTGACCTCGATCGATGCGCGGGTCAACGCCCTTGAGTTCCAACGCGTTCTCTCGGGTCGGGGCCTGGTTCTGTTTGCGGTTCCCGGACCCGATGACCTCATGGAGCTTCGCGAACGGATTCAGGGCGGCAAGGCCCTGAAGTCCCGCACCGAGCGGGTCGAAGCAGAACTGGCGAAGCACTTCACGCTGGCGGACAAGCTCCTGGTTCGCGAGACCCACACCCTCGATCCGCCCGTCCTCCGCGATCTACTCACCGCCACCTACCGTGGCTTCAGGCAGAGCGAGCGCGCTGCCGTCGAGTCGCTCTCCACCATGAGCGTGACCCTGTGCCACGAGATTCTCGCCTTTCAGCCGCGCTGAACGCGGGCCGCCTCCCAACATCGACTGGAAACCCTCCCGGTGGGTCCCCACGTCCGGGATTCGCTATGCTCCGCCTCGTTCAATGAACGACAAGGTCGAGGGCGATCCCACGATCGCTCCCGGTGTTCTCGCCGCTGGGGGCGGTGGGCAGAAGGGCGACAACCGGTGGCTTGGGGAGTGGCTCATGAAGGGCCACAACGAGCCGTCGGCCGAAAAACCCTCAGCCCCCTGGTGGCAGGTCCTGTGTCTGACCGGCGTCGATTACTTCTCGACGCTC
>JANLSZ010000338.1:0-18397 GCA_031362685.1 Vicinamibacteria bacterium | reverse complement strand
CCTTCATGGGCGCCGAAGCCGGGGCGCACCGAAGTCCCGGGAGGGTCGGCCAGTCCTCCCCAAAGCGATCGCCCCGCTTCCTGCTCGGCCTGCAGCCCGCGGGTCCTGACGAACCGGTTTCGATAGGACACCTTGCCGCGCTCGAAGTCGATCTGGTGGATCATGCCGTCGCCGTCGAAGGGGTGATAGCGCCCCAGCGGCTCGTGGATCTGATTCTCCGTGTTGCGAAGGTAGATGCCGTCGATGTCGCTCGGGAGATGTCCTTGAACCACGTCGAGGTCGAAGGCATCGACCTCCTCGTGCAACGGCGTCCACGCGCCGCTTAGGTAGGGGTGCTCGGAGGGCTTGAGGGTGGTGCGAATGGGCGGAAGCTTGTTGACTCTCATGTTCCTTGACCTCTACCGCCCCGTCTTGATGGATGTGTTCTTCAGCATACGGGCGAAACGACGTTCCATCGCCTTGGGATCGAGGGCGATCCCGGCGCGGACTTCGCTGGCCATGGCATCCGTGTCCATCTCGTCAATGCCGTGCTTCACCGCCTTGAGCCCGGCGCGGGCAATGTCTTCGGGGGTCTCCTTGGCTCCGGCGACATGAGCGGCCATCCGGGTGTCTACCGAGCCCACGATGAGGGCGATGACCTGAGTCCCCTGTTCGCTGAGTTCGGCGCGCACCCCGGTCGAGAGCGAGCGGGCGGCCGACTTGGACGGCGGGTAGCCGCCCATGATCGGGAGATTGACGATGGCCGCGGCCGAAAGCACATTCACGATGGCCCCGCCCCCGTTCTTCGCGAGAACGGGCGCGAAGGCGCGGCACATGGCGAGGACGCCGAAGTAGTTGACCTCCATCTCCTCGCGCGCGCCGCTCATGTCGGAAGCGCCGATGAGCAGGCGGTTGGTAAAGGAACCGGCGTTGTTGACCAGCAGATTCGCGTCGCCGCAGCGCCCCGCCGCCGCCGTGACCTCCCCCGCGTCGGTGACGTCCAACTCGATCGCCTCGCACCGTCCCGGAAACTCCGCCACGAGGTGCGCCGCCGCCTTGGGATCGCGGGACCCAGCGTAGACCTTGCGAGCGCCCGAGGCGAGGAGCACCCGCACGAAGCCCTCGCCGATGCCGCGATTGGCCCCGGTGACGATGGCGACGCTGCCGTTGATATCCATGGTCTTCTGAAGGTCAGTCCTTGTAGAGAATGTCGTCCGGGCGCTTGGCTCCGCGGACCAATGCCTTCGGGTCGGGGACCATCAGGCCCCGGCCCCAGCTTTCGTTCATGGGCACCTCCTGATTCCACTCGAAGCACAGACGCCTCGAACTGATCGCCCAGCGGCCATGGCGTCGCTCGAAACGATCCACGGTTCGGGCCAGCGTCCAGGTATCGAACTTCTCGTCATCCTTCTTCATCCGCGCGAAGGTCAGGATATGCGCTTCCACCCGTGCGGCGTCAGGCCCCGTGAACTCCACCAGCACGTTCGTGACCAGATGGTTCAGGAAGCGCGCGCGGGGAAGGATGAGAGCGATCTGGTCGACGTAGTCCCGGGCGGGGCCTTTGAAGACGCCTCCGTGATCCTCGACCGCATCGTCGTGATAGCAGCTGCGGAGCAACTCGATGTCAGCGCGGTCGACAGCGCGGCTGTAGCGCACCAGGACATCTTCGATGGCCTGCCGGTCGAGGAGTTGTTGAACGGCCTCGGGAAGAAGGGTCGGGCTCATGCGGGCGGTCTCCGGTGCGGCGTTTGGGCGATGGGCAGGATGGTCTCTGGATCGGGCGGCTCTGCGTAGAGGCGTTCAACATCGGCCGCGCGGCGCGTCATGGCTACCCGCTGGTTGATGGTGCCTTTGTCCGACACCTCGTGCGCATCCACCCTAGGCGGTTCGGCAAGCAGGGCCAGGCGTTCGATGCGCTCACTTGTGCCCCGGCCGAGGTTGAATGCCGTCAACCGTTCGGCGAGTTGCCGAGGCAGGTCGGCGGCCTCGCGTCCGGCGGGGCTCGGCCAGGCCAGAACCGCGAGGTAGGCGTTCGTTTCGCCGCACACCAGGACATCGGAAACCAGGGGAGCCAGAGCCTCCAGTAACTGCGGGCGCAACCTTCCTGCCGAAACCCAGGTGCCGCTGGCCAATTTGAAGTCTTCCGCAAGACGCCCGGCGAACTTGAGCCCCTTGCCGATATCGGCGGGATCGTGGAACTGCGCGGTGTCGCCGGTTCGGTAGAAGCCTTCGTCATCGAAAATGTCTCGATTGGCTTCGGGGTTGGCTGCGTACCCCGACATCACCATCGGACCGCGCAGGCGCACTTCATAGCGAGGGCCCGTAGGGACCAGCTTGACCGAGAGTCCCGGCATGGGCAGGCCGATGCCGACCTCGTCGGTGGGAAAGTAGATGGACATGCAGCCCGACGTGGTTTCGGTGGCGCCGTAACCCGTGGTGAAGAAAATCCGTTCTCCGGTGGTCTCGACCGACATCCTCTGAATCCGGTCGTAGAGCGCCTGGGGCAGGCCCGCGCCTCCATACAAAACCATGCGGAGTTTGGCGAAGACTCGCTGGCGCAGGGTGTCGTCGGCCTCGAGGGCATCGGCCAGCATCGCGTAACCGAGAGGCACGTTGACGTAGAACGCCGGCGCGATCTCCCTGAGATTGTCGATCGACTCGTCGAACCGACCGACGACCGGCAGCCCGCCGTCGATGTAGAGCGTGCCTCCGCTTACGAGCACGCCCATTTGAGTGAAGGCGCCGGAGACATGGTTCCAGGGCAGCCAGTCGAGCATGACGTCGCGCCAGCCCGCGGTCTTCCCCAGCACCTGACGTCCCTGGGCGAGGTTGGCCGTGATCATGCGCTGGGTCTGGTTCACTGCCTTGGGCAGACTGGTCGAACCGGAGGTCAGCATGTAGGCGCTCGGGGCATCGGGATCGAGGGACTCGATCGACCGCGCCACCGCTGCCGTCGCGGACGTCGCGAGGACACTGCCCAGGGAGACCGCGGGACGACCGAGGGCCGACGGGTCATCCGTGACCACGACGGCGTCGCCGAAGTCCACGGTGTCAAGCGCCTTCTTGAACCTTTCCGCCTGCTCCGCGAACACCACCGCGGGGCGGACGAGGCCGATGACGTGACGCAGTCGGCCGAAGTCGCCGCCCATCAACGAATAGTTGACGCTCACCGGGCACGCCGGGACTCCCGCGGTCATGGCCCCGAACTTCAAGGTCGCGTGAGCGATCGAGTTGCCGGAGAGGATCAAAACCGAGCGACCAGGCGGGATCTTCAGGTCGAGCAGCCACTGCGCGACCGCATCGGCATTCTGCTTCATCGCGCGGTAAGTGTGACGGGTCCAGGGCGCGCCTCGCTGAGCCCGTTGCGCGAGATACGTCTTGTCGGGCAGGGTCTTCGCGGCCAGGGCCAACTCCGCCGGAATGCTTGGGGTGAACGGCTCGAGTTCGACCACCGGCTCGACCAGAATCGAACCGTCGGCTCGGGTTTCCATTCGCATCTCGGCGGACGGAAACCAGGTTTGCTTGAAGGGCGCGGTACTGCTCATGCGAGCCTTGGTGACACGCTCAGAAACGTTGGTAGGAGGGGTCGGTGCGGCCTTTGCGACCCTCCCGCATGCCAGGCTTGCCGGGCTTCAACATGCCGTTCACCCAGGCCTGGTTCGAAGGCGTGTCGCGATTCCAGTCGAACACCGTCCAGCGGTGGGCGATCTTCCAGGCCCCGTCGCGGCGTTCGAAACGATCGACCAGCCGGCCGCCGGTAAAGGTGTCGACCTCACGCTCGTCGACCTTGATTCGCAGGAACGTCCAGACGTAGGTCTCGACGTACGCGGTGTCGCCGTCGAGGTCGATGTGGCTCGAGCCGAGGAGGTGCTGCATCGCCCCCATGCGCTCGATGCGCGGCGTCGCCCCGTCGACATACGCGTGAGCGTTGCCGGTGTAATTTCCGGCGTGCTCCTCGATGGCATCTCGGTGATAGCAGGACTTGAGCAACTCGCCGTCGGCCCGATCGACGCCGCGGGCATAGGCGGAGAGAACTTCGCGAATCTCATCCCGGGCCAGCATTCGCTGGATTTTTTCCGTCTCGGCAGGCTGCATCTTGCTCCGATCTTCCGGGTGCTATGGTCCAGGCACTTTGACGCCGAAGGCTGACAGCAAAAAGCTGGGTGGTCAAGCATCTTCCCCGCAGCTTCCATGTCGATAAAGCGGGTGGTCATCATCACCGGCGCCGGTGGAGGTCTGGGCCGCGCCTACGCGCTGGACCTGGGCGCGCGGGGCCTGCGCGTGGTGGTCAACAATCGGCGCCGGCAAATCGATGAGTCGGGGCTCGGCACCGCGCAGAAGGTGGCCCGCGAGATTTGTGATCGGGGCGGCGAAGCCATCGCCAACGAAAATGACGCTCGCGATGCGGGTTCGGGCGAAGCCATGGTTCGCCAGGCGCTCGACACCTGGGGACGCCTCGACGCCCTGGTCGCCAACGCCGGCGTCGATCAACACAAGGCCTTCCACAAGATCACTCTCGATGAAGTCCGCGAGATCATGGAGATCAACTTCTTCGGCACGCTGTATGCCACGCACGCGGCCTACGCGCACATGCGGACCCAGGGACATGGGCGCATCGTGGTGTCGACTTCTTCGGCCGGCCTCCACGGGTTGCATGGCCTCTCGGCCTACGCGGCTTCGAAGGCGGCCCTTGTCGGGCTGATGCGCAGCGTGGCCGCCGAGGGGAAGTCGCACGACGTCCTTTGCAACGCGGTCGCGCCCTACGCCGCCACGAAGATGACCGAAAAGCACGGCGACGATCGATTCCTCGCCGCCATGCGCCCCGAGTACGTGGCGCCCCTGGTGGCGCTTCTGGTCAGCGAGCGATGCGGGGTGAACGGTCAGACCATCGTCGCGGGCGGGGGTCGATTCCGGCCCGCCGCCATGGTCGAGGGACCCGGCGTCATTTACGACGACGCGTCGCAAGTCACCCCGCTCATGCTGGAGGCGGACGTTGATCGCCTCCTGAATCTGGGTGGCGCACGTGAGTTCGCGGACGCCCTCTCCTCATTCCAGGATTTCTCGCCACCGGGGCGGGAATGAGCGCCATCCTCATCCGCGGCCGTCGCGCACGCTAGAGTCGGGCCATGCGATACCTCCCGGCATTCCTTTTTGTCCTCGTCGGCTCGGTCCACCCAGTCGGAGCCCAGACCGGCCCCCACGACGCCCGCGCGCGGGAGATCTTCAAGCAGCTGATCGAGATCAACACCACCGACACCCCCGCGGGCAACGTGACCACCGCGGCGGAAGCGATGGCGGTGCGCCTCCGGGCCGCTGGCTTTCCTGAGGCCGACGTAAAAGTGCTGGGTCCCGATCCCCGGAAAGGGAATCTCGTCGCCCGCTACCACGGTACGGGAGCGCGGAAGCCGGTGCTTTTGCTAGCCCACCTCGACGTGGTCGAAGCGAAGCGCGGAGACTGGTCCTTCGACCCGTTCACTTTTCTCGAAAGAGACGGTTTCTTCTACGGTCGAGGAACCAGCGACGACAAGTCGATGGCCGCCCGTTTCGTGGCCACCCTCATTCGGTTGAAGGAGGAAGGGTTCAAGCCCGACCGCGATCTGATTCTCGCCCTCACCGCGGATGAGGAAGGCGGTACGTTCAATGGCGTCGACTGGCTGCTCAGGAATCACAAGGACCTTATCGACGCGGAATTCGCCGTCAACGAGGGCGGGGGCGGGGGCATGCGCAAGGGGAAGTACCTGGTCAACGAGATCCAGGCCAGCGAGAAGGTGTATCAGGACTTCCGGCTCGAGGCCACGAACCCGGGCGGACACAGTTCCCTGCCGGTCAAGGACAACGCGATCTACCGCCTATCGGCGGGCCTGGCCCGCCTTGCCGCCTTCGATTTCCCGGTGCAGTTGAACGAGGTCACCCGAGGCTACTTCGAACGCTCGGCGCCCATGCAGGCGGATCCGCAGCTGGGGGCGGACATGCGTGCGATGTCGACGGCCACGCCCGACCTGAAGGCGGCGGCTCGGCTATCGGCGTCTCTGCCCTACTGGAACTCGATGATGCGGACCACCTGCGTGGCGACTCTGCTGTCCGGCGGCCACGCCACCAATGCCCTGCCTCAGTCCGCCACCGCGAATGTGAACTGCCGGATCCTCCCGGGTGTCCCGCCCGCCTCGGTGCGGGACCAACTTGTCGAAGTGCTCGCCGATCCGAAGATCACAATCACCTTCGTGGGCCCGGCGAACCCCAGCCGGCCCTCGTCGCTGCTTCCCAACGTGATCGCCGCGGTCGAGTCCCTGACCAGGCAAATGTTCCCGGGAGTCGTGGTCGTGCCGGTCATGAGCACGGGCGCCACCGACGGTATCTTCCTGAGGAACGCCGGGATTCCCACCTATGGCATCGACGGCGCCTTCGGCGACATGGACGACGTGCGTGCCCACGGCAAGGACGAGCGAGTCGAGGTGAAGCAGTTCTACGAGGGCCTGGAGTTCCAATACCGGCTTGTCAAGATGCTGTCGCAGTAGCGCTGACTGCCCCTCAACCCGCGGTCTAACGCGGCAGGCCGAGACGGGTCACGCTCGCGGACACCGATTGACCTGGACCCAATCCGCCGATGGTCCACCACGCGCCGCCGGTCGAGACCAGGCCGCGGTGATCCATCGTGGGCGCGGTCAGTCGCGGGCCTTCGACCCACTCATTTCGCTCGATGTCGTAGATCCAACTGGTGGCTTCGGGCTCCGATGGCTTCCCGTCGTATCCCACCCCGTTGTAGTTGTAGGGGTTCGAGGTGCCCCCCACGAACATCACGCCCACCAGCCCTCCCGCCTGCACCCCTCCGGCGGCGGCCCGGTAACGAGCCGGACCAGGATGATTGGAAATACGTCGCCAGGCCACGTGGGTCGGATCCTCGGGGTCGATGTCCCCTCGGAAGCACTCGGGGTTCGCGGCATACTTTGGAGACTTCGGAGCCTGCACTCGCGCGCCACCGCAGTAGATGATCGAGTCGCGCGCGATTCCACCGGAGTGCCCGAACACCGGGACTCCGGGAACCGGGGTGCCTCGCATCCACTTGTCGCGGGCGGGATCGTAGATCTGGACCGCATCGACGTTGTCCGAAACCGACCAGCCGCTGACCAGGAAGATCAACCGGTCGCGCCAGACTCCGGAAACGGTGTCGTCGATGGGGACCGGTATGTTGGCGCCCCGCGTATAGCGCCTCTTTCGGACGTCGTAGATGTCCACCGCCTTGCTGGTGGTCTCCTTGCCGTCCGCGGCCACTGAGTACCCGCCGAACACATACACCGAGTCGCCGAAGGCCTGAGCGGTGGCCGCGATCCGCCCCACCGGGCCAGGCACATCCGGGAGGGACTCCCAACGCCCCAGCTTCACATCAAGTGCGAAGGCGCGGGTGGTAATGGCGCGGTAGTCCTTACCCGCTCCCAGGCCGAGAAAGCTGAAGAGTCGATCGTGCCCCAAGGCGGTGGAGGCGGCCACCGCATTGTTGGTGATCGGGTCAGGCAAGGGAGGTCCGGTCTCGATCTTCCACTGAGGCGCTACGATCGCGGCCAGGGTGCCAGCGGCCGGTGGATCGGTTACGCCCCCAGGCGGCCCGGGGTCGCGGCACGAAGCCGCCGCCACAATCAATAGAAGGACCGGGCCTGGAAGCCCTCGTAGACTCATCGCGGCGACAGTATCATGGCCCCTCAGAAGCGCGCCCCGCCCCGGGGACGCAAAAGGAGTGTGTATGCGTCAATGGTTGCTACGCGGACTGTTTCTTGTGCTGGCCATCCCGGCCACCGCCCAGATCGTGGATTCGAAGGACGTCGTAGACGTCAAGGCCGCGCTCGTGGCCATGTGGGACGCGGTCGAGAAGGGCGACGTCGATCGCTACGCGACCTATGTGCATCCGGCCTTCACCTCGTTTGGGGAAAACGACACTTACATCACCGAAGGCAAGGAGGCGGAGGTTCGCAACTATCGCGACTACCTGCGCCGGGCCGTGGGCGTGCACACCGACATGCACCAGCCCGCGGTGACGGTGCGGGGCGATGTCGCGTGGGTCACCTACTACTGGACCGACTCGGGGGTCAGTGATGGCAAACGCTTTACCTCGCGGGGCAAGTCCACGCGCATCTTCGTCCGTGAAGGCGGCCGCTGGCTCTGCATTCACGGCCACTACACCGCGGTTCCCTGACCCTTCCGCCCACCCTCCATTCGGCCGCCGTGGCTAAGCGAAGAGCATGGCGTAAGTCAGCGTATCCAGCGGCTCGTCGGCACGTTCGGAAAGATAACGCGCCGCCCAATGGCCGGATAGAGAGCGATCAGGACGTGTGGATATGCTGCAAATCATGATGAAGACAATGTCGCTCCTGCTCTTTCTGGTTCCGTTGGCCGCCGATGCTGCGTCCCGGCCAAGGCTCAAGACCGTCGACAAGGTCGACATCAAGCGCTTCATGGGCACCTGGTATGTCATCGCGGCCATCCCGACCTCCATCGAGAAGCAGGCCTACAACGCGGTCGAAAACTATCGGCTGGATCCAAAAGGCTCCATCGACACCGTGTTCACGTTCAACAAAGGCGGCTTCGACGGGCCGCTCAAGCGTTACAACCCGCGCGGCTTCATCAAGGACAAGGTGAACAATTCGACCTGGGGGATGCGGTTCATCTGGCCCTTCAAGTCCGAGTTCCTGATCACTCACCTGGACGAAGGCTACTCTCAGACCATCATCAGCCGGAACAAACGCGATTTCGCCTGGATCATGGCGCGGACGCCGGAGATTCCGGAGGCGGACTACCAGAATCTGCTGCTCGAACTGACCGCCCAGGGATACGACCTGACCAAGCTGCGCAAGGTCCCCCAGCGCTGGCCCGAGAAGCCGTAGGCGCACCGGCGGGTTCTTTGGGGCGGATCCTTGGCGTGCTCATCACGCCGGACGGAAAGAACTCTCTGGTGATGTCGAGTCCCGGCTGGCTCGAGTTGCATGTGGTGGACGGCATTCGCCTGCAGCCCTCGAACAGGAGTCCACTACAATCCCGAGACGGTGCGGGCACTCCTTGAAGCAACGGGCATCACGAAAGCCTTCGCTGGCCAGCTCGCCCTGTCTAACGTGAGCGTTGCCTTCGTGGCGGGCGAGGGTCACGCGGTGGCGGGCGAAAACGGCGCGGGCAAATCGACCCTGATGGCGGTGCTCGCTGGCATGCTGCGGCCCGACGCGGGCGAGGTGCGGCTCGATGGCGTGGTCCTCCCGCCCGGAGACATCGTGGAGGCGCAGCGTCGCGGAATTGGCCTCGTGCCCCAGGAGCCGCAGGGCGCGCCCACGCTGAGCGTCGCCCTGAACATTTCATTGGGCGAGACGCCCGCGAGCTTTGGCCTGCTGCGCCTGGTCGATCGAAAGAGGGTGAAGGACATCGCGGCGGCGGCGCTGGAACTCGTGGGCATCGACGTGCCCCTGGACGCGCCCTTCGGCTCTCTGCGCCTGGCCGATCGGCAACTGGTTCTGATCGCACGCGCGCTGCATCGCGGATCGCGCGTCCTCATTCTGGATGAGCCCACCTCTTCGCTTTCCACTCGCGAAGTGGACCGCTTGTACGAGGTGGTGGCTCGGATGAAGGCTTCGGGACGTGCGGTGGTCGCCATTTCTCACCGGCTCGAGGAACTGCGAGCCATGACCGAGAGCATCACCGTTCTGCGCGACGGGGTCAACGTGCTGAGCGCCTCGCTCCGAGACGTCACCAATACCGAGATCGTTCGCGCCATGGCCGGTCGCGACCTCTCCGGCGCGGGTGCGGCTCCGATAGCGCCTTCAGACGACGTGGTGCTCGAGGTCGAAGGTCTCGGGTCAAGGCGAGTGGCCGACATCTCGTTCACGGTTCGCCGCGGCGAGATTCTTGGGCTCGCGGGCTTGCTCGGGGCCGGGCGTTCGCGCACCCTTCACGCCATCTTCGGCTCGGAGAAGCGTTCGCGAGGGACGGTGCGTTTGAATTCGGGCCGCGGTGCTGTCGCCGTGCATACCCTGCGCGATGCCCTCTCGCGCGGGATGGGCCTGGTGCCCGAAGACCGCAGAGCGCAAGGCCTCGTCCTTGGGCAGAGTGTCGAGACGAACCTGACCCTCGTGCTTCCAAAAGGCGGAAAGCGCCTTGGCTTTCTGTCCCGCCCGGTGATTCTCAAGACCGCGCTCGAGGCGATTCGCGATCTGGCCATCAAGACCAGCAGCGTGAACGCGAAGGTCGCGACGCTCTCCGGAGGGAACCAGCAGAAGGTGGTGCTCGGTCGATTCATGCGTCCGGAAACCAAGGTGCTCCTGCTCGACGAACCGACTCGTGGCGTCGACGTCGCGGCGAAAGAGGAAATCCACCGCTATCTCGAAGCCATGGCCGCGCGCGGTCTGGGCCTGGTCGTGGCCTCGTCGGAGATCCCGGAGTTGCTGCGCCTGTGTCATCGCATACTGATTTTTCGCGAAGGCCGGATCGTGGGTGAGGTGTCTCGGGCCGAAGCCACCGCCGAAGGAATCGTGGCCCTGGCCGCGGGGGTGGCGGCGTGACCCGCGGAGGCGGCCGGATTCTGCTGGGCCGGCTGGCGCCCCTGCTGGGGCTGGTCATCCTGTGCGTCGTCTTGAGCCTCGCTTCGCCCCATTTCTTCACCGCCGACAATCTCATCAATGTCCTGAGGCAGTCGTCCACCAACGCTTTGCTGGCCCTCGGCCAGCTGGTGGTCATCATCACCGCGGGCATCGACCTCTCGATCGGCTCCATCCTCGGCCTGTCGAGCGTGGCCCTCGCGATGTTGATGCGCGCAGGTGTCCCGCCCCTTCTCGCGGTGAGCCTGACCCTCGCCCTCGGCGCCTTCGTGGGGCTCTTGAACGGACTCCTGCTCACCCGTCTGAAACTGCCGCACCCTTTCATCTCCACTCTCGGAACCATGAACGTGGCCCGGGGCGCGGCCATGATCCTGGCCGCGGGCGTCCCCATCAGCGGCCTCCCCGATGGCTTCCGCCTGCCCTTCAACGGTGATCTCCTCGGCGTGCCTGCGGCGGTCATCGTGGTCGCTATCGCCGCTCTGGTGGTTCATCTGCTTCTGGAGCGAACGGTGTATGGCCGCGACCTCTTCGCCATCGGCGGCAATCGCGAAGCCGCGCGCCTGGCCGGGGTGCCCGTGAGTGCGCGACTCGACCTCGCCTACACCGTCTCGGGCCTGATGGCGGCGGTCGCCTCCCTGGTTCTGGCCGCGCGCATGAACTCCGGTTTCCCTCTCGCGGGCGCCGGAGCGGAGCTCGATGCCATCGCCGCGGTCATCATCGGCGGGGCCTCTTTCTTTGGAGGGGTGGGAACGGTGGGGGGCACCCTGATCGGCGCCCTGTTCATCGGCTTCCTGCGAAACGGCCTGAACCTGTTGGATGTTTCGGCCTATTGGCAGATGATCGTGATCGGCGTGGTGATCATCGCCGCGGTTGTGGTCGACGTGCTGCGCGCGCGTCAAGGAGATTAGAAGAGAAATGAAACCCCATGTGACGGCTGCCGTCCTGACCCTGGCCCTCGCCCTTGATGGCTGCAACCGCCCGCCCGAGAAGAAGGGCATCGCCCTGGTGACCAAAGCCATGGACAGCGAGTTCTGGCTGGTCCTCGCCGAGGGCGCCAAGGCGGCCGCCGCGGAAAACCCCGCGTACGAACTGGTGATCTCCGCGCCCGATCGCGAGATCAATGTGGATCAGCAAGTCAGCATCCTGGAGAACCAGGTGCGCCGAGGGGTGAGAGTTCTGATCGTCGACCCGGCGGGTTCGGCTCAGGTGAACAGCACGCTCGAGCAGGCGGTGGCCCGCGGTATTCCCGTGGTTCTCATCGATACCGATGCGCCCTTCGCGAAGAAGTCGACGTATATCGGTACGGACAATGCCAAGGGCGGGTCGCTGGCCGCCATCGGAATGGTCGCGGCCATCGGAACGACCGGCGACGTGGTGCTGATCTCGGGGGTTCCCGGGAACGAGTCGCAGGACGCGCGGGCCAAGGGGTTTCTCGACGAGATTGCGAAAACCCCTGGGATCAAGGTGGTCGGCCAACAGCCCGGCAACAGCGAGCGTCAACTCGGGCTCACGGTGATGGAAAACCTGCTCACCGCGCATCCGAACATCAAGGGCGTCTTCGCCACCAACGATCAGATGGCCCTGGGGGCCATGGAGGCGGTGGAAGCGAGGAAGCTGCGGGGCAAGATCGCCATCATCGGATTCGACGCCACCAAAGAAGCGGCCACTGCCATCGTGGAAGGCAAGCTCACCGGCAGCGTCGCGCAGAGCCCGCGCGAAATGGGCCGACAGGGCGTCCTCGCCGCCATCGCGCTCGCCGAGGGACGCACGGTGGCGAAGCTCATAGACACCGGCACCGAATACGTCGACGCCAAGAACGCGCCGAAGTACGCGAAGTGACGGGCCCACTGAAAAGCAGGCCCGTCACCCCGGCGGAAGCCGGGGTCCAGTTTCAGAGATGACATCAGCGCCATCCTGGCCACGGATCGGAGTGATGGGCGGCGGAGCCATCGGCTGCCTCTACGGTGGCTGGCTCGCGAAGGCTGGAGCGCCGGTCGCAATCGTGGCGCGATCGACCCACGTGGAGGCCATGCGCGAACATGGCGTTCGCGTCACCGGTCGTGACTTCGACTTCCACGCCCCCGTGAACGCCTCCACCGAGATGAGTGCGCTTGCGAAGAGCGAGATCGTCCTCTTCTGCACGAAGACGCGCGATACGGAGACCGTCGCGACCGAACTCAAGCCCTTCCTCTCGGCCGCCACCGCAGTCCTCGCGTTTCAGAATGGCGTCGATGGCGCCGAGCGCCTGGCCGCGATTCTTCCCAATCCTGTCTTCTCGGCCGCGCTGGTGGTCTCGTGCTACATCGAGGGCCCGGGGCACGTCCATCACAACGGCCGCGGCGACGTCCTGCTGGGCGACTGGTTCCCCGGCCGGAGCGATGCCGCGGAGCGCGCCGAGCGGCTGCGGTCGATCGTGGAGACCCTCCAACGCGGAACGATCCAGGCCTCGCTGGCCGACGACATTCGGCTGACCCTGTGGACGAAACTTGCAATGAACTGCGGCTACAACGCGCTCTCTGCTCTCTGCCGAGCGCGCTACGAGCGCCTGGTCAAAACCGACGCGTCACGCGTCCTGATGAGGACGATCGTCGAGGAACTGGTCGCGGTGGGCCGCAAGGACGGGGTGCCCCTCGACTTCGACTTCGTGCTGAAGCAGGTGATGGACCTCGCCGCGGGCTTCCCCACCGCGATTTCATCCACCGGACAGGACATCGCGCAGGGACGGCCCACCGAGATCGACGACCTGAACGGCTACGTGGTCCGCCGAGGCCGCGCCCTGGGCGTGCCGGCTCCGCTCAACGAGACGCTGCAACGGATGATCAAAGTGCTCGAGGAAGCGCCGGTGGACGCAGCGTTCTTCCCGAGGTTGAAAGCCGACTAGGCCACGTCGCGAGGAATCGCGGCGGTGTAGCTCCGGCCGATGGCTTCGATCCAGCGCGCATCGCCCACCGCTTCTTCCACGGAGATCGACGGCGCTTTGCCGGAGAGGACGCTCTCCCGGAAATGATGCACCTCGGCACGGAACGCTTCGTCGTAACTCACCACCCGGTCTTCGACCACCAGGGCTTCGCCATCCATGCGCTCGACTTCGAGTTTGGTGGGGGCATGCCGAATGTAGGGCGACGGAAAGGTGAGAGTGGCGCGAAGGTTCGGCGACACGAAACGCAGACGCTCCTCGTAGTGCTTGACCCCGGGCAACGACACCCAGCTCATCGACACCCGTACGCCTCGCGGGAACTGCGTCAGCGAGTGCTGGGCCATGCCCTCGTTCCACACCGAGGACGACAGGACGCGTTCCGGCTCGCCCAGGGCGCCGCGCAGTGCATTCACGTCGTGGATGAGGCTCTGCCACAACATCAAAGCCGCAACCCTTTCATCGACGGAAGCGCCCGGCCGCACGGTGGCGTCGAGACCCGCCTTGAGATCCTGGATCTGCGCCTCCGCTCTCGCACCCGCGTTGGTCTGCGGTTCGTCGGGCCCCGGCCGTTGCGGCTCGCGATAAGGAAGGATGGCGTGATGCTCGCGATACGCACCGTCGTCGGGATGGAGCACCGTCACTTCGACATAGCGCAGATCGTTCAGGGACCGGATGAGTGCGCACGCGGCCAGATACGCGGGGTCGAAACGCTTGTGGTATCCGACCATGGTGAAACCGCGGGCCGCGCGGGCGGCGGTGGCCAGCGCTTCGGTCTCCGGTCGTCCGAAGCCCAGGGGTTTTTCGACAAAGACGTGCTTGCCCGCGGCGAAGGCCGCGGCCAGAGCGGTGTCGTGGCGACCGGATGAGAGAACGAAGACTGCCTCGACGTTGGGGTTGCTCGCGACGTCTCGAAAGTCACGCGAGCGCGGTCCGACCTGGTACCGGTCCCCCACTGCCTTGAGAACCGCTTCGGAGATGTCGGCGATGGCCACGATCTCGAAAAGATCCGGCCGCTCGGAAAGCGTGGGCAGATGCATCATCTGGGCGATACCGCCGCATCCAATCACGCCCACCCGCAGCTTCCCGCTCACAGCCCCAGAACCTCCCGCAGATACGTCCGGCTCTTTTTCGCACTTTCGGAGGGATCGGGGTTCAAGCGGCCCGACTCATCCGGGACCACGTCCTGCTCCACGATCATCCAGCCGTGGTAGCCGCGGGTGGCCAGCGCGGAACAGACGCCCTTGAAGTCGACCACGCCCTCGCCCAGCGCGCAGAAGATCCCGCGTTTCCAGGCTTCGGTCATCGAGACGTTGCTCGTTCTGACGTGTTGAAGCTCCGCCCGATCCGCATCCTTCAGATGGACGTAACGAACGCGCGCGCCGTGGCGGGTGGCGATGTCCACCGGATCGCATCCACCGTAGACCGCATGGCCGGTGTCGAGAAGGAGGTTCACGAGCTCAGGCCGAGTGCCTTCAAGCAGGCGGTCGATCTCCTCGGGCGTTTCGAGATACGTGCCGGCGTGGTGATGCACCACCACGCTGAGGCCGTGCGCGTCCTTGACCCGCAGGGCGATGAGTTCGAGGGTCTGGAGCGCCGCCCTCCATTCGGGCGCGGACCAGCCCATGGATCCGTCCTTGGGAATGCGCCCCGCATGCGCCGTGCGCATGGGGTCTTCGTCATCCGCGACGATGAGTTCCTTCACCCCGAACTGGGAGAGGAGGCTCGCCACCTTCAGCGAATGGGCGATCACGGCCTCACGCGCCGCCGGATCCTCGAGAGACACCGGCACGAAGGACGAGCCGAGGGTCAGGTGACGTGAATCGAGTTCGCGGGCGAGCGCTTCCTTCGTGGTAGGCAAATAGCCATACGGACCGAGTTCTGTCCCCTCATAGCCCGCGGCGGCAATGGCGTCGAGAACGGAGGCGAAAGGTGGATTGGGAAGGTGAGCCTCGTAAACCGCCCAACTCACGGGGGCGTTTCCGATGCGGGGTTTGGTCATCAGTGTTCTTCCAGGATCGAGGGCGAAAGCCCCAGATGCGGCATGTTATCGCGAGTGGTATGGAACGTTCCAATCCGGGCCGCCCCGCCGAAGGATCTTGCAGAACTCGCGCGGCCTACGCAGGAAAGACGGAGTCGGAGGCCGGAGCCTCGGGGGGCGCGGATCTATACTGCCTGCAGCCGCCAGATCCCCCGACGCCTCGTCCGGTTGAGCGCGCGAATGCTGGCCGAACCGAGACCCTCCCATGACCCGAGGACACTTTCTTGAGAACCGGATACCGCCACCGCTGGTCGGCGCGATGACCGGCGTATTGATGGTTGGAGTGGACCTGGCGACGCCGGCCCTCCGCCAACCGTTTCCCGGGACCCTCGCAGTCGCGGCGGTGGTCGCCATCCTGGGCTTCGGGCTGGCCGCGGCCGGCATGGTCGCGTTCCGCCGCCACCAGACCACCGTCAATCCCCTGAAACCGGATACCGCGTCGTCGCTGGTCGCGACGGGAATCTACCGGCGCACCCGCAATCCCATGTACCTCGGCATGACCCTGGCTCTCCTGGCCCTCGGAATCTGGCGCGCCCATCCGCTCGCGCTGTTGCTCGTCGCGGCCTTTCCTCTCTACATCGGGCGCTTCCAGATCCCGCCCGAAGAGCGCGCGATGCACGGTCTGTTCGGAAGCGCGTACGACGAGTACCGGTCCCGCGTTCCGCGCTGGTGGTAGGAATGCGCGCTCGGGCGGAGGCGCGGGGACGTGGGTGAGACCCTGCTCGTGAAGCCGAGCCCGTAGCCGGAGCGCGACCAGCGGGAGGCTATCGACTCTTCGCGAGCAGGTGGTCCGCCAGGGCCCGGTAGGCCGGGATCGACGTTGGATCGAGGGCCATGTTGCCGGCGAGGGGGTGCGAGGCAAAGCGCGCGATCACCATCTCGGCCTTTGGATCGATGTAGATCACCTGGCCGTGGACACCACGCGCCGAGAATGCGCCATGGTCGTCGTGCGAGATCCACCACTGATCGTGATAGCTCCAACCGGGCAGAGTGGTGTAGCCGCCGTTTTTGAACTGCTCCCGGTCACCGCCGCGCCGGATCTCCGAAACCACGCGCGCCGGCACGATCCGCTGCCCGCCGAGCACGCCATCGAGACGGATCATTTCGCCGAAACGCGCCAGGTCGCGTAGTCCGAGGTTGAGTCCTCCCGCACCCACGGCACTGCCATGCGGATCGACATGGATGTAGGCATCCTGCTCGGCCCCGAGTTTTTCCCAGATGCGCTCCTGCAGGTTCTCCGCGGCCGACTTGCCGCTCACCCGCCGGATCAGCCACGTCAGCACCTCGGCGTTCGGCGAGCGATAGGTGAAGCCCTTGCCGTGATCGCCTTCCTTGACGATGGTCGGCAGGTACTCGTAGAGCGAAAGAGGCCCCTGATAGCCGGGGGGGCTCGGAATCTGGCCGGAGGCACGCGCGAAGTTCCAGACCTCGGCATTCGGATCCGCGTATTTCTCTGAGAACTTCATCGCGGTGGTCATGTCGAGGACATGGCGCACCGTCGCGTCGCCAAAGGCGCTGTCCTTCAGTTCGGGCAGGTAGTGGCTGACCAGGGCTTTGTCATCGAGCTGGCCTTCCTCGACCAGCATGGCGGCGATGGTGCCGAAGAACGACTTGGTGACCGAGAAGGCGATGTGCTGACCCTCCGGCTTGAGCGCCCCGAGATAACGCTCATAAACAATCCGACCCTGGTGCAGCACCACGATGCCATCGGTGTAGTTGGCGGCGAGCGAGCGCTCCCAGGTCATGGCCGGAGCCCCACCCAGGGGCGTGAAGGTGATCGCGTCGATATCGTTGCGCAGCGCCCGCGGCAACGCGTGCACCGGCCGCGGGCCGCGCGAGACGCTGACGGTTGGCGTCAGTTCGCGCCAATGCGAAAAGCTCCAGCGCAACTGCGGAAAACGGTAATAGCTGCCGTCCTGAAACGCGATGATCTTGTCGGGTGGCGGCGGCGCGCCCACCATCCAGCCAAGGGTCACCGGGTCGCTGGCTCGCGCGTCAGGATACGAAGGCGGCGACTGCGCCCACGCGCCGACCGCAGCACAGAACACCGCCGCGAACAGCGCGGGGGATCGAGCGGTCAGGGGCCAGGCCGTGGGTGATATCGCCATGACGCGGACATTACCTCAACCCTGGTCGACACCGGCCAGACGATCCGCGGCTTTGAAGAGGCTCGCGGCATCGATCGCCGGATATCGGAACAGTTCGGATTTGACCTCGGCGAGGAGCGCGCGCAGCCGGCGCGGGTCGACGATCCCTTCGCGGATCAGGGCTTGAATGTCCTGCAGGTCGCGGACATGCCCACGCTCGAGCTTGGACAGCGCCTGGGTGTACGGATCGAAGTGATGCACGGCGAGCTTCCCGAGCTGCATGGCAAACTCGCAGCGTTCGCGCCACCCGGGCAGGGCGGGGACGAAATGGGCCGGCGACACGATCTCCACGTTGAGGTTCAGAGTCTCCTTGAGCGCCACCATCGACCGGAGCAGCTCATCGCTTTCCGGTTCGAGAGTGAGATCCACAGCGACGGTGGAGTCGCGCAGACCGCGGAGAAGTTGGGAGGCCCCGCCCGTGAGGTATAGACGCGTAGGCTCGCTGGCCGCATGCGACAACTCCTCCAGGAAGGCCTGGAGTCTTGAGAGGTCTACGGGCGCACGCACGCCAGGGCTCTTTCGTAGCTCACCAGAAGCCGGACCAGGGCGTTGTACTGGCCGTGCGCGTTGTCGCCGTGCTTCTGGCCGAGCAGGGCATAGAGCCGGTGCTCGGGGTTCTCAATGGTGGGGCCAAGTTCGCCCCCGAGCGCGCGAAGCTTCGGTGAGCCGATCGAGACCAGACGCGACTCGATGGTCTCCTCGTGTCGCGCGAGATCAGCGAGGCCCTTGCCGATCAATTCACCGCCCG